>NZ_JHBX01000108.1:0-441361 GCF_001273855.1 Leucobacter japonicus | reverse complement strand
ACACCGCCGGACACCTTTTACCGAGGGTCGTATCGGGTTGCATATACCAAGACGGTGTGTGGAACCGGATACGGCCCTCGAACCTTTTCTGCACCCGTGCGGGTGCGCGACGAAAGCCCCGCAGGCTCAGGCCTGCGGGGCTTTCGTGTTTCTCGGTCACACGACGCTGCGCGTCACGCGCATGTCTCGAACACGTACTCCTGATCGTCAGGGGTGCTGAGATCCCGATCACGCAGCACCACCGAAGCCGGCGTCTCAGGGTCCGCGCACATCTCCGCGAAGCTGCGGGGCAGCTCATCGGTGTACTCAATATCGATCACCGCATCGCCATACACCTCCGTGTAGTCCGCGCACTCCTGGTACGCGCCGCACTCCTCGGATACTGCGAAGTCGAAGCCGGCCTCCGCGTGCAAGAGCTCCGCATCTTCCGCGGCGTTCTTCTGGCCCGCGTCGAGCCCAGCGTCGTGAGCGACCTCGACGTACGCCTGCGCCAGGGCGACATTGCCCTCACGCGTCAGCGCACCGTTCGAGCGCGTATACGTATCGAGGTTGTCGAACTCAACGGCGTTGTAGCCATCTTCCGCGCACTTCGTGATCCAGGGAGCGACCACCTCGAGAATCTGGGCGCGCGCAGCCTCGGTGGCGGTGTTCAGCAGCACTTCGTCCGGCCAATCCGGGTCGATCACCGGGCCTGACTCGTTCGTGAGCAGGGCGCCCTCGGGCCAGTCGCTCAGCTCGCCGGGCTGCGTTTGAAATCCGTTGACGTAGCAAATCGAGTAGCGGTCGGGGTCGGGTGCATCCATGCGATCCCGAGAGACGATCTCGACCTCGGGTGCCGGATCGTACGCCCCACCCAGTTGGTAGTCGACGACTCCGCCCGCGGGGAAACCGCGCGGCCCGGCATCGGAGGCTGAGTTCGCGTCAGTGTCTGTCGCAGGTGTCGCCGTCGGTGCGCAGCCGGCGAGCAGGCCCGCAGTGAGCAGGCCGGCCGAGACCAGCGCGCCAGTACGCATCACGCGACTTGCGGTGCACATACGCATATTGACCCCCAGAGGCACCCAGCGGTGCGTTGTCGACATGCATCCGATGCTAGCTGCGAGTGATGATCGCTGCGAGGCGCCGAGCGTCGCCTCACTTATTCACTCTCAGGAGCGCGCAATACCCGCACAGACCGCACGGCAGGTCTATGCTCAGCTCGACGACGGTATCGAATCCGTCGGGATCAACGTCGATCCGAAAGGAACACATCATGACCGCTCCCTCATCAGACGGGCGCCTCGCCGACGACGAACATCTCGCCGTACTCGGGTACGAGGGAAAGTTCGACCGCTCGATGAGCCTGTGGGCAAACTTCGCCCTCGGCTTCACCTACCTCTCGCCGTTGGTCGGCGTCTACTCGCTCTTCGCCGTAGCGCTCTCGACTGGCGGACCACCCTCGATCTGGTGGATCGTCATCGTCGCCTGCGGGCAGCTGCTCGTGTCGCTCGTGTTCGGGGAGGTCGTATCGCAGTATCCGATCCACGGCGGTATCTACCCGTGGGCGCGGCGACTCTGGGGCCGGCGATACGCGTGGCTTGCAGCCTGGGTCTACATCTGGGCGATGATCGTGACGATCACCTCGGTTGCCGAGTTCGGCGCGGGCTTCGTGACCGCCTTGTTCGGCATCGAGCTCACGCCCGCGTCCACACTGATCATCTCGCTCGCGCTGCTGCTGCTGGCCCTCGCGATCAACTTCACGGGCACACGGTGGCTCGCACGCATTGCGCGCATCGGACTGTTCGCCGAACTCATCGGCGTGATCGGCATCGGGCTGTACCTGCTCATCTTCCAGCGCAAACATGACTTCTCGGTGTTCTTCGACACCATGGGTACCGCGGGTGACGGGTCCTACCTGCCCGTATTCATCGCTTCGGCGCTGGCCGGGCTTTTCCTCTTTTACGGGTTCGAAGCGTGCGGCGACGTCGCCGAAGAGGTCGCCGACCCGGCGAGACGAATTCCGAAGGCCATGATCATGACGATTCTGGTCGGTGCCGTGTCGGCACTGTTCTCGTTCGGTGGGTACGTGCTCGCGGCTCCGAACCTCGAGCAGATCGTCGCTGGCGAGGTCGGTGATCCGATCCCCGAGATCTTGACCGCGACGCTCGGTGCGGTCGGCGCGAAGGTGTTCTTGGCGGTGGCGATCCTCGCATTCATTTCATGCGTGCTGAGCCTGCAGGCCGCCGCGAGCCGCCTGCTGTACTCGTTCGCACGCGACGGGATGCTGCCGGGTCACGCGTGGCTGTCGAAGGTATCGGAGCGCAGTAAGGTGCCCACGAACGCGCTCATCGTGGCGTGCACGGTACCCGCGCTCATCTGCCTGCTGATCTTCTTCAACGACGGCATTCTGGTCGCCGTGACGTCGTTCGCGATTCTCGGAATTTACCTGTCGTTCCAGATGGTCGTGTTCGCGAGCCTGCGTCAGCGTCTGCGTGGATGGCGACCGGCCGGGCCGTTCTCACTCGGGGCCCTCGGGCTTGTCGTGAACGTGCTTGCGCTCGCCTATGGGGTGTTCGCCATGGTGCTACTGGCGATCCCGGGATCGTCCGGAGCATTCCTGACCGACTACGTCGTGCTCATCGGCCTCGCCGTGGTGCTCGTGACCGGCCTCGTGTACCTGTTCGGTGCGCGACCGGATGCGCAGTCGAGTGCGCCCGAGGGTGATGCGAAGGAGGTCGCCGACGAGATTCGGCGACGCACCGGGCGGGTGACGACGCGGTAGCGGGCAGGATCGCGGTGCCCCGTGGCGGGGAGACCATCGGGGGGCACCGCGATCCGCATGCGGTTGAATCGCCGCCCTCGATAGACTCGCGAGCATGAGTGACTTCGTCGTTTCGCTGCCCACGGATTCCGGATTGCGTGAGGCACTCGCCCACGTGCAGGGAGTCGAGTTCGTGGAGTGGGATCTCGACGGCCCGGCCCCGCGGCAGCGCTTCGACATCGTCGTGCCCCCGTACCTGGGCGGCAATCGGCCGCTCGCGGCGCTCGAGGGCGTCGATGTGCGGCTCGTGCAGTGGCAGTCGATCGGCTACAACGGGCTCGCGAAGTACGTGAGCGCTGAGCAGGCGGTCGCCAACGCGGCCACGGTGCATGAGACGTCGACTGCGGAGCTCGCGGTCGGGCTCGCCATTGCTGCACAGCGCGGGCTGGCGGACTTCGTGCGCCAGGCAGATGCGGGGGACTGGGCCGGGCGATCGACGCCGAGCCTGGCCGACCGCCGGGTGCTGCTCATCGGGTACGGCGGCGTCTCGCAAGCGATCGAAGCACGGCTCGCGGGGTTCGAGGTCGAGATCTCGCGCCTGGCCCGAACGGCCAGAGAGCAGCAGAACCTCGCAGGTGCCTCGGTTGCGGTGCAGGGGTTCGACGCGCTGCACTCGGCGCTCGCCGACGCAGAGATCGTGATTATCGCGGTGCCGCTGACCGCCGAAACGACGCACCTGCTCGATGCCGAGGCCCTCGCCGCGCTTCCGGATGGCGCCTTGATCGTAAACGTCGCGCGCGGCCCAGTGATCGACACCGATGCGCTGGTCGCAGAACTCACCGCGGGTCGCCTGCGCGCCGCGCTCGATGTCACGGACCCCGAGCCGCTCCCGAACGACCACCCGCTCTGGAGCGCGCCCAACGTGCTGATCACGCCCCACGTCGGCGGCGACTCTAGTGCGATGTTGCCGCGCGTCGCACGCCTCATCGAGCGTCAGATCGCGCATCTGCAGCGCGGGGAACGCCCTGAGAACCTCGTACTCGGTGAGTGGAACTGACCGAATGCGAGTGCGCGTCAGCGCGCCGGTTGATCCTGCGCGATCTCATTCGACGCCGTAAGGAAGCGCAGAAACTCCACTGCGGCCGTGACCGCGGGATCGGGTTTTCTGCCCACGCGGTACCGGAGCGCGATGTGCCGCACCCCGAGCCCGGGGAGTTCGTGGGTTTCGACGCCGCTCAGTGAGAACTCGCGGAGCGCTAGCTGCGGGAGGAGCGCGACGCCCTCACCGGCCGAGATGAGCGCGAGCGCCGACTGATGGCTCGCGTACTGATGCGGCGCGATCGCCGCGTTCTCGATGCGAGCGCGCACCCGCTGCGATGCGTGATACACGCCTGAGCCAGGGTCGATCTGCAGCCAAGGGAGTCTTAGGCGATCGAGTTCGACCACACCCATTGCGGCCTGCGTGCCCGCTGGAGCGACGAGCACCCAGGGGTCGTCGAGGAGCGTGACTTCGCGTACTCCGGGTCCGAGCGGTGGCGGAGGCACCGACTCGTCGCGCTCGATGGCGATGATGTCGTAGGAGGCCGCGCGGAGACCGCGCAGCATGACGGGAAGGTCGGCCTCGACAGCTTCCAGATGCACGCCGGCAAGTTCGGTGCGCCATCGCGGGAGCGCCGGAGCGAGCACACCGCTCATAAAGCTCTGAAACGCGCCGAAGCGAACGGTTCCGCTGGGGAGTTCGCTCGCCGCTCCGACGCGCAACGCGGCCTCATTCACTTCTCGCTCCACGTTCTCGGCCAGCTCGACCAACTCGCGGCCGGCCGCGGTGAGGGTGATGCCACGCGGGCTGCGCACCACCAGCGGCACACCGACTTCTGCCTCGAGTCGTGCGAGCTGCTGCGACACCGCCGACGGGGTCAGCGTCAACGCTTCGGCGGCCGCAAGCACGCCGCCACTCCGTGCAATCTGGAGCAGAAACGGGAGTCGCGAGACTGCGATGCGCATGTTCAGAAATTCTACACCCTGGATCACGAAAGATTCGATTGTGCTGGATGCATTCGAGCCTGAGGATAGTCCTGTCGAGCTGCAGGAGCACCGGCCCGTTCCGCGGCCGAATCTCAGCCCGACCTGCCACAAGTTGAGCGCGAAAGGAGCAGGCAGTGCAGGAGATCGTCGGGAACATTCTGGGCTGGGTCGGAACCCTGGGCACCTTCACCGCGTATGTGCTGATGCTGCGCGGAACCTGGCTCCCGACGACCAAACGGTACCTCGTGCTGAACACCGTCGGCGGATTTCTCGGCGCGGGCGGAGCGATCGCATTCGGCGCCTGGCCGTCATTCGTCTCGAACGTCGTGTGGGCGCTGATGGGCGGGTACGGCCTCTTCGTCGCGATCCGCCGCGCGGCGGTCACCAGTACTCCAGACATGATCATCACGCCCACGGCCGCCCTGCCGATTCTGCCCATGCCGCACGCGGTGTGGGATCCGTCGAGCACGACGGCCTCCTCGATCAGCCTGCCCTGGCTGCCGCGCGAGGGCGAGCCCACCGTCACTGCAGCTGCCATCTCGGATGTTGCCGTCGCGACCGGTGGCGATCCCGAGCGCCCCGCAGCGGAGCACCCGCGTGCCGCGCACGAACCTGCCGCGCCCGGAAGCGCCGTCATCACCGATCTGTTCGACTGGCGCGAACTCAGCGCAGCACGCTCAGCCTGACATCACGCGCGTCAACTCCCGACGCCACCTGAGCAGCGGATGAACGCTCCGGCCCGGTGCCGCCGCGGTCGGTAGACTGGACCCCTATGCCGCCGCGCCACGAGCGCTGCGGTGCCAAGATCCCCGCTTGCACCTTGGAGTGAATACAGAAAATGGCTGAGCAGTCTCGCCTCGATAAGGTCATCGCCCTCGCCCGTCACCGCGGCTTCGTCTTCCAGGCCGGTGAGATCTATGGCGGATCGCGTTCCGCCTGGGACTACGGCCCCTTGGGCACGGCCCTCAAAGAGAACATCAAGCGCCAGTGGTGGAAGGCCGTCGTGCAGAAGCGCGACGACGTCGTCGGAATCGATTCCAGTGTGATCCTGCCGAAGCAGGTGTGGGAGGCTTCGGGGCACGTCGAGGTCTTCAGCGATCCGCTCGTCGAATGCCTCCAGTGCCACAAGCGCTACCGCGAAGATCACCTCATCGAGGCCTTCGAAGAGAAGAAGGGCCGCGCGCCTGAGGGCGGCCTCGCAGAGATCGTCTGCGCCAATTGCGGCACCCGCGGCCAGTGGACCGAGCCGCGCGCATTCTCGGGCCTGCTGAAGACCTACCTCGGCCCCGTCGACGACGAGGCCGGCATGCACTACCTCCGCCCCGAGACCGCGCAGGGCATCTTCGTGAACTTCGCGAATGTACTGCAGGCGGCGCGCATGAAGCCGCCGTTCGGCATCGGGCAGATCGGCAAGAGCTTCCGCAACGAGATCACGCCGGGCAACTTCATCTTCCGCACCCGCGAGTTCGAGCAGATGGAGATGGAATTCTTCGTCGAGCCGGGCACGGACGAGGAGTGGCAGGAATACTGGATGAACGAGCGGATGTCGTGGTACACCGGCCTCGGCATCAACCCCGACAACCTGCGCTTCTACGAGCACCCCGCCGAAAAGCTGTCGCACTACTCGAAGCGCACCGCCGACATCGAGTACCGCTTCGGGTTCACCGGTGGCGAGTGGGGCGAGCTCGAGGGCATCGCGAACCGCACCGACTTCGATCTGTCGACGCACTCGAAGCACTCGGGCAAGGACCTCAACTTCTTCGACCAGACGAAGAACGAGCGCTACACGCCGTACGTGATCGAGCCGGCCGCTGGCCTCACTCGCTCGTTGATGGCCTTCCTCGTCGACGCGTACCGCGAAGAGGAAGTGCCGAACGCGAAGGGCGGCACTGACAAGCGCACGCTGCTCGCGCTCGATCCGCGCCTCGCACCGATCAAAGCCGCGGTGCTGCCGCTGAGCCGCAACGAGGCGCTGTCGCCGCTGGCCCGTGAGATCGCGCAGGATCTTCGCGACGACTGGAACGTCGACTTCGACGATTCGGGAGCCATCGGCCGCCGCTACCGCCGACAGGACGAGATCGGCACGCCGTTCTGCGTCACCGTCGACTTCGACTCGCTTGACGACGATGCGGTGACCGTGCGCGAGCGCGACACGATGGAGCAGGTGCGCGTGCCGCGTGCCGAGCTGCACGCGTTCCTCGCGGAGCGCTTGCGCGGCGCCTGACACAACGCATCGCGTTGTGACCGGCGCCGGTGACGCGTAGCGTCAGCCCACGGAGCGTAGCGCGGGGCGGGCGCCTAGCGAAACGCATCGCGTTTCGGTCGGCGCCGGTGACGCGTAGCGTCAGCCCACGGAGCGCAGCGAGGGGCGGGAGCCTAGCGAAACGCATCGAAACCCCGTTGAGATCTTGGATCTTGGCGGGGTTTCGTCATGTGCGGCGCAGGTTTCGGTGTTCGTGCAGGAGAAATTCGATTGCGCGGATCGCAGTGCAGGTTTTCGACCGCAGGTGCGGAGAACTCCTGCGGTTCGGGAGGCGGTCGCCGGCTCCACTCGGGTGGATGTCGGCGGCGGCTTCTAGGATGGAGCGTATGACGAGCACCGGTTCCGAGCCCTCCGAGCGCCCAGAATTTTCGGCACCTGCACCAGTGGGTCCGCCGCAGTACGCGTGGGCGCGCCCCGCGGTGCAGCTTCAGCAGGTCGAAACCGAACCGCTCGAGTATCACCGGCTGCTGCGCGGAGTGCAGAACTATCGCTGGTGGAAGCCGCTGCTGCTTCTGCTGCTCTCCGGGGTGTACTTCGGAATCTTCACGATCATCGTGAGCGTCGCGTTCCTTCCGCTCCTGCTCCAGCACCCTGATTATTTGAATGGGGTGACAACGGGCACGGGTGCGGCGCTCGATACCCAGGTGCCGGTGTCGGTGCTGCTGAGTCTCGTGTCGATCATCATCATGATTCCCGCGGTGATTCTCGCGATGCTCACGCTGAATATGCGGCCCAATGGGCGCGTGTGGTCTGTGGCTGCGCGCATCCGCTGGGGCTTGCTCGGCCGACTGTCACTCGTGGCACTGCTCGCTGTCGTGGTGATGAATGTTGCGGCGATCGGGTTCGAGATCGCATTGAACCCGGCATCGCTGAATGATCCGGCCCCGACAGCTGCCGCCGCAGATTTTGACTGGACCGCAGCGTGGACTTCGCTCGTCATTGTCATTCTCCTCGTGCCGCTGCAGGCGACTGCCGAAGAGGTGGTCTTCCGCGGCCTCTTTATGCAGGTGCTCGGTTCGTGGTTGAAGAGCCCGTGGTTCGGCATTCTGATTCCCTCGGTCGGGTTCGCGCTCGCCCACATCTACGACATCTGGGGGCTGCTTTCGGTCGGCTTGCTTGGGGTCGTCGCCGCCTGGCTCACCTGGCGCACCGGTGGGCTCGAAGCCGCCATCGCGATCCACATTGTCAACAACCTCATCGCCTTCGGCTTCATGACGTTCAACGTCGGGGGTGAGACCGCACAGGTCGAGCAGACCGGGGGCGCGGGGTCGATGATCGGTTCGGTAGTCGGGTACGCCCTCTTCATCTGGTTGGTGATCCGAGTGTTCCGCAAGCACGGTTATGGGCGCACGCGCATCGACATCGTGCAGTTCGAAGTTCCGCTGGGCACAGGTGCGGGCACTGACGCTGCCGTTCCCGGCCCCGCACCGACCACGCCGGTGGCCGGCACGGTCGTACCGGAAGAGGAGCAGCCGCGTGGTTGATGTCTATGTCATCGGAGACGGAATTCCTGAGCTCGCGGCCGCGCTCGAACTCGCGGAGGTCGGGCTCACGGTGCGGGTTGCGCGAGGCGGGAGCGCGCCTGCCGCCGAAGGCGCAGGCACACCGGTAGGCGCGCTGGCGCCGTTTGATCCGGATCGAGTGACCGACCCCGACGGCACGCTGCGAGAGTTTCTCACGCACGTCGCTGCACCGCTTTCCGCTGGGGGTCCGGCGACACCGGGAGCTGCTTCGCGGGCCGCAGCGCCGGAGTCGGTGCTGCTCCGGGGCGCGAAGAGCGACCCCGTTGAACAACCGATGCCATCGGTCTTCGGAATCCCTGCAGTACCGCTCTCGGAAGCGAGCCTGGCGGTGCTGGGAGGTGCAGGAGCGACTCGCGCCTTTCTTGATCGGGTGATGCCGTTGCTGACCATCGGCAAAACTCAGCGGCTCGGTAAACTCGTGCGCGCCCGCATCGGAGCGACCGCACTGCAACGTCTCGTCGAGCCGTTGGTGCGCGAAAAGTACGGGGTCTCTGCAGACGACGTCGATGTGGCGATTGCGGCGCCGGGGCTGAATGAGGATGTGACGACCGCAGGTTCGCTTTGCGGCGCCGCAATGGAATATGCCGCGCGTTCCGTTGCACGTGAAACCTTTGTGCAGCCGGTTGACGGGTGGGAGCAACTGCGCGAGACCCTACTCGACCGACTTGCGCTCTACGGCGCGGAGATCGTCGATGCGGGAGTCGTCACGGTCGCGGAAGTCACGTTCGATGCGACGGAGTCGTCTCAGCCGGCCGCTGCAGACGAAACGACCTGGCAGGTCGTCGAGCGGGGAGACACGGCCGGCGAAGCCTCGATCACCGCACGCGCGGTGGTGGTCGGCGAATCAGCGGCGGGTACCGAGCTGCCGCTGCAGGGTGCGGCAGAGACCTCACGCGCGCGATGGGTAGTGATCGCAGAAGTGAGCGCGCCCGAGTGGGTCGGAGCTGCGACGAATCCGACTTCGGCGAAAGACTTGGTCGAAGTCGTACGCGATGACTCGGGCAGCTTCTGGGCCGTGCGCTGGCAAGCCCCAACGGTGCACAGTGTCGACGATGCCGCGCAGAGTAGCTCGTGGACGATCCGAGCGAGCAGCTCGATCGGGTTGGCGCCTGACCTTGAGAGCGATCAGGTCGCAGCTGCGGCACTGGGAGCGGCAGGTGCAGCGCGGGTGCCCGGCGGTCGACTGCACGCGTTCTCCGTGCTGGCTCCCTTCGCCACGAAGAGCGCTCGCGACCGCGCGCTCGCGCATACCATGTCGTCACGCGAAGCGAAATCCACTTGCTTGAGCGTCGGTACCCATGCGCATAGTGGAGACCTCGCCACTGCGGTGCACGACGCACGTGAGGCGGCGGTGCGGCTGCGCCGACACCTCACGGGAATTGCCGAGTGACGCCTGAGAGATCGGGTATATAACCGAAGGCGCATGCAACGGGCGTCGACCCGGAGTAGGCTGGGCGAAGACCAGGAACCGCCACGAACTGGAGGCATCATGAAAGGCAAGATCGCATTCGTTCTCGGCGCAGCTGTGGGCTATGTTCTCGGGAGTCGAGCAGGGCGCGAGCGCTACGAGCAGATCAAGCGGGGGGCCGAGCAAGTGTGGCAGACCGCGCCGGTACAGCGTGGCGTCGACGCCGTCAAAGACGCGACGCGCGGCACGGTTGAAAATCTCAAGGATTCCGCGCTCCGTGCCGGAAAGAACGCGTTCACCGCGCTGGTGAATCAGCAGGACCGTCGCTCGGACGCCGCAACCCCGTCAGCGCGAACCGCGTCACCCGCTGGCCGGACGGCCGACCGGGCCGCCGCGACCACCGCGAATCCGCGCGGGGCAACGGCCACGTCGCTGAATGGCGACAGCGGCGCGGCAGATACCGCAGATACCGCCGACGAGGCGCGCGCATGAGTCGCAAACGTCGGGATGAAGCCGGCACCTTTGAACTGCTGAGTCGTCTGCCGCAGCAGATCGTCGGCCTGGCGCAGGTCGAGTACCAGAACGCCAAGCGCGAGATCGTCTCGAAGGCGAAGAAGGCCGGCATCGGCGCCGGTGCCATCGTCATCGCGCTCTTCTTCGTCTTCTTCATGCTCGAGGCACTCGTGATCGCGGCGATCGCGGCACTCGCGCTCGTGTGGCCGTGGTGGCTCGCCGCGCTCGTCGTCGCAGCAGGGCTGCTTGTGCTCGCGGCGCTCGCGATTCTGGCGGGAATCACGCTCATCAAGCGCGGCAACCCGGTGCCCGAAGAAACACTCGATCGCGTCGGGGGAGACATCTCTGCAATGGGCGAGGTGCGTATTAACGCCGAACCCCCGGTACCGCCGCAGCAGCACCGCGCCTCGCGCATGCCTCGCGTCGGAGAAGAAGGGAACTGGCGATGAGCCACGAAGAGAAGCTGCAGGGCGTCGCAGACGCGGCACAGGCGCGCGCAGAGCTCTACGACACGCTCTCGCAACTGAAGGTCCGTCTGAACTACGCGCAGCGCGTCGACGACGCCGTGGACGACGCAAAGCAGCGCATCGTTGCCGAGAAGCGACGCAATCCGCTCGCATTCGCCGCAGGCGTGGCGGGCGTCGCAGTGATCGCCGGCCTGACCGTCTGGGGCATCGCCACGGTGGTCGCGAAGAAGCTCCGTTGAGCCTTCGCAGGGCGAGCGAGACCGACTGAACGCAGGTCACAGTTCGGTTGCGTTCGTCGGTGCAGATGCCGTCATTTTGCTTCCTCGCGGCGGCAAGGTAAGAATAGGGTCAACGGAATTCCGTGAAGGGCCAGGCCGCAGTCTCCGGTAGATTGATGTGTCGGCCATTTTTATTGGTGTCGAGTGAGTGGGGTGTATGTCTGCTGAGGCAAAGCCGCTCAGTGGTCTTCGGGTGCTCGTTCCTCGGGGCGGAACCTGGGGCGATCTGGTCTCGAGGGCTCTCCGTGAGCAGGGAGCACACACGGTGATCGCGCCGCTCGTCGACTTCGCGCACACGAGCGAAGAAGACAAGCTGGTCGATGCGCTCAAAGAGCTCGAGGCGGGAAGCTTCGACTGGATGACAGCGACGAGCTCCACCGTCGCCGACGTGCTCAAGCATCACAACGCAGTGATTCACCCCGACACGAAAGTCGCCATCGTCGGTGAAGCCACCGCCGTCGCGTTCACGGACGCCGGGTACCCGATCACCCGCACGCCGAGCGAAGAGAACAGCACGTACGCACTGCTCGACGAGTGGAGCGAGATCAACACCGACGAGGTGCTGAAAGTACTCACCCTGCGCTCGGACGTCGCTGTTCCTGTGCTCACCGAAGGCCTCACCCAACGGGGTCACGACGTAACACAGGTGCTGGCATTCCGCACGGTCGGCGTGCCCGCATCGGTGCACATTCGAGAAGACATCGAGTCGGGCCGCATCAACGCGCTGCTCGTCGCGTCGGCGAAGATCGCCGAAGAGGTCGCATCGCAGTTCCCGGACATCCCCGAGAATACGATCGTCGCCTGCGTCGGCGTCAACACGCTCGAGGTCGCCGCGGCTCTGGGGCTTCCGGCCGACGCGAACGACCCCTCGCACCCGGTGTACGCCCCGAAGCGCGCACTGATCGAGACGGTCGAATCGGTGATCGACCAGAGCGACATGCTGGATTGAGCTGATGGCCAGAGTCGAGGTACACCCGGATCGCGTGATCATTCGGCTGACCGCGTCCGAGAAGATCGCGGCGATGCGCCGACGAGATATCGAACTCGATCGCACCGCGATCACCTCTGCCATCGTCACCGATGACCCCTGGGTCTGGGTACGCGGAGTGCGTGCACCGGGCGCATCACTCCCCGGAACACTTGCCGCCGGTACCTGGCGCAACTTCACTGGCCGAGACTTCGTGCTCGCCCGACGCGGACGCAAAGCCGTCGTCATTGATTTCGAGACGCCCGAAGGCGCTGACGAAGATCACGGCTGGCACGGCGAATTCGACCACTTTTCGCGGGTCATCGTGTCGACCGTGCACGCCGGCGAATTGATTCAGGCCCTGCGCCTCGACGGCGGCGCGACCGCGGTCGACGCCGGCGCCTGACACAGGGCCCGAACTTCGTCTTAGTCGCGCACGAGCACCAGCGACTCGAGATCGATGCGCGTGCGCGGAGCGACCTCGCGCTCACGGAGCACCTCTGACAGGTCATCGGCGGAGCCGATCTTGCCGACGACGCTGATCGACACGGGGAGCTGGCGATCCTCCAAGCCGAACGCGGCGCGAATCGCATCGCGATCGAACCCGCCGAGCTGGTGCACGTGCACGCCTTCCGCGGTCGCCTGCACGCTCAGGTGAGCAACGGCCTGACCGAGATCGTACTCCGCCCACGGGCGAGCGTTGCCCTCGGCATCGGCAGTCTCGGCGATATTCACGATGAACGCCGCTGCGCTGCCGGCCCACTGGCGGTTGAACCCGGCGAGAGTCTCGGTGATGCGCTCGAAGTTCTCACTGCCGCGGCGGGCCACGATGAAGCGCCAGGGCTGCGAGTTGTTCGCGCTCGGTGCCCATCGGGCCGCCTCGAGCAGACCGCGAAGAGCCCCCTCGGGGAAGGCGTGGGTGGCGTCGAAGGCGCGGGGGCTCCAGCGCTCGGCGAGGTGTTCGATGACGGGGGCGCTGGTCTGGGCGGTGCGCGGGCTCACGGGAGACTCCTTGGATCGTGCGATTGTTTCCGACTCAGCAGAACGCCTCGCCGTGACGCGGTATTCCCCAGCGCGAAATGTTGCACTCAGTGCGAGCCGAGAAGCCACGCGATCGCGGCGATGATGGGCAGTGACGCGAACGTCGTGAGGAAGACGATATCGCGGACCATCGTTTCGCCCTGGCGATACGTGGCCGCGTAGTTGTAGATGTTCTGGGCGGTGGGCAGCGCTGCGATGATGGTCGCGACGAAGACCTCGTGGTCGCCGAGCCCGAAGGCCTTCGCGAGCCCCCAGGCGATGACTGGCATCAGTACGAGCTTGAGGGCCGAAGCGGCGAAAACTGCTCCACGACCGGTGCCGGGCTGCAGTGCGCGCTGCCCGCGCAGCGAGATGCCGAAACTCAGGAGCACCATCGGGATGGCGGCGTTGCCGAGCATTTCGAGCGGTGCCGCGACGATGTCGGGAACCCCCCACCCGCAGAGGGCGAAGATCAAACCGAGCATCGAGGCGATGATGATGGGGTTCGAGGCAGCTCGCCCCAGCGCGGCGGCAGCACCCCGCATGGCTCCGCCGCGCTGGGCGCGGGGCGGCTCAGTGCCGGCGGCGGCGTCGCCGTCGAACAACTCGCCGCGCCGACCCCGGCGCGTGGTTTCGAGCATCGAGAGAATCGTCGGGGCGAAGAAGATCAGCTGCACGAGAATGAGCGGTGCGACGTAGGCGGCGTCGCCCAGAATGTACACGGCGACCGGGAGTCCGAGGTTGTTGGCGTTGACGTACCCCGCCCCCGCAGCCCCCAGCGTGGTGCTCGCGAGGTCGCGACGAAACCACAAGCGCGACGACACGACGAACAGTGCGGCCACGATGAGTGCGGCGAGTGTAGTGATCAAGATCACCGGTGAGAGCACGATGGCCGGGTCGCTGGTGCGCAGCACGGTGAAGAGCAGCGCGGGTGTCGCGACGAAGAAGGCAACGTTGTTGAGCACGCGTCGCTGTTCGCCCTTGACGACGCCGAAGAGGGCGGTGAGGTAGCCGGCTCCGATCACTCCGAGAATGAGCGCGAATCCCTGCAGTACCCCGAACATTCAGCTCCCTCCCGCTCCTTTCATCCTAGGGGCGGTGCGAGCGGTGGCGTCGCGACGGTGTCAAGCGCCGTAGCAGCCTCCTCGAGCACGACCCGGGTGAGCCCGTCGAGTACGGGGGAGTCGAGCTTCCATCGCTGCCAGTAGAGCGGCATGAGGATCGGCCGATCTCCGAGGGCGACGAGCCTGCCGTCGGCGAGACCTGCCGCGCATTGCAGCTCGGGGAGCATGCCCCAGCCCATGCCGAGTTCGATCGCGAGCGCAAACTCGGCGGAGGAGGGGATGAAATGCTTCGGCGGGTCGATGCGGCTGCGGGTGACGCGGCGGATGAACCGTTGTTGAAAGGCATCGTGCCGGTCGAACTCCAACATGGGTGCCGTCGCAAGTGCGTGCGCGGTGACCCCCTCGCTGAAGTGGGTCGCAACGAACTCGGGGCTTGCGACCGCTCGGTAGTGGTCGGTGCCGACACGCGTCGAGGTGCAGCCCGGAACCGCTTCGGCGGTGGCGGTGAGCGCGGCCACCGCGCCGCCGCTGCGCAAGCGCTCGGTGGAGATCGTCTCATCGGCGCGCAGCACCTCGAAGGTGGCGCCCGTTTCGCGGGCGGCGCGCGCGAGTGCCGGCACGAACCACGTGGCGAGCGAATCGGCGTTGACGACGATGGGAATGAGTACGGCACTGCGGTCGGCGCCGTGCTGACCGAGCTCATTCGCAACATCTGCGGCGATGCGATGCATCTGGCGTGCGGCGCGCAGCACTACGGCGCCAGAGGGGGTAACTGAGACCGGTCGGGTGCGGGCGATCAGCACGGTGCCGACGCGCTGCTCCATCGCGCGTACCCGCTGGCTGATGGCGGAGGGCGTCACGTGCAGGCGACGAGCGGCGCCCTCGAAGCTCCCCTCGTCGATGATCGCGGCGAAGGTCTCGAGGTGCTCGATGGGGAAGTCCACATGGCTACCTTAAGCACAGCTCATGCAACTGAAGAAGATTGAGGGGCGCTGAAGTGGCGCGCAGGCGTCGGCGAGCTCTACCGTCGGAGCGTGATCATTCCATTTCTCGTCGGTGCCGGCAGCGGACTCTCGCTCATCGTGGCGATCGGTGCGCAGAACGCGTTCGTGCTGCGCCAGGGCATTCGGCGCGAGCACGTGCTGCCCGTCGTGCTCATCTGCGGGCTGGCCGACGCGGTGCTCGAGACACTGGGCGTGGCCGGCATCGGCTTCGTCGTGCAGCGCGCGCCGATCCTGCTCGAAATCGTGCGCTGGGGCGGCGTCGCATTTCTGCTCTGGTACGCGTGGTCGGCCGCTCGGCGGGCGATGCGCCCCGAAGCGCTGCTCGCGAGTGAGGGCGAATCCACCACACTGCGCCGCACAGTGCTCGCCTGCCTGGCGATCACGCTGCTGAACCCGCACGTGTACCTCGACACGATGGTGCTCATGGGCACCATCGGCAACGCGCAGGGCGATCCGGATCGCTGGTGGTTCGTGCTGGGTGGCGCGATTGCGAGCCTGTGCTGGTTCTTCCTGCTCGGGTACGGGGCCCGCCTGTTGACCCGGTTCTTCGCGAGTCCGAGATCCTGGCGCATCCTCGACGGGATCGTCGCGGTGACGATGCTGGTGATCGCAGCGCGCCTCATCTTCGGCGGCATCGCGCACTGACCGCGCAGCGCACGGACCGCGCCCGCTTCAGCCTTCGGGCGGAGCGGGGACGAGCCGGTACAGCACTTCGGGCCGACCGCGCTTGCCGTACCGGTGGGCCAAATCGATCGCGCCGATATCGACGAGGTAGTCGAGGTAGCGCCGCGCGGTGGGGCGCGAAATCTGGCACTGCGCCGCGAGTTCGACCGCGGAGATCGGGGTGACCGGATCAAGTGCATCGAGAACGGACTCCAGCGTCACCTCGGAGATGCCCTTGGGCAGCGACGGCGCTGCGCGACCTCGGTCGATTTCGGCGGGCGAAGGCAGGGTGATCCGGCCCGTCGACTGCAGCCGATCGATCTCGCCCTGCGCCAGCGCGAGTTCCCGCGCGCCCCCGGCATCGGTGCGTCGTTCGCTGCGGTACGCGGCGAGACGCGCCTGCAGCGCCTCTTCGGTGAACGGTTTCACGAGGTACCCGGCGACGTGCGCGGCGAGCGCCTGGCGCACCGTGACCTGATCGCGGGAGGAGCTGATCACGAGCACATCGGGCGACGCCTCGTGCAGGGTGCGCAGACGATTCAGCACCTCGATGCCGCTGATATCGGGGAGGCGCATGTCGAGCAGCACCAGATCGACATCGCCGCGCAGACCGTGCTGCACCGCGGCGCGACCCGTTCCCACGGTCGCGGTCACGACGAACCCCGGAGCGCCGGCGACGTACCGGCTGTGCAGCATGCGCGCGCCCGGATCGTCGTCGACGATCAGCACGCGCAGCGGGGGCGCGGCAGTGCTCACGTGCCCACCTCCAACTCGAACCGGAAACGGGCGCCGCCGAGGTCGGAGCGCCCGAGCTCGATCATGCCACCCCGGTCGGCGATCGTGCGGCGCACGAGGTCGAGACCGATGCCGCGCCCGAAGCCCGTCGCGTCGAGCTTCGACGAGAACCCGCGCGCGAACACCCGGTCTGCGGCGGCGGGGCCGATGCCCGGGCCGTCGTCGGCGACCTCCCCGTGGAATGCGCCGTCGCGTTCGATGAGCGCGCACCGCACTCGCGTGGCGCCGGCCTCGCCGGCATTGCGACAGAGGTTGGCAAGCACGAGCACGACGCCCTCATCGACATCCGACTCGACCTCGATCGCGGTTTCGAGTGCTGCGCCGAGGCCGCCCAACTCGGCGCGCAGCGCATCGAGCGTGGCGCGGAGCAGCGGAGGCTCGGTCGTGGCGCCGGTGGTGCCCGCATCGACAGGAGCGGTGCGGTCGATGTAGGCGAGCGCGTCTGCGGTGTCGCCGTGCGAGACGAGGCCGTGAATGACGTGCAGGCGGGTGTGGAACTCGTGCGTCTGCTCGCGGAGCGCCGCAGCGGTGCGACGGGCGCTCTCGGCTTCGAGCGCGATCGCATCGAGCCGACGGAATCGCCGCTCGAGCAGCGCGGCGAGCAGGGAACTGGCGACCGTGCCGACGAGCAGCGCGCCGAGCGCCCAGGGCAGCAGTTGCCGGAGCGCGGCGTCGAAGTCAGCGGAGATGCGCGACTCCAAGATGCCGACGGAGAGGGAGCCCACGACGGCGCCGGAATCATCGCGCACCGGCACCTTCGCGCGGAGGGTGCGGCCGATCGTGCCCTCTTGGGTGCCGAGAAACTCCTCGCCGTCGAGCACATCATCGAGTGGCGTCGAGACTTCTCCGCCGCGCATGGCGGGGTTCGGGTGCGTGATGCGCAGCCCGCGGTTGTCGGTAATGACGAGGTAGTCGACCCCTGCTGCCTCCTCGACGACGTCGGCGAGCGGTTGCAGTTCGCGGGTCGCCGCGGTGAGATCGTCGCCCGTGTGGTCGAGTACGCCCCGCACCTGGTCGAGCTGAGCGAGGCTCGTCGCGACATCGCGCACACGATCCGCGGTCGCCTCGCGGATGCTGGTCTCCTGCACCGAGATCGCGATGCTCGCGGTGACTCCGACGCCGGCGAGCACGAGCAGGGTCGGCAGAGCGAGGATCGCGACGCGCGCCCACCGAGAGGTCGCCCAGCGTGGAGAGGCGCTGCGTGCAGCCACTCCCGGCGATCCTCCCGTGCTCATCACCGCAGGGCGCCTCACACGTCGAGCGACTCGCCGTCGGCGAGCGTGAGCAGCTCCTTGCCGGTGAGCTGCTGGGTGAAGCGCGCGAACGACCCGCGGCCGAGGTCGCTGAGCATCATGTCGTGGATCTGGATGGTGCGCTTCGGTGCGACGGCGCGGACGAAGTCGATGAGCTGCTCCATCTTCGTCCAGGGCCCCGAGCTCGGAGCGAGCAGCGTGGCGACGCGCGCCTCGGGCACGACGTAGGAGTCGCCCGGGTGGTAGACCGCGTCGGCGCCGGTAGCGTCGCTCGTGATGAGATAGCCCACGTTACTCATGAGCGGAATGTCGGGGTGGATCACCGCGTGTGTGCCACCCACGACGTCGACGGTGAAGCCGCCCGCGTCGAACTGATCGCCGGGCTCGACCGGCGTGACCTGGCCACCATGCGACCCGAGTGCGGCGACCACGCTCTCGGGCGCCCAGACCCGCAGCTCGGGGCGGGTGACGAGCGCAGCCTGCAGCAATGCGGGGTCGAAGTGATCGGGGTGGTCGTGCGTGATGAGCACGGCATCGGTTGCAGCGATGAGCTCGCCCGCGTTGGCGGTGAACGTGCCCGGGTCCAGCAGCAGCGAGCGGCTGCCGTCGACGAGCGCGATCGTGGCGTGAGCATGTTTGGTGAGGCGCATGGCGCACACTCTACAACTCCGCCATCTGGCTCGCGTGAGCATCTATGAGCACAAAGCCGGTCGCGCGCCTCGGCGCTCGCGCCCGGTGGCATCGTGGTGCAGTCGGCGCGGCACAACGGAGTCCGCGCGAAGGGAAGCACATGACAGAGAAACCGCAAGGACGCACCCGTCGCACGGTGCTCCGCGTCGTGGGCGGCGCCATCGCCGCCTCGGCCATCGGAGTCGCCGCCTTCGGATCGATCAGTTCGGCCGCACTCGGCAGCGACATCCACTCGTCGCTCACCATCATCGCCCCGGCGGCTGCGGGCGGTGGCTGGGACACCGTTGCGCGCGAGATGCAGCAGGCGCAG
The DNA here is from genome assembly GCF_001273855.1 of Leucobacter japonicus. Taxonomy (NCBI): domain Bacteria; kingdom Bacillati; phylum Actinomycetota; class Actinomycetes; order Micrococcales; family Microbacteriaceae; genus Leucobacter; species Leucobacter japonicus. Next base: position 422,381 of record NZ_JHBX01000108.1, on the reverse strand, counting down.
CGCGCCAACGGCCTGAGCGCCAACGTGCAGGTCGTCAACATGCCGGGCGCCGGCGGCACTATCGCGCTCGGCAACCTCTCGCTGCTCGAGGGCCAGGCGAACACCATGCTTGTCGGTGGCACCGGGCTGCTCGCCGCCACCATCCAGTACGGCTCGGCCGCGACCCTCGACGATGTCACCTCGCTCGCAGTCGTGTTCGAAGAGTACGACGTGATCGTCGTGCCCGCCGACTCTCCCTACGAAACGCTCGACGACCTCGTCGAAGCGTGGAAGGCCGACCCGAAGTCGATTCCGTGGACGGGCGGCGGATCCTTCGATCAGCTCGTCGTGACCGATCTCGCGCTCGCCGCAGGCATCGACCCCGTCGACACGACCTACATCTCGTCGGACGGCGGAGGCGAGGCCGTGGCGGCGCTGCTCAACGGAACGGCGAAAGCGGCGACCGGCGGCTACCCCGACAACATCGACCAGATCGAGTCGGGTCGCCTGCGCGCGCTCGCCATCGTCGCCGAGGAGCCCGTCGACGGCATCGACATTCCGACCGCACGGGAGCAGGGCTACGACATCACGCTCGCGAACTGGCGCATGCTCGCGGCACCCGCGGGGCTCACCGACGAGGAGACCGCGGGGCTCACCGAACTCGTCGAAGACACGCTCGCGACCGACGAGTGGGCCGAAGCGGTCGAGCGCTACCACTGGACCGACCAAGTGATCACCGGCGACGAGTTGGAGTCGTTCCTCGTCGAGGAACGCGACCGCATCGCCCGCCTGTACGAGGAGATGGGGCAATGACGCCTTCGAGCAACCCGACCGCGATGTCCGCGGTCGTCGGCGAGGAGATCCGGCTGGGCGCCGGTGACGGCCGCACCGCGGAACTGCTGAAACAGCTCATCATGCCTGCGTTGCTGGTGGCCTTCGCGGCCTACCTGGGCTACGGCATGCTCACGATGCGCGTGCCCGAGGGCACCGCCTTTCCCGGCCCGCGCTTCTTCCCCGCCATCATCGCGGGCGGCCTCGTGCTCTTCGCGATCCTGCTCGTGCTGTCGGCGCTGAAGCAGCGGCGCGCCGCCGATGCCGAGCGCGCCGCGGCGACCCGCGACCTCGGCGACTTCGAGCTGCTGAGCATGGAGCACGAGACCGCCGCGGGCGGCGTCTCTGAGGGGCTCGCGGGGGTGGACGCCGGTGACGGGGTCGCAGCCCCGACGCGCGCGGTGAAGCTCGACTGGCGATCCCTCGCCTGGATCGTGGGCTCGTTTCTCGCGTTCGCCCTACTGCTCGATGTGCTCGGCTGGATCATCGGCGCCGGGCTGCTCTTCTGGTGTGTGGCGCGCGGCTTCGGGTCGCAGAAGCCCATCGCCAGTCTCGTCACCGGCCTCACCGTGAGCTCGCTGGCCTACATCGCGTTCGACATGGCGCTCGGCATGTCGCTGCCCTCGGGCATTCTGGGTGGGGGGTTCTGATCATGGAGTCACTGCAACTTCTCATGGAGGGCTTCGCCGGAGCCCTCACCTGGCAAAACCTCGTCTGGGTGCTCGTCGGCTGCCTGCTCGGCACCGCCGTCGGCGTCATGCCAGGCCTCGGCTCGTCGATGGCGGTGGCCCTGCTGCTGCCCGTCACGTTCTCGCTCGAGCCCACCGCCGCGTTCATCATGTTCGCGGGTGTTTACTTCGGCGGCCTCTTCGGCGACTCGACCATGGGCATCCTCATGAACACCCCGGGCCAAGCGTCCGCGATCGCGTCGACGTTCGAAGGCCACAAGATGGCGCTCAACGGCAAAGCGGCGCAGGCGCTCGCGACGGCCGCCATCGGCGCGTTCATCGGCGGCTTCATCGCGTCGATCCTCGTCGTGTTCCTCGCACCCGCGCTCGCCGACTTCTCGTCGAGCTTCGGGCCTGCCGAGTTCTTCGCCCTCGCCGTGTTCGCCTTCGCGGCGACCTCCTCGGTGGTCACCGACAACGCGGTCAAGGGCCTCGCCGCCCTGTTCATCGGGCTCGGGATCGCGGTCATTGGCGTCGACGGCGCGTCTGGGGCGCCGCGCTTCACGCTCGACTCGCCCTTCCTCTTCGACGGCGTCTCGCTTGTCACCGTGACCGTCGCGGTGCTCGCCCTCGGCGAGGTCATCTACGTCGCCTGCCTCGAACGGCACATGAGCGACAAGTCTCTCATTCGCCCCAAGGGTCGGCCGTGGCTGTCGAAGGCCGAGTTCAAGGAGGCCGCGCCCGCGTGGCTGCGCGGCACCGCGATCGGTCTGCCCTTCGGCGTCGTGCCGGCCGGCGGCTCGGAGATCCCGACCTTCCTCGCCTACGGCCTCGAGAAGCGCCTCGATCAGCGCCGCAAGTCGCCCCGCTTCGGGACGGGCGCCATTCGCGGCCTCGCCGCCCCCGAAGCGGCCGGCAACTCGACCACCGGCATGGCGATGGGCGCCCTGCTCGCGCTCGGCCTGCCGATCTCCGCGACAGCCGCGATCATGCTCGCCGCCTTCCGCCAGTACGGGCTGCAGCCCGGACCGCTGCTCTTCGAGCGCGCGCCCGACCTCGTGTGGGTGCTGCTCGCCAGCTTCTTCATCGCGATGATCGTGCTGCTCATCTTGAACCTGCCGTTCGCGATGCTGTGGGCCAAACTGCTGCTGATTCCGCGCCCGTACCTGTACGCCGGCATCACGCTGTTCTGCGCGCTCGGCATCTACGCAACGTCTGGCTCGGTCTTCGACCTCATCATGCTGCTCGGCATCGGCATCGTCGGGTTCCTGATGCGCGCGCTCGACTTCCCGCTCGCACCGCTCATCATCGGCATGGTGCTCGGGCCGCTCGCCGAGACCAGCCTGCGCGACGCCGCGATGAGCGCCAACGGCGACTTCTCCGTGCTGGTGCAGGGGCCGATCGCCCTCACGCTGTACGCGCTGCTGCTCGCCGTGCTGGTGTTCGCGGTGCGCGGGCGGATCGTGGGTCGGCGCCGGGCGAAGGCGGCGGCGGCTGCTGCTGCTGCGCGGGAGACTGTCGAGGCGTAAGCGCTTGCTGGGGTCACCTTGGCCCAGATCGCGGAGATTCAGGAAATCGCGGACCGTATTCTGCAGAACGGTCCGCGATTTCCTGAATCTCCGCGACGTGGAGTCGTGCGGCTATCGTCACCCGACGCGAACTGAAGCGAGTTGATCGGCAAATCTCTCACCGAAGCGGGGCCGGGTGCCGGATCACCCGGCGGATACCGGCCGGGCCGTCTCCCGTGGAGCGCCGACCTCTGCCACCGTATGGCCGGTGCACGGGGCACTCGTGACACTGGCCCGCTCGATCCGCGCGAGCGAGAACCAGCGCATCGCGTCGCGCAATCGGCACCAGCCGATGAGATACCACTGGCCGCCCGTGGAGGCGAAGAGCACGGGCTCGACGTCGCGGTGGGTCGTGGCCCCATCTCCGGCGGTGTAGCGGATGCGGGCCACACGCTGCTCGGCCATCGCCTGCTCCAGTGCCGAACGCACGGCGCGTGATGCGGGGACCGCGGCGTCGACCCAGACTCTCCCGGCGAGCTCATCGGCCCGCGCGCGGGTGCGGGGGTCGAGCGCATCCACGATCTTCGCGATGCCCGCTGCCGCGAGGTCGGCGTACGGCGCATCACGCGCGGCCGACACCGCGGCGAGCAGCGCGACCGCCTGGGTGGGCGACAGGGTGATCGGAGGCAGCGTCGATCCCGGTGCCAGGCCGTAGCCTCCGCCGGGGCCCGGCCGAGACCACAGGGGTGCGCCGCTGCGCTCAAGCGTGACGAGATCGCGCTTGACGGTGCGCACGGACACGCTGAATTCGCGTGCGAGGCGCTCCGCGGTGACGCCGCGCGATCCGGCGCGATGCAGCATCTCTGAGAGCGCATGGAGGCGCTCAGACCGTTTCATTGCTTGCGGCCCGCCGCAATGCGCGCGAAATTCATGACATAAATAGTGACACACTGATGCCTGGGGTGGCCCGCAGAGTAGAGGCATGCACACGACACCACACACCTCGCCCATGATTCTGATTGCCGGACACTGGCTCGGCTCATGGGCCTGGGACGACGTTCTCGCCCACCTCGAGACCTCGCGCCGCCCCGTCGCCGCGCTGACGCTGCCCGGGCTCGACCCAGCCGACCCGCACCGCGAGAGCCGTTCCCTCGACGACCAGGCGGTCGCGATTGTGCACGAGATGGAGCGGCTGGGGGTCGCCGTGGACCGCCCCGCGATCCTCGTCGCCCACAGCGGAGCGAACGGGCCCGTGAGTCTCGTGCTCGATCGGGCCCCCGAGCTAGTGCGGCGCATTGTGTGGGTCGATTCGGGGCCGGTGGCCTCCGGCAGTGCGTTCGCGCCGGATCTGCCCGACGGACTGAACGCGTTGCCGCTGCCGCCGTTCGACGCGCTGGGGCAGCAGGCGAGCCTGGAGGGGCTCGGCGAAGCGGTGCTCGAACGGTTCCGAGAGCGTGCGGTCGCCGAACCCGGGCCGGTGCTGCGGGCACCCGTCGTGCTCACCAACGACGCGCGGCGACGGGTGGCGACGACGCTCGTGTGCTGCTCGATCTCGGTGGAGCAAGTGCTGCAGCTCGCGCGCGACGGGCACCCGATGTTCGCGGAGGTTGCCGAGCTGTCGCACGTCGACGTCGTGGACCTGCCGACCGGGCACTGGCCGATGTGGAGTCGTGCGCGTGAGCTTGCCGCGGTGCTTGAGGCGGAGGCTGCGCGGGTGACTGTCGAGGTGTAAGAGCTTGCTGGGGGCACCTTGCCCAGATAGCGGAGATTCAGGAAATCGCGGACCGTTTTCTGCGGAACGGTCCGCGATTTCCTGAATCTCCGCTCATCGGAGTGGCGCGGCTATCGTCACCCGACGCGAACTGAAGCGCTGCAGCAATTGATCGGCAACGCTCGGTGTCGGTGGCCGCCCATAAGATTGCAGGTATGCCAATTTCTGCTCAAGACCGCACATATCTCGACCTCGCCATCGAACAGGCGCAGATCGGTTGGGACGAGGGCGGAGTGCCCATCGGTGCCGCGCTCGTGCGGCACGGGGCAGACGGCGACGAGGTGCTGGCGGTCGGCCGCAACCGCCGCGTGCAGATGGGCAGCGTGATTCGTCACGGCGAAACCGACTGTCTCGAGAACGCCGGGCGCCTGCCGGCGAGCGTCTACCGCGAGTGCACGCTCTACACGACGCTGTCGCCCTGCACGATGTGCGCGGGCACGGCCATGCTCTATGACATCCCGCGTATCGTGATCGGCGAGAACCGCAGCTTCGAAGCGTCCGAGTCATGGCTCGTCAGCAATGGCACCGAACTCGTGATCGCCGACGATGCGACCTGCATCGGGCTCATGGACCGCATGATGAGCGAGCGCCCCGAGGTGTGGGCCGAAGACATCGGGGTCGAGACGAGCGAGCTCGCCGGCGGCGCTGCCGCTGCGACCGCCGATGCGATCGACGCCGAGGGCGGCCGATGAGCGGGGAGCGCACTGAGCGCATCGCCGATCCGGCGCCAGCGACCGCCGAAGCTCACGCCGCTGAAGCCGTCATCGACCGCGATTACCCGGTCACCCCGGTGCCGCTGCACGCGCGCAAGGGATTCTTCTCGCTCGTCGTCGTGCTGCTCGGCTTCACCATCTTCACGCCGACCATGCTCGCGGGTGCAGCGCTCGGGCAGTCGTTCGCGCTGAACGATCTGCTCATCGTCATCTTGCTCGGGTCGACCGTGCTCGGCGCATATGTCGCGGTGCTGGGGTGGATCGGCGCTCGCACGGGGCTCACCACCGTGGTCATGGCGCGCTACACGCTCGGCACTCGGGGAGCGAAGCTCGCGTCGATCTTGCTCGGGGGCACCCAGATCGGTTGGTACGGCGTCGTCATCGGCACCATCGGCGAGCTCACCACGCAGGCGTTCGGCTGGGAGAGCTTCGCCGCGAAGGCCGCCGTGATGATCGTGGTCAGCGCGCTCATGTGCGCCACCGCCGTGTACGGCTACCGTGGCATGTACTGGGTGTCGCTCATCTCGACGCCGCTCATCTTGATCCTGGCGTTCTGGGTGATGTTCCGCTCGCTCGAAGAAGTAGGCGGGTGGGCCGGCCTCGCCGCCGTGCAGCCCGACGCCTCCATGCCGATCGCAGTCGCCGTGACCGCGGTCGTCGGCACCTTCGTCTCCGCGGGCACGCAGGCTCCCAACTGGACCCGCTTCGGGCGCTCGGGGCGCCAAGCCATGCTCGCGTGCATCATCGGCTTCCTCATCGGCAACGGCCTCATGATCTTCTTCGGCGCGATCGGCGCCATCACCTTCGGCGAAGGCGACTTCGTGCTCGTGCTCTTCAACCTCGGGCTCGTCGGTTGGGGGCTCTTCCTGCTCTTCGGCAACCTCTGGAAGTCGAACGCCGATGCGGCGTACTCCTTCGGCGTCGCCGGCGCAGAGCTGTTCTCGAAGCCCAGCAAGACGCGCTTCGTCATCATCGGGTCGATCATCGGCACCGTGCTGGCGCTCTTCGGGGTGAACGAGCACCTACCGCAGTACCTCGGGCTGCTCGGCACGTTCATTCCGCCGCTCGGCGGCGTCATCATCGGCGACTATCTCGCGCGCTGGCGCTCGACCCAGATGCCGCAGGGCGAGTCACTGCCGCGCGCGAACTGGGTCAACCTCGGCGTGTACGCGGTGTCGTGCGCGCTCGCATGGGTCGCCGGCGAATTCGGGATCGGCATCCCGCCGATCATCGGCGTCGTCGCGGCGCTGATTCTGTCGGTCGGCCTGGCACGGCTGTCGCCCCGCCGCATCGGGTAGGGCTGGCCTGCCGCCAGGCTATTGCTGTGCCGCCGCCCGGTGCCCAGTTGCTGCTACGCCGCCGTGCCGCCGCCTCGGTGAGAGATTCGGCTTCGGTGGGAGATTTTGGGGGATTCGGGCTCACCGAAGCCGAATCTCTCACCGAAGCGGCGGGCGGGCGGGCAAGCGGCAGGCAGGCGCCGGGCGGCTACGCGCCCCTGAGTGCGGCAAGCAGCGCGTCGACGTCGGCCTCGGTCGTGTCGAACGCGCACATGAGGCGATAGAGCCCCGGCTGCGTCGGCCACGCCCCGAATGCGAACTGCGCCTGTGCCCGCGCGGCGACCTCAGCGGGGAGCTCTGCGAACACGGCGTTGGATTCGACGGGCTGGGCGATCCGGAACCCGGGCACGGTGCCCTCGAGCGCACGGAGGCCAGCCGCGAGGCGCTGCGCCAGCTCGTTCGCGCGAGACGCCGACCGCAGCCAGAGATCGCCCTCGTAGAGTGCGACGAGCTGCGCCGAGATGAACCGCATCTTCGAGGCGAGCTGCAGGTCGATCTTGCGCAAGAACGGGATGCCTGAGGCGGCACCCGGGCGCAGCACGACGATGGCCTCGGCTCCGAGCAAGCCGTTCTTCGTGCCGCCGAGGCTGAGCAGGTCGACGCCGGCCTCGGTGGTGAGGGCGCCGAGCGTCGTGCCGAGATGGGCGGCGGCGTTGGCGAGGCGCGATCCGTCGACGTGCAGCACCATGCCGAGCTCGTGCGCCTGATCGGCGAGCGCGCGGATCTCGTCGGCGGTGTAGACCGTGCCGAGTTCGGTGACCTGCGAGATCGAGACGGCGAGCGGCTGTGAGCGGTGCTCGCTGCCGTAGCCCCAGGCCTCGCGCGCCACGAGCTCGGTGGTGAGCTTGCCATCGGGGGTGTCGACGCCGAAGAGCTTGAGCCCGCCGGTCTTCTCGGGGGCGCCGGCCTCGTCCGTGTTGATGTGGGCGGTGCGCGCACAGATCACGGCGCCCCAGCGAGGCAGCGCCGCCTGCAGAGCGAGCACGTTCGCGCCCGTGCCGTTGAACACCGGAAACGCCTCGGCATCGGCGCCGAAGTGCTGCCGCGCGACCTCCTGGAAGCGTGCCGTGTACGGGTCGCCGCCGTAGGCCGCCACGTGGCCCGCGTTCGCCCGCGCGATCGCCTCGATCACCTCGGGGTGCGCGCCCGACCAGTTGTCGGAGGCGAAGGCACGTGACGCCTCGGAGTCGGTGGATTCGGTGGTGGCGGCGGCGTGCTGGCTCATGGGTTCAGCCTACGACTCGGGGGCTGTGGTGCTGGTGGGCGGAAGGTCGGCGCGGGGAGGCTTCGCAGCGGCGTTTCGTCGCGACGGAGCAATTGCGTCAATCGGAGGGGAAACCGGGGGGAAAGCCCGCACGACGGAATTTTTCCGGTGCGACGGGAGGGGACCCGGCTCAGAGCTCGGGGCGGGGTCCACCGATCGGTGGACCCCCGAATCAGTCGAACGGTCGTTCCGGGGCGCCTCGCTGCGCGGCAGGCTGGAAGCATGAACGAGAGAACCGGATCCGCCGTCAGCGTGCGCGGCCTCACGAAGCACTACGGAGACCGCGTCGTGCTCGACGGCGTCGACCTCGACATCGCTCGCGGCGAGACGTACGCGCTGCTCGGCCCGAACGGGGCGGGCAAGAGCACCACCATCGAGGTGCTCGAGGGGGTGCGCAAGGCGACGCGAGGTGAGGTGCGCGTGCTCGACGAACACCCGCTCGGCGCGCCGCGCAGTTGGCGGTCGCGGATCGGCATCGTCGCCCAGTCGACGGGTGATCTGGGGCCGTACACGCCGCGCGAGCTCATCACGCATTTCGCGGCCCTGTACCCGAACCCGCGGGGAGTCGACGAGGTGCTCGATCTCGTGGGGCTCACCGAACACGCCAAGACGCGTGCGACGAAGCTGTCGGGCGGCCAGCAGCGGCGACTCGATGTGGCGCTCGGCATCGTCGGGCGACCTGAACTCGTCTTCCTCGACGAGCCGACGACGGGCTTCGACCCCGAGGCGCGACGCCAGTTCTGGGCGATGCTCGAAGGCTTGACCGTGGAGGGAGCCGCGGTGCTGCTCACCACGCACTACCTCGACGAGGCCGAATACCTGGCGGATCGCGTGGGCGTGCTGTCGGGTGGGCGTATCGTGGCCGAGGCGACCCCCGATCAACTCGGCGGGGCAGATGCACGCACGCCGATCGTGACGTGGCGTGATGCCGCGGGGGTGCGCCACGAAGAGCGCACGGCGGCGCCGGGGCTGCTCGTCGAGCGGCTGGTGCGCGAAGCACGTGAAATCGGGGTCGCGACGGGACCCGCGGAGCTCGAAGTGCGTCGGCCGGCGCTCGAAGACATCTATCTGGAACTGATCGGCGCGAACGGAGCGGAACGATGAGCACGAACGACACGACGGCGCAGGGCGCTCACGCCACAGCTCGCTCAGGCCCCGACGCGGGCACCCCCTCGGCGACCGGGGGTCGGGGCCCAGGGGTCCTGCGCGCCGGCATCGCCAACATCGGCTTCGAGCTGCGCGGCTACTTCCGCACTCCCGACGCCGTCTTCTTCACCTTCCTGTTTCCACTCGTCATGCTCGGCATCTTCGGGGTGGCGTTCCAGTCGGCGGGCGACGTCGGCACCCTGCCCGATGGCACGGGCGGCGTGACGATGGCGGCGTACTACCTGCCAGGCATGGCCGCCGCGGGGCTCCTGCTCATCGGCGTGCAGAACCTCGCCACCGACATCGCGCGCGAGCGCAGCGACGGCTGGTTGCGCAGACTCGGCGGCACCCCGCTCTCGCCCGTGAGCTACTTCATCGGCAAGATCGGCATGATCCTCGTCACCGCGCTGGCGCAATTCGCGTTGCTCGCCGCGTTCGCGGTCGTCGCATTCCAGGTCGAACTGCCCACCGACCCCGAACTGTGGCTGCGTTTCGCCTGGCTGTTCGGGTTCGGGATCATCGCCATGGCCCTGCTCGGCGTCGCGCTGTCGGCCCTGCCGCGCTCGTCGCGCAGCGCAACCGCCGTGATTCTGCCGATCGTGTTGCTGCTGCAGTTCATCTCGGGGGTGTATCTGCAGTTCTCGATGCTGCCCGATTGGTTGCAGCAGGTGGCCGGTCTGTTCCCGCTGAAGTGGCTGGCGCAGGGTATGCGATCCGTGTTCTTGCCCGATCACTTCAAGCTGCAGGAACTCGGCGAATCGTGGGATCTGGGACTCGTCGCACTGAATCTGGGCATCTGGCTGGTGGTTGGTCTCGTGCTGAGCCTCGTCACGTTCAGATGGCAGCGCCGGTCGTGAGCGCCGGTCGTGAGCGCCGGTCGTGAGAGAGTGAACGCATGACGGTTCCGGAGGCTCCCACCGCCGCAGAGGCGCATCCGCTGCGGTGGTGGGATGCGGGGGTAGCCCTGACGCTCGTTGTGATGGCGGGCGCCGGAATCATGGGGCTGTCTCCGGCGGCTGAGCTCACGGCGACCGAGCTGGTGCTGACGTTCGGTGCCCTGGTCGCGATCGCGCTCTGGTATGCCGCGGTCGGCCGCGCTGCGCTGCGCCGGGCGATCCGCGATGCGCCGGCGAGCGCCGGCGACACCGTGTTTCTCGTCGGGCTCGTCGTGCTGATGGGCATTGCGACGGCAATCGTGCCGTCATACGCGACACTGCAGGCGATCGGCTACCCGATCATCTGGACCATCGCGCGAAGCTACCGCTGGGCAGTGCTCTGGTGCGCGGTGCTGGCGGTGTCGCTCGGCTTCGGTTTCGTGCGCTTCGGCTTGTCGGTCGGCGGCGGAAGCAGCATCGGCGCGGCAGTCGCGGTGCAGGCGGTCTCATTCGTTTTCGCAGTAGCGATGGGCACCTGGATCACGCGCATCTTCGCCGCGGGGGAGCGGCACCGCGAGGTCGCCGAAGCCTTGCGCCGCTCGCAGCGCGAAGTGGCCTCGCTCTCCGAGGCCGCGGGAGCGGCGGCGGAGCGAGAGCGGCTCTCGCGCGACCTGCACGACACCCTCACGCAGACGCTGACGGGATTGGTCATGCTCAGCGAGCAGGCGGATCGGGCGCTCGCCGCCGGCAATGCCGTCGTGGCGCGGGATCGGCTCGACCGCGTGCGCTCTGCGGCGCGGGATTCGTTGCAAGAGGCGCGTGCACTGGTCGCGACGACGCAGCCGCTGGGCGATGGTGGGTTGGAAGCGGCGCTCGAGCGTACCGCTGCACGATTGCGGGCCGACACCGATCTCGAGGTGCGGTGCGAATACTCGATGTCGGGCGGCGTCGCTCTCGACCGTGAGCAGCAGGTCATGCTGCTGCGCGCCGCTCAAGAGGGGCTCTCGAATGCTCGCAAGCATGCCCGGGCAGCCTCGGTGCAGGTGACGCTGGTGCGCATCGACGCGGAAGCGGTGCTGCGGGTCGACGACGACGGGGTCGGGCCGGCTCCAGAAAGTGCGGACGGTGCCGACGTCGGCGGCTACGGGCTGACCGGGCTGGCCGATCGCTTCCGCGGCGCGGGAGGATCCGTGTGCTTCGGCGCGGGCCCGAAGCGCGGGGCTCGTCTCGAAGCACGGCTGCCGATCGCTGGTGCTGGTGCTGGTGCCGGTGCTGGTACTGGTGCTGCTGCCGACGCCGGAGTTGGCATTGGCACCGCCGCCGGCTCGGTGCCAAGCACCGCGCTCACACCCACGTCAGACACGCGTGAGTCACGGGAGGCCCAGTGATGGTGCGGATACTGGTCGTCGACGATCACCCCATCGTGCGGTCGGGGATCTCAGGCTTGCTCGCCACGGAGCCCGATTTCGTCGTCGTGGGCGAGGCATCCTCGGGTGAGGAGGCACTCGCTCTGGTCGCCGAGGCCGCACCCGACGTGGTGCTGATGGATCTGCGGATGCCGGGCATGGGCGGGGTCGAAGCGACGCGTCGTCTGGTGCATCTCGCTGACGCGGCGCCACGGGTGCTCGTCTTCACGACGTATGAGGAGGACGATCAGATTCTGGCCGCGATCGAAGCCGGGGCGAACGGATACCTTGTGAAGGCGGCACCCGCTGAGGAGCTCGCGGCCGGGGTGCGCGCGGTGGCAGCGGGGCAGACCGTATTGGCCCCGTCGATCGCCGCGCAGCTGGTGCTGCGCGCAGCGGGCGGAGCGCCGGGCAACGCGGGTGCGCCGATTCGGTTGACGCCCCGAGAGACCGAGATTCTGCGTCTCGTAGCCGAGGGGCTCAGCAACCCCGCAATCGCTGGTCGATTGTTCATCGGCGAATCCACGGTGAAGACCCACCTGCTGCGGGTGTACGAGAAGCTTGGCGTATCTGATCGCACGCGGGCGGTCACCCGCGCGATGGAGCTTCGCCTCATCTGAGGCGGGCGCGCGGGAGGGCGGCCGACGCCCGGTTGTCCCCACATTGTCCCTGAGCACGCACTCGGCGCTGTGAGTAATTACACCCGTGTAATTCACATGCTGTGATGGGTCAACAAGCCCGGAATGATGCGGATCTCGACGTAATTCGGCGGGACGCTCTTCCAGAGTTATTCACAGTCATCCACACCCCTGTGGAGAATTACGCCGTTGTTATCCACACCCTGCACCCGTCAGTGCGTGAAGGCGGGGTGCGCGGTGGGACGCGGCAGCGGGGCCTCGAGCGAATCGAGATACGCGGTCTCTTCCCGGATCACGTCGAGCAGTGACTCCGCGAGGTCGAGGGTGAGCCCGTGCCGCACAACGATGCGCTGCACCGTCACCTCCTCGAGGTCGGCCGGGAGTGGGTACGCCGGCACGAGCCATCCGCGCATGCGGAGGCGATCGGAGAGATCGTAGAGCGTCCAGCGATCGGTGTGCCCCTCACGCAGCTTCCAGGCGAACACCGGAATCGTCGACCCGTCACTGACGAGCTCGAACGCCGGCATCTCGCCGATGGCGTGGGAGAGGTGCGTCGCGACGCGCTGCGAGCCCTCCTGCACCTCGGTGTAGCCGGCTCGGCCGAGACGCAGAAACAGGTAGTACTGCAGCAGTACCTGCGCCCCGGGGCGCGAGAAGTTGAGCGCGAGCGTCGGGGTGTCGCCGCCTAAGTAGCTGACGCGGAACACCATCGACTCGGGCAGCGCTTCGGCGTCGCGCCAGACCACCCAGCCGAGGCCGGGATACACGAGGCCGTACTTGTGGCCCGACGTGTTGATCGACGCAACTCGGGGCACGCGGAAGTCCCATTCGAGGGGCGGCTGCACAAACGGCGCGACCATGCCGCCCGACGCGGCATCCACGTGAATCGGCACGTCGATGCCGCGCGCGCGTTCGATCTCGTCGAGCGCCGCCGCGATCTCGGCGATCGGCTCGTATGCTCCGGTGTAGGTCACGCCGAGGATGCCGACGACGCCGATCGTGTGCTCGTCGACGACCGCGTCGAGCGCGCTGCCGTCGAGGGCCGGGTGATCCGCCGATACCGGCACGTACCGCGCCTCGACCTCGAAGTAATTGCAGAACTTCTCCCAGCACACCTGCACCGCGCTCGACATCACCAAGTTCGGCCGAGTCGTGTCGAGTCCGGCATCCTCGCGCCGATGCTGCCACCGTCGTTTCAGGGCGATGCCGGCGAGCATGCAGGCCTCGCTGGAGCCGATCGTCGAGGTCGCCGGTGCCGCATCGGGATCCGGGGCATTCCAGAGGTCGGCGATGATGCGCTGGCAACGCTGCTCGATCTCGGCGGTCTGCGGGTACTCGTCTTTGTCGATCATGTTCTTGTCGAACGCGTCGCGGTAGAGCTCGGCGGCTTCGTCTTCCATCCAGGTGGTGACGAACGTGGCGAGGTTCAGGCGCGCGTTCCCGTCGAGCATGGTCTCGTCGTGCACGGCGTGGTAGGCGTCGCGTGGCTCCATGCCGCGATCGGGAATGCGTCGTTTCGGTGCGGCATCGCGGAACATGGCGGATCTCCTTCTGCCCGGCGTGGTCGCGGCACCGGGAGGAGCCTCGCCGTGCTGCTCACCCTAGTGAGGCAAGCGGCCGGGAATCCAGAGGCGGGTGGTGAACCGGAGGCGATGCTCAGCGATCGCGCCAGTACCCGCAGAAGTCGATGGCCTGCTTGGCGACGCCGCGCTCGCCCACGAGGAAGCGGCGCCCGCCGGTGGCAAGCTGCTGCTCACCGGCGACGAACGCCGACACCGTGCCCTCGGTCGCCTCGACGGGGAGCGCCCGCAGTGCGTCGAGCGCCGCAGCGCCGGGGCGCGCGCCGTGCTCGCGCACGAGCCACTGCACCGAGACGCGGCTGGGAGCTTCGACGGGCTGGCGATCCTCATCGCTCGGTACCTCGATGATGGCGTGCCCGACCGCGTCTCGCGGCAGATCGCGCAGAATGCCGAGCACAGCGGGCAGAGCGCTCTCGTCGCCGACGAGCACGACGCGGTCGGCGTTCTCGACGGTGCGGTACCCGCAACCCTGGTCGATGAGAGCGACGCGCGCGCCGATGGGCAGCGACGCGGCCCAGGGTGCGGCGACGCCTGCGTGCGAGGGGTCATCGGATTCGTGCACGACGAAGTCGATGTCCATCTCTCGCGCATCGGCGCGGAACTCGCGCACCGTGTAGTTGCGGATCTCGGGACGCGTGGCCTTCGGGAGGGTGAGGAACTTCAGGTACCCGCGCATGTCGAACTTGTCGGCCATGCGATCGAAGCGCGTGGCGTCGCCGGCGACCGGGATCGCGAGGCGGAACCACTGATCGAAGCCGAGGTCGCGCCACCGTGCCAGCTCATCGCCGGCGACCGTCAGCCGCACAAAGTTTGGCGAGATGCGATCAGCCCGCACGACCTCGGCCGTGACGAGTCCAGTGTCGGCGTGGGCGACGGCGATATTGCTGGCGGGCATGCGGGTCCTTCGTCGTGCGGGGAAGCGTTGGCGCCCGGGCGCGCTGCACACGCGCCGAGGCACCCCCACGCTAGTTCATCAGATGAATCAATTGCAAGGGTGGTTGACAATTTGCGTCGCGGTCCCTAGGTTCATTAGTGAAGTAACTAACCCAGGAAGTTGCGATGTCGGGCCCGACGTTGCAGCGGCCCCGACCGAAACGAGGTGAGGAGTGTTCGACGACAATCGACCGATCTTCCTCCAGCTCGCCGACCGCCTCGCCGACGACATCTTGCGGGGCACCTACGACGAAGACGAACAGGTTCCCTCGACGAACGAACTGGCCGCGCACATGCGCATCAACCCCGCCACGGCGGGCAAGGCGCTCGGCCGTCTCGTCGACGAGGAGATCCTCTACAAACGACGCGGCATCGGCATGTTCGTGTCGCCGGGCGCCCGCGCCCGCATCGCCGCAGAACGGCAGGAAGGGCTCGCCGAACGCTTCGTGCGCCCGCTGCTCACCGAAGCCGCAGCACTCGGCCTCGGCCCCACCGACGTGATCCGACTGATCGAACAGGAAACGGAACAATGAACCAGATCGCCATCGACACCCGCGGCCTGACGCGCAGGTACCGCGGCGGCACCGCGCTCGACGACGTCACGGTGCAGATTCACGCCAACACCATCACCGGGCTGCTCGGCCGCAACGGCGCGGGCAAGACCACGCTCATGTCGCTGATCACCGCGCAGGATCGCCCCAGCTCGGGCAGCGTCTCCGTCGGTGGGCACGACCCGTTCGAACGCGCCGAGACGATCGAGCAGATGTGCTTCGTGCGTGACAACCAGCGCTATCCCGACGACTACACGCTCAAGCAGGCCATTCGCGCGGCGCGCTTCTCGTACCCCAACTGGGAGCAAGCCACGGCCGACCGCCTCATCGAGGCATTCCGCATCCCGGAGAAGCCGGTGATCAAGAAATTCTCGCGCGGTCAGCTCTCGGCGCTCGGCATCGTGCTCGGTCTGGCCTCTCGCTCACCGATTACCTTCTTCGACGAGCCGTACCTCGGACTCGACGCGACCGCCCGGGCGATCTTCTACGACGAGTTGCTGCACGACTATGCGGAGCACCCGCGCACCATCGTGCTGTCGACGCACCTCATCGATGAGATGGACCGACTGCTCGAACGCGTCATCGTGATCGATCAGGGTCGCGTCGTGCGGCACGACGACGTCGATGAGATGCGGGGGAGCGCCTTCCAGGTCGCAGGCAAGTCGAGCGAGGTCGATGCCTTCCTCGTCGGGCGTCCGGTGCTCTCTCGGCGACGCATCGGCGGTCTCGCGACCGCGGTCGTCGATGAGAGCCTCACCGCCGACCATCGCGCCGCCGCGGGCGGCCTCGAACTCAGCTCCGTCTCACTGCAAGATCTTGTCGCCGCGTACGGCCTCGGCGACACCGCGACGGACGCCCCGGCCGAACTGCACACAGAACGGAGCGCAGCATGAACCGCGTTGTGAAAGTCACGAGGCTCCACACCAACAAGCTCGGGAGCTTCATCGGAGTTCCCGTCGTGATTCTCGCGCTGGTGATGGTCGTCTCGGTCGTCATCGCGCTCGCCATTCAGCGCGCGGGCGGCGCGACCAGCACCGCCGACTACATCGAGGGTGCGCGCTGGAACAGCGGGATTGTCTGGTCGCTGCCCGGCTTCCTCATCTACTACGGCGTGCAAGCCGTCGCGACGACCTACCCGTTCGCGCTGGCACTGGGCACGACGCGGCGCAACTTCATTCTCGGCACGGCGCTCGCGAACCTGCTGCAGTCGCTCTACATCGCGGTGCTGCTCGTGGTGCTGCTCGGTATTGAACTCGCCACGGGGCACTGGTTCGCGTCGGTATACGTGCTCGACACCTACGCGGTGGGTGCCGGAAACCCGTGGGTGCTCGGCGTAACCGCGTTCTTGGGCGTGTGGTTCTGTCTGACGATCGGCGGCTTCTTCGGAGCGATCTGGGTGCGCTTCGGTGCGAAGGGACCCGCGATTGTCGGGGCGAGTCTCGGCCTCGTGCTGGCGGTGCTGCTGTTGCTGCTCGCGCCCCAACTGCCCGAGCTGATCGCCGGCGTCACTCGCGGCGGGCTCGCCGTCGGAGCGATCGCCGTGATCGTCGCGGCGCTCGCCGTCACCTGGTTCGCGATGCGACGGGCTGCCGTGCGCTGAGCGAACGGCAGCCGCATCGCGGGTGAGATCGAGCAGGGTCAGTGCGCGTCAGCCTGGCCCTGCTCGATCCATTCCTTTTCTTTCTGCACCCACTCGTTGTCTTCGGGGAACTCGTCGGCCCCGGGAATGCGGCGCACCTCGAGCTGATTGCCCGGGTCGAGCGGAGCGCGCGCGGCCCACTCGGCTGCATCGTCGATGGTGGGCACATCGATGATCCAGTACCCATTGAAGCGGGACTCCGTGGTGCCGTACCCGCCCTCGATGATGGTGGGCGGGGTGGTGGAGAAATCGACGACTCGGCCCTCTTCGGCCGGCGCCAGCCCGCCGCCGCCGGCCATGACGCCCGCCTCGATCATGGCCTCGTTGAAGCGGCCGACCCGCTCGATCATCTCGGTGAAGGGAACCTCGGCCGCGGCGGCCAGGGCTTCGTCGGTCGCGCGCATGATGAGCATGAACTGCATGGGGTCTCCGTTCGGCTGGGGCCTCGCCCGTGGTCGGTGGTTCTGACTCTGACACGGACCACCGACACTGGCAAGGCTCTGGACGCCCGGGTTGCACGGGCGCCTCGAGCGCGACGCCGTACAGTGGAGGGGTGGCGACCATCTCGGACAAGCACAGCCGCCTGCTGCGGCTGCTCGCCGACCGCGACGACTGGGCCGGGGCGCTCGAGCTCGCCGATGCGCTCGGCGTCAGCACTCGCACCGTGCGCAACTATGTCTCGACGCTGAAGCACGATCACGGGGACGCACTGATTGCATCGTCGGATCGCGGCTACCGCATCGACGCCGCTGCGTTCGCGGCGCTGTCGCTGCCCCGAGAAGACGGCGCCCGGCGCCCGGTGCGCACGCTGCAATTCGCTCAAGCGCTGCTTGATCCGACGGACGACCAGGCGCCGACCGTCTCAGACCTGGCCGAGCGGTTCCACGTCAGCGATCCGACCGTCGAACTCGAACTCCCGTCGCTGCGCTCCCTCCTGGCCGAGCACGGCCTTTCCCTCGCCCGCGTCAACGGGCGATTGGTGGTGCGCGGCGACGAGCCGGAGCGCCGTCGCCTCATCGCTCGGATGCACCGCGACGCGCACGCCTCGGGGTACCTGAATCTCGCGCAGATCGCCGCCGAATTCGGCGTTCCCGGCCTCCCCGCGTTGAATCGCGAGTTGAGTGCGGCTCTCGACGCCAACGGCTTCCAGGTCAACGAATTGACGCTGCCCGACGTGCTCCTCGAATTCGTGGTCGCTGCGGTGCGCATCCGTGCGGGGCGCGTGCTCGATCGGCCGGTGCGCGAGGAACTGGCGCCGCACGAGCAACTGCTGCGCGAGATCTTGCAAGCACTGCTGGAGCGCCACGTCGCGCCAGCAATCCCGGAAGCCGAGCTCGTGCAGGCCACGGTGATGCTGAGCTCGCGGGCCGCAACTCCGACGGTCGCGCGTCACCTGGGGGCCGGGGGCCCGTCGCCCGAGGTCGAGCACGTCGTTCGCGACGTCGTCGCCACGGCCGCGCGCAACTATTCGGTGCCGCTCGACGGCGAGGAGTTCTTGCAGCGCCTGACCGCGCACGTGTCGAACGTGCTCGCCCGATCCCGCGATCGCGCAGTGCAGCACAACCCGGTGACGGCCGCGATCAAATCGGGGTACCCCGTGGTCTACGACGTCGCCGTCTACATCGCGAGCGGTTTGCAGCAGGCCTTCGACGTGTCGCTCGACGACGACGAGATCGCCTACATCGCGCTGCACGTCGGTGCGCACATGATGCGCGACGCCGGCGACGAGTGGCCGGTGAGCTGCACACTCGTGTGCCCGAACTACTACGGCATGCACCAGCTGCTGCGCGATCGCATCGAGGCCGCGTTCGGTACCGAGATCGAGATCGCGGCGGTCGTCTCGAGCGCCGAGGCATCGTGGGAGCAGCTCAGCACTGAGCTGATCGTGACCACGGTGCCCCCGTCGGCCTACAAAGACTCGGTGCTGCTCATCGAACCGTTCTTCTCAGACACCGACGTGCAGCGGCTGCGGCGCATGATCCGCGGCGTGAAGCGCCGTCGTCGGCGCGAGAGCACCCGACTGCACTTGCTGCAGCACCTCAGCCCCGACATGTTCTTCCGCAACCCGCCGGGTGTCGCGGACGCGACCGACGCGATCACCGCGCTCGGGGCGTCGATGGCGGCCGCCGGCGTCGTGGACGAGCACTTCGTGCCGGGCGTGCTCGAGCGCGAGCGCATGTCGTCGACGGTGTTCGCCGACGCCGTCGCGGTGCCGCACACAATGACGATGGAGGCGAGGCGCACCGCGATCGCCGTGCTGCTCTCGGATGCGCCGATCGCGTGGAACGGTGCAGAGGTGCACCTGGTGTGCCAGATCGCCTTCGCCCGGGCCGATCGCGGCCTGTTCCAAAGCCTGTTCGAGCAGCTCGTCGGCGTGTTCTCCCAGCCGGGTCGCGTGACGCACCTGCGGCGCACGGTCACCGACTTCGAAAGCCTCGTCGAGCAACTGGCGCTGCTCATCGACGAGCCGGAACCTTAGCGGCTCCGGCCCGCCGATGGGGGCGGGCGCTACGCGGAGGCGGATCCCGCCACGACCGCGACGAGCTCCGCGAACAGGGGTTCTCCGTCGGTGATGCCGGTCGTGCGTTCCACGAACTCTGCGGGTGCGAGCTCGGTGCGCAGGCGCTGCAGCTCGACACTCTCGGGGTCGTCGGCGACGTCGAACGCGAGGAGCGCGTCGATGGCAGCAAGCAGGCCCGTCGGCTGCACGCCGAGCGCCGCGAGACGACTCGCCGGTTCGATGAAGCGCTCGTGACGCGAGAGCTTCCGCAGCGGCTGCCGCCCGACGCGCTGCAGGGTGTCGGTGAGGTGCGGGTTCTCGAAGCGCACGAGGATGCGCTGCAGATAGGCCTCCTGCTCGTCGGGGTCGAAGCCGTGCTCGCGCACCAGCAACTCCTTCGTCTCGCGCAGTGCGGCGAGCACTCGCTCGCGCACCTCAGGGGCGACGATCGCCTCAGATATCTCGGAGTACCCGGCACGACGCCCCACGTATGCGGTCGTCGCGTGGCCCGTGTTCACGGTGAACAGCTTGCGCTCGATGTAGGGCTCGAGGCGCTCGACCCAGGTGACGCCGGGGATCTCGGGCCGACCGTCGCCGAACGGACCCGACTCGATCGCCCACTCGAAGTAGGTCTCGACGGTGACGTCGAGGCCCGCGCCCGGATCTTGCACGGGCACGATGCGGTCGACCGCCGTGTTCGCGAAGATGGCCCGCGCGGCGAGCGCATCCCACTCATCGGCGGACACGAGCGCCCGCATCTGCTCGACCAGCAGGTCGGTCGCGCCGATCGCGTTCTCGCACGCGAGCACGGCGAGACGGGGAGCGTCAGCGGGCCGCTCGCGCAGGCCCGCAACAATGTGCGGGGCGATGAAGCGCAGAATGTTCGGGCCCACCGCGGTGGTGACGATCTCTGCGGCGGCGATCTCGCGCGCCACCGCACCTGCGTCGGCGCTGCTGTCGATCGCCCGGAATCCCGACACCTCGTGGGTCTGCGACTCCGCACCGACCTCATGCACTCGATAGCTGTCGGCAGCTGCCAACGCCCCGATCAGCTCCGCGTTGACGTCGGCGAAGACGAGCTCGTACCCGGCCCGGCCGAGCAGGAACCCGACGAAGCCGCGACCGATGTTGCCGGCGCCGAAATGGACGGCGGTCACGCCGCGTTCACCTCGCTCAGCGCGGCGGTGAGCGACTCGGCGTCGGGCAGTGCGAGCAGACGCTCGACCGCGTCGGCATCCGAGAACAGCACCGCGATCTTCGACAGGATTTCGAGGTGCTCATCGCCCTGACCGGCGATGCCGACGGCGAACCGCACGTCATTGCCGTCCCAGTCGATGGGCTCCGCGTACCGCACGAACGAGAGCGCCGAGCGACGAATCTCGCCCTTCGCCTCGTTCGTGCCGTGCGGGATCGCCAGGAAGTTGCCCATGTAGGTCGACACGGAGGCCTCCCGCTCGAGCATCGCGTCGATGTACGCCGGCGAGACGGCGCCCGCCGACTCGAGCAGCGCACCGGCTTCGCGGATCGCGGAGTCGCGGTCGCGCGCGGTTCCGGCGGCGACGACGCTCTGCGGGCTCAGAATCTCAGACATGGGGTGGTTCCTTTCGTAGCGGGTGCGGGCGCTCAGGCCTGATCGGCGGAGGATCGCCCGACCAGGTTGATCACGTCGTCATAGCGGGGGCTCGCCATGAAGTTCTCGACCGACACGTGCAGCGCCTCCGGGATGCGGGTGCGTGCGCGCTCGGTGAGGTCGCGGTGCGTGACGACGAGCTGCGCGTCGCCGGGGTTCAGGCTCGCGATGGCACGGTTGGTGACCTCGACGCCGGTGATCCCGGCCGACTTCAGCTTGTTGCGAAGCACGGTGGCACCCATGGCGCTCGATCCCATGCCCGCATCGCAGGCGAAGATGATCTTCGAGATCGGGGCGCTCGGGGCGTCTGCGCCCGCGGCGTCGGCCTCAGCCACGGCGACCGCGGCCGGAGTCGATGCGGCGGCAGTCGCGGCGCCGGAGCCCGCGAGGCCGCCGAGCACCGAGCTCTCCTTGCCCTTATTGGCCTGCGTCTGGGCGATGGCCTCGCTCAGGTCGCCCGCACCCTCTGCAGCCAGGTCGCGCTTCCGCGAGGCGCGCAGGATCACCGCGGCGATCAGGAACGATACGAGCGTCGACAGCACGACGGAGAGGATCACACCGACGTAGCTGTCGCTCGCCGTCTGGGCGAGCACGGCAATGATCGAGCCGGGCGCCGCGGGAGCGCGCAGGCCGCTGCCGAAGAGCGCGTTGGTCGCGACACCAGTCGCACCGCCGGCGATCGCGGCGATGATCATCATCGGCTTCATGAGGACGTAGGGGAAGTAGATCTCGTGGATGCCGCCGAAGAAGTGGATGATGGCGGCTCCCGGAGCCGAGGCGCGGGCCATACCGACGCCGAAGATCGAGAAGGCGAGCAGGATGCCGAGGCCCGGGCCGGGGTTCGCCTCAACGAGGAAGAGGATCGACTTGCCGGTCTCGAGGGCCTGCTGCGTGCCGATCGGGGTGAAGACGCCGTGGTTGATGGCGTTGTTGAGGAACAGCACCTTGGCGGGCTCGACGATGATCGAGAGCAGCGGCAGCAGCCCCATGCCGTAGAGCCAGTCGACAGCCGTCTCGAGCCACTTCGAGACCGCCGCGAACGCCGGGCCGAAGGCGAAGAAGCCGACGATGGCCAGCAGCATGCCGAGGATGCCGGCGGAGAAGTTGTTCACCAGCATCTCGAAGCCGGCCTTGATCTTGCCGTCCCAGATCTTGTCGACCTGCTTCATGAGCCAGGCCGCGAGGGGACCCATGATCATCGCGCCGAGGAACATCGGGATGTCGGAGCCCACGATGACGCCGACAGTGGCGATCGTGGCGACCACGCCGCCGCGAGTGTCGTAGACCATGCGGCCGGCGGTGTTCGCGATCAAGAGGGGCAGCAGATACGTGATCATCGGCCCGACGAGGCCGGTGTGCTCAGTGCCATCGGCACTGGGGAAGCCGCCGAGCTCGGGAACGGGGAGGAACCCGTCTTTGATGAACAGGGCGGTGATGAAGCCCCAGGCGATGAACGCCGCGATGTTCGGCATGATCATGCCGGAGAGGAAGGTGCCGAATCGCTGCACTGCGATTCGGGCCCCGCCGCTGGCGGGGGTGGTCTGGGTGGTCATGCGTCGGTTCCTTCGTGATGGGGGTGGGTGATGGCGGCGCGGACTGCGGCCTGCGCCTCGGCAGCGCCGGACGCCTGCAGTGCGAGGGCCGCAAGGGCCTGCGCCTGGGACGGGGTGTGCCGCGCCAGTTCGGCGCGCACATCTGCGAGCGCGGCCGGGGACATGGACAACGAGGTGGCTCCGAGGCCGACGAGCACCACGGCGAGCAGCGGATCTGCGGCGGCTTCGCCGCAGACACCGACGGGCTTGCCGTGCGCGCGTCCTGCAGCGCCGACACGGGCGACGAGCTGCAGCACGGCGGGGTGCCACGGATCTTGGAGCTGCGCCACCGAACCGAGCACGCGATCGGCGGCGAGCGTGTACTGCGTCAAATCGTTCGTGCCGATCGATGCGAAGTCGGTGGCCGCGAGCACATGGTCGGCGAGCAGTGCTGCCGACGGGACCTCGACCATGACGCCGGCCGTGCGCAGGCCGAGCTCGTGGGCGAGCGCGGTGATGTACTCGGTCTCTTCGACCGTCGCGACCATGGGCGCCATGACCCACAGATCGGCGTCGGTCTCGGCATCGGCCGCTGCGAGTGCCGTGAGCTGGTCACGCAGGATCGACTCGTGGGCGCGCAGTGCGCGAAGCCCCCGAACGCCGAGCGCCGGGTTCTCTTCGTGCGCGTCGTTCAAGAACGCGAGCGGTTTGTCGGCGCCGGCGTCGAGCAGGCGCACGACCACCTTCTGACCCGGGAACCCGGCGAGCACGGCGCGATACTGCTCCTGCTGCTCGGCGACGGTCGGGGCGCGGTCGGCGTCCAAGAAGAGGAATTCGGTGCGGAAGAGTCCGACGCCCTCGGCACCGAGCTCGATGGCGCGGGCGACACCCGACGGGTTGCCGAGGTTCGCGAGCAGCGGTACGAGGGTGCCGTCGGCGAGAGCGCCGGGGGTGATGGGTGCCGAAGCGGCCTCGTCGAGTGAGCTGATGCGATCCTGCGCCGCCGCGACCTCTGCGTCTGTCGGATCGACGACCACGGTGCCCGCCGCCGCATCGACGATGAGCGTCTGGCCGTCGGTGATGCCCTCGGCACCGCTGACCCCGACGAGCGCCGGGAGTGACTGCTCGCGGGCGAGAATCGCGGTGTGCGAGGTGGGCCCGCCCTCGCTGGTCACGAGGCCGAGCACCTGCGTCAGGTCGAGCAGGGCGGTGTCGGCCGGCGCGAGGTCGGTCGCCACGAGCACGAACGGGTGGCCCGGATCGGGCACGCCGGGTGCCGGGAGCCCCTGCAGGCGAGCGCGCACCCGCTGCGAGATGTCGTCGAGGTCGGTCGCGCGCTCGGCGAGATAGCCGCCGAGGCCGAGCAGCATGTCGCGGTAGGCGGCGAATGCGGTGAATACGGCTGACTCGGCGGTGGCTCCGCCGTCGAGCAACTGCTGCACCTCAGTGCGCAGCGCGGGGTCGTTCGCCATCTGCGACTGCGCGAGGAGCACGCCCTGCGCGGCACCGCTGACGCGATCAGCGCGCTCTGCGAGCTCGGCTGAGACCCCGGCGAGTGCGTCGGTCGCGCGGCCGAGCTCGGCCTCCGCTCCGAGCGTGCTCGGCGTGCTCGCCGGAGCGGGCAACGGGTCGGGCATCCGGACGGCCGGGCCGGTAATGGTGCGGCGTCCGATGCCGGTGCCGGTCAGCTGCATGGGGTCCTCCTCGGAGACGGATGGGTGGGGTCGCTGCGCGCGGCCCGGAGCGGGATCGGCCTCAGGCCTCGTCGTGGTCGGTTTCGAGCAGCGCGATGAGCGTGTCGAGCGCCGCCTCCTCGTCGCCGCCCGTGGCGGTGAGCACGACCTCGTCGCCGTGGTTGATGCCCTGCGAGAGCACACCGAGAATGCTCGCCGCGTCGACGGGTGAGCCGCCGGCCTTCTGGATGGTGACTGCGGATCCGGTCGCGGCGACCGCCTGCGTGAAGAGGGCCGCGGGGCGGGCGTGGAGGCCGTGTGCGGATCGGACGGTGGTGCTGCGTTCAGCCATGATCGGTGCTTTCTCGAGGGGAGCGGGGGTCGGTGAGGTGAAGTTCTGCGGCGATGCGTTGGTGCGGCAGTGCGCCGGTCGCGTCGCCGTACTCGGCGTCGGTCATGACGATGACGCAGGCATCGGGGTGGGCCGTGCGCAGCGCAGTGGCCTCGGGCGCGAGATGCGGGCCCAGATAGACGAGCGCGGGTGCGGCGCTTGACGAGAGCTGCTCGGGCAGCAGATCGAGCGGGATCGCCGTGACGGAGATGGCCGGATCGTGCTCGGCAAGTCGGCCGCGGAGACGCAGGGCGATGAACTGGCTGGACGCGCCAGCGCCGCACACGAGCAGTACGCGCGCTTTCTCCTGCATGATTCCGCCTCCTTTGCCAGGGTCGACCTCATTGTGCTGCCGGTGCGGCGATGCCCGCCAATAAGGTCTTTTCCGCGCGGGCGGAAAATCTTCCGGAAACGACGGAAGCCCCGTTCCGGCGGTGGCCGGAACGGGGCTTCGAGGTGGTGCGTCGCCGGAGCGCTTACGCGCGGGCGGTCTCCCGCTCGGAGGCTGCGGACTGCTCGGCGGCGTCCGACTGCGTGCCCTCGCGCTCGTCAGCGTCGTCGTTGCTGAATGCGACTCCCTGGCGCGGCGCGTTGTAGAGATCGAGATCGAGGATGCCCTCGCGCTTGGCGACGATCGTCGGCACGAGTGCCTGGCCCGCGACGTTCACCGCGGTGCGGCCCATGTCGATGATCGGGTCGACCGCGAGCAGCAGGCCCACGCCCTCGAGCGGCAGGCCGAGCGTCGACAGCGTGAGCGTCAGCATGACGGTGGCGCCGGTGGTGCCGGCGGTGGCTGCGGAACCCACGACCGAGACAACCACGATGAGCAGGTACTGCACGATGGTGAGATCGATGCCGAAGAACTGCGCAATGAAGATCGCAGCAACTGCGGGGTAGATCGCGGCGCAACCGTCCATCTTGGTGGTGGCGCCGAGCGGCACCGCGAATGACGCGTACCCGCGGGGCACTCCGAAGTTGCGCTCGGTCACTCGCTGCGTCAGCGGCAGCGTGCCGATCGAGGAGCGGCTCACGAATCCGAGCTGCACTGCGGGCCAGACTCCCGAGAAGTACTGCTTGACCGAGAGGCCATGCGCCTTCACCAGGATCGGGTAGACGACGAACAGCACGAGCGCGAGACCGATGTAGAGCACGGCGACGAACCAGGTGAGCGACCCCATCTTGTCCCAGCCGTACTCGGCGACGGCGTTGCCGATGAGGCCGATCGTGCCGATGGGGGCGATGCGAATGATCCACCACAGCACCTTCTGGATGATGGCGAGCGCCGATTCGGTGAGCGCGATGAACGGCTCGGCTTTCTCGCCGATCTTGAGTGCGGCGATGCCGACCGCGACCGAGATCACGATGATCTGCAGCACGTTGAAGCTGGCGCTGCCACTGAACGAGCCGTCGGTGACGCTGCCCGATACCCCGAGGCCGAGGAAGTTCGACGGGACGAGGCCGATCAGGAAGTTCCACCAGGTGCCGACCGAGTGCGGCGCCTCGGGGGTGAGTGCCGTCTGCGAGGCCGAGGCGCCCGGGCGGAAGGTCACGCCGAGCACGATGCCGATAGTCACCGCGATGAGAGCGGTGATCGCGAACCACAGCAGCGTCTGACCGGCGAGACGGGCGGCGTTCGTCACCTTGCGCAGGCCGACGATGCTCGACACGATCGCGGTGAAAACGAGCGGAATGACCGCCGCGCGCAGCAGCGAGACGTAGCTGCTGCCGATGGTCGACAGTGTCGCGTGCAGCCCGTTGGGGTTGCCCTCGGCATCGGGGCCGAGCGACATTGCGATGCCGCCGAGCACGAGACCGACGACGAGGGCTGCGAGGATCTGCCAACCGAAGTTGGTCATCCAGCGCGGAAGGCGGCGTGCCTGCTGAGGGGCTGCCGGGGTGGTGGACACGGTGAAGAATCCTTTCGACTGCGGGCGCGGGGAACCACCGGCCCCTGGGCCGGTGAGCGCGCTCTCGCCGATGGTGGCGGTGCTGCGGTGTTCCCCCGATGAACCCCAACAGCCTAGCAACTCATTCAAGATTTTTATAGTTGACATCACCTTTGCTGATTCAATGTGCGTCGGAATCGCGGGTGCCCGCTGCCGGGTACAGCGTGACGCGCAATTCGATTACTCTGGTCCCATGGCTGATTCTTCGTTTGACGTGGTGAGCAAGATCGACTCGATGGAGGTCGAGAATGCGGTGAACCAGGCCCGCAAGGAAGTCGAGCAGCGCTACGACTTCAAAGGCGTCGGCGCCGACGTGACCCTCACGGGCGAGAAGATCCAGATTAAGGCGAACACCGAAGAGCGCGCGAACGCGGTGCTCGACGTGCTCCACTCGAAGTTCATCAAGCGGGGTCTCTCGCTCAAGTCGCTCGACACCGGCGAGCCCTACGCCAGCGGCAAGGAGTACCGCATCGACTCCCAGCTCAAGGAGGGCATCGATCAGGCGACCGCGAAGAAGCTCAACAAGTTGATTCGCGACGAGGGGCCGAAGGGTGTGAAGTCGCAGATTCAGGGCGACGAGCTGCGCGTATCGTCGAAGAGTCGAGACGATCTGCAGGCGACGATGGCGCTGCTCAAGGGCGCCGACATCGACGTCGCGCTCCAGTTCGTCAATTACCGCTAGCCCCTCCGCGGGTTTCGCCCGCGCGCGTTACTGTGAGCGCATGCGAACTTCTTCTGTCTGCGCTGCGCTGGCGCTGTGCGGTGCGATCCTGCTCGCCGGCTGCGCGGCTGAACCAACGCCCGATCCCGTAGCGACCGCGGCGCCGCCGACATCGGAATCGCCGACCGCAACCCCGGAACCCACGCCGTCCCCCGAGCCCACGCAGACTCCCGAGCCCACACCTGATCCGTGGGCGCGTTCGGGTGACGCCCGTGGCCCGGTGAGTTTCGAATTGCCACCCGGGTGGTCGCTCGTGCACCTGCCCTCGGCCTACGACGACCTGGGCTTCTTCCAAGCGCAGATCGTCGATGCGGCGGGGGTCGGTCAGCTCTACTTCTCCAACAACGTCGCCGGATTGGGCGGTGCGTGCACCGACGAGATGGCCACCCTGCACGTTGAAGAGCTCGATTCGGCGCCGGTCGAGATCGCGGGGTTCTCGGCGGCTGATGCGGACCCAGCGGGCACACCGACGACGGCCGTGCGATTCGTCTACCGGGTGTCGACCCTGGGTGACGGCGCCGTTGCCAGCCTGTCGCTCACGAACTCCACTCCGCGCGATGCCTGCATGTACTACAACGTCATGTTCGGCGCGGCGACGGGCAGCGATTCCACCTCGGTGTTGGCAGCCGACTTCCTGCAGGTCGACAGCACGTCGAGCGGTCGCGTTTTTGCGACGCGCGCTGAGGCCGACGCATTCATGCAATCCGAGGAATATGCGACACTCAAGCGCATCTTGATGTCGATCCAATTGCAGGCCTGAAGCTGGCACGACGGACGCGCGGCATCGCTACACTGACTGCATGATCGGCACCAATCTTCTCGGCCCCGAACCCACGTTGCTCGCTGCTGACACCGCGGTCGACGCGGCGCTCGAAGCGGGCCAGCCCGTCGAAACGGTCGTGCGGTCGCACCCCGAATCGCCGCTGGCGTGGGCGCTGCTCGCCGATGCCGCCGATGCTGACGGGCGTGAGCTCGAGTCGTACGCGTTCGCGCGGGTGGGGTACCATCGCGGGCTCGATGCGTTGCGCAAGTCGGGGTGGCGCGGTGCGGGCCCCGTGCCCTGGTCGCATGAGCCGAACCGTGGCGTGCTGCGCGCGCTCTACGCGCTGCGCCGAGCCGCGGGGCATATCGGCGAGCAGAGCGAGGTTGAACGCCTCACCGAGTTCTTGAACGGGGCCGACGACTCGGCGATCGACCGCATCGAAGCCGGAGACTGACGGTTGCGCGACGCGCGCTGATCCCGCACTCCGACCGTGCCTGTCGCACCGCCCGCGGTCGGCGAAACCTCGCATCGCGACGCCCCTTCGGTAGACTGGCTCGGTAATTGCCGATGTCAAGGAAGGGGCTGAAATGCCCGCAGTGCTCATCACCGGTGCCCAGTGGGGCGACGAGGGCAAGGGTCGGGCGACCGACCTCCTCGGCAGCCGCGTCGACTACGTCGTCAAGTTCAACGGCGGCAACAACGCCGGCCACACGGTCGTGGTCGGTGACGAGAAGTACGCGCTCCACCTGCTCCCGTCGGGCATTCTCACCCCGGGTGTCACCCCCGTCATTTCGAACGGCGTCGTTATCGACCTCGAGGTGCTGCGCGGTGAGCTCGAAGCGCTCGGTGGCCGCGGCGTCGACGTCTCCCGCCTGAAGGTGAGCGCCAACGCGCACGTCATCACCGCCTACCATCGCACGCTCGACAAGGTCACGGAGCGGTTCCTCGGTAAGCGCCAGATCGGTACGACGGGGCGCGGGATCGGCCCGGCGTACGCCGACAAGATCAACCGCGTCGGCATCCGCATCCAAGACATCTTCGACGAGGGTATTCTGCGTCAGAAGGTCGAGGCCGCACTCGAGTTCAAGAACCAGGTGCTTGTCAAGATCTACAACCGCCGCGCCATCTCGGCCGACGAGGTCGTCGAAGATCTGCTGAGCTACCGCGAGATGCTCGAGCCGATGGTCTGCGACACGGGCCTCCTGCTGCACGAGGCGATGCAAGACGAGAAGACGGTGCTCTTCGAGGCCGGCCAGGCGACGATGCTCGACATCGACCACGGCACCTACCCGTTCGTCACCTCGTCGAACGCGACCGCCGGCGGCGCGAGCACGGGCTCCGGGTTGCCCCCGCACGCGCTCGACCGCGTGATCTCGGTGGTCAAGGCCTACACGACGCGCGTCGGTGCCGGCCCGTTCCCGACCGAACTCTTTGATGAGTCGGGCGACTACCTGCGGAAGCAGGGCTTCGAGTTCGGCACCACGACGGGTCGCCCGCGGCGATGCGGCTGGTACGACGCTCCGATCTCGCGCTATGCAGCGCGCATCAACGGGGTGACCGACTTCGTGCTCACCAAGCTTGACGTGCTCTCTGGGCTCAAGACCATCCCCGTGTGCGTTGCCTACGACGTGAACGGCGTGCGGCACGATGAGATGCCGGTGAACCAGAGCGACTTCCATCACGCGAAGCCGATCTACGAGGAGTTCCCGGGCTGGAACGAGGACATCTCGGGTGCGCGCCGCTTCGAAGACCTGCCGCAGAACGCGCAAGATTACATCGTCGCGCTCGAGCGCATCAGCGGTGGGCGCATCTCGGCCGTCGGTGTCGGCCCCGAGCGGGAGCAGGTCGTGGTGCTCCACGACCTGCTCGATTGAGCGGCGGCGCGATGAGCGCGCACTCTCCGCAAGAGCGGCTGGATCGCCTGCGGTCGAGCATCGACAACATCGACGCGGCACTGGTGCACATGCTGGCCGAACGCTTTCGCTGCACCCAGGAGGTTGGGCAGCTGAAGGCCGAGCACGAGATGCCCGCCGCTGATCCCGGTCGTGAGGCGCGGCAGATCGAGCGGCTGCGATCGCTCGCTGCAGACGCCCACCTCGACCCCGAGTTCGCCGAGAAGTGGTTCAACTTCGTCGTCGCCGAGGTGATTCAGCACCACACGCAGATCGCCGACGAGCGCAATTCCGCATAGTTGCACTGCGGCGCGCTTGCGCATTATTCGAACATATGTTCGAATAATGGAGTGAGGTGGAGCGGACAATCGGTGGTGTCGTCGCCAGATGACGGCGCGCTGCCCGGTATGGAAGTGGGGCAGCTCGCCGCACTCCCCGGGCACCTGCGCACGGTGCGCGCGCCCGAGTTCGCGGGCGCGGTGTTTCACGAGGTGCTCGCGAAAAGTGCGCTGAATCGGGTGCCCGGTGCCTCATCGATGCCGTTCTCCTGGACGGTGAACCCGTATCGGGGCTGCTCGCACGCGTGCGTGTACTGCTTCGCGCGCGGATCGCACCGGTATCTCGACTTCGACACCGGTCGAGATTTCGACGCGCAGATCGTGGTGAAGGTCAACGTTGCCGAGGTGCTCGGGCGCGAGCTGATGCGCCCGAGTTGGCAGCGCGAATGCGTGGCGCTCGGCACCAACACCGACCCGTACCAGCGCGCCGAGGGTCGGTATCAGCTGATGCCCGGCATCATCGCGGCGCTTGCGCGCAGCGGCACACCCCTGTCGATTTTGACGAAGGGAACGCTGCTGCGCCGTGATCTCCCGATGCTGGCCGAGGCGAGTGAGCGCGTGCCCGTCGAACTCGCGATGTCGATCGCGGTCGGCGACGATGCATTGCAGCGATCGATCGAGCCGGGCACCCCGTCGACGCGGGCGCGACTCGACACCATCGCCGCGGCACGCGACGCCGGTCTCGCCCCCGACGTCTTTCTGATGCCGGTGCTGCCCGGCCTCACCGATGGAATCGCACAGTTGCGCCCGCTGCTGCGAGACATTCGCGACGCAGGTGCGCGATCGGTCGTGTACGGGGCGCTTCACCTGCGATCGCACGTGAAGCCGTGGTTCATGAGCTGGGTCGAACGCGAGCACCCCGAGCTGCTGCCGCTCTATCGCTCGCTCTACCCGGGCACAGCCAGCCGAGCACCGCAGGCCTACCGCATGGAGCTCGCCGGCCGCATTCGACCGCTCATGCGACAGTACGGGCTCGACCGCAGCGGGTCGTCGCGATCCGTCACGATGCCGGGTCCGCGAGACTCCGTGACGACGCCCGGTGCACCCGCCCCGACACTGTTCTGAAGCAGCAAGCAGCGTGGCGCGGGCGCGGGATCGGACGCGTCAGGCCGTCTGGCGCGTCTCCGCGTCGAGCGCCGTGCGGGCCCGAGCGATCGCGTCGAGCACGCGAACGCGCAGCGCATCGCCCCGCTCCGCGAATGCGCGTTGCAGCCGCGTGTACTCGCGCTTGCCCTCGGCGGTCTCGATCGCGACTGGAGCGAGGGAGCGTCCGTCGGTGCCGACGAACGCGCTCACGTCGTAGGGCGAGGCCCGCATGTCGACCTCGCGAATGTCGCGTGCGAGTTCGAACGCATCGAGCAGCACGTCGCCCGGCACGATCGGCCCCAGCTTGCCGGCCCACTTGTAGAGGTCCATGCCCGCGTGCAGGCAGCCCGACTGTTCGGTGTCGAGCTGGTTCTCGCGCGTCGGCTGCATCGTGTTGAGCGGGTGCGCCTCGTCGGTGAAGAAGCGGTACGCGTCGAAATGCGAGCAGCCGATCGTGTGCGTTTCGACGACGGCATCGGTGGCGGCGTGACCGATGCGCAGCGGCAGGCGCGTGTGCCGCAACTGTTCGGGAGTCATGCGGTAGACCATTGCCCACTCGTGCAGCCCGAAGCACCCGAAGCGCGGCGTGCGTTCACGCGTGGCGGTGAGCAGCTGTTCGATGTAGTCGACCGTGCTGCCACGCTTCGCAAAGAAGGCGATGACGTCGACCGACGCGACACCGCCCTCGACGCGGTAGTGGCGCCAGGACGCGCGATCCGGAGCCTCGGCCAATGACACGCCGGCACCCGGGTGCCAGCGGCGCAGTTCGCTCGGCTTCACGGAATAGTACGTCCAGAGAAAATCTTCGACCGGATGCGATTCGTGCCGCAGGCGACGAGCACGATGCGCTGCCGTGAGAGCGTCGGCGCGGGTTTCATGTGCGACAGCCCGGGGGTGCCACTCTGCTCGGTCCGAGACGGCGTGGACGGGCATGGGGCGAGTGTATCCCCGGCAATCGCGAATCGGACAATCGAGATCGCGAAATCGACGCATAAGTAACTCAAATTCTTGACCACTGTTGAAGTCGGGCGAGCAACTTTGATAGAACGGATAGTGGGTGATCAATCGCAGGATCGCCTACGAGTGGAACCCGTCCTGTGCACCGGCGACCGCTTGATCTTCGGGGGGAACGGCGCAGATCGCGTCGCCGAGGGGCCTGTATTTGGCGCGCCTGAAAGCGAGCTGATCAGGGATTCAAGAGCGAGGGGGAAACGTGAAGGAATCCAGTGCGCGCGGCAGCCGGAGGCTGTCGGCGGTGAAATATGTGAGCGGGGTGGCAACATTCGCGCTCGCGGTATCGGGGCTGGCGGTCAGCGCGCCCACCGCGGCGCAGGCGGCCGCGCCATTCTCGGCGACGAGCCTGTACGGCACGCAAGCGTCGTCGAATCGAACGATCGTTGCTATCGATCCGGCGACTCGCGCAGTGACGAATTCGATCACCATTCCCGCCGCCGCGGGAACGACCGGTGCTGATGCCCAGTTGAACCAGCTCGGCTTGTCAGTGGACGGCAACACCCTGATGGCGACTGACGTGAAGAACATCTACCGCTACACGGCGTCGAACGAACAGGTGGTCAGCACGCCCCGCCCATCACCGGCACTGGTCGCGAACACGATGGGCGGCGTGGACCCGCGCACCGGATACCTGTTCTACGGAGGGCAGCAGTCGGGAACCCCGAAGAACTTCACGTTCGTGCGCTACAACCCGACGACGAACGCGACGCTTCCCGGTGTCGTGACGGTCACGGTGCCCGACACTCCTCCCGGCGGAAACGGCGACCTCGTCTTCGACCGTCTGGGCAATATGTACTTCGTCTCAAGTGGCATGGCGACCGGTACGGGAGCGAACCCGGTCGCCCAGGTGTACCGCGCGGACGTGCACGAACTCGATGCGGGATCCGCGACAGCGACAGCGATCGGCGGTGCGATACCGACGGGCAGCGTGAACTCCATCGCGTTTGGCGCCGATGGGTATCTCTACCTCTTCGGCAACTCGCGATTTTTGAAGGCGAATCCCATCACCGGTGCCATCGTCGACAACAACAGCATTTCCCCCACTGCTCTCACTGATCTCGGTGCGCGCGCGACACCGCGCACGATTGATCTGGGCACGGACGGAGCGAACCCCGACGATCCGTTCGACATCTCGATCGGCGGGCCGGGCATCGCGGTGGGCAACACCGGTGAGACCGAAGCCGATGGAAGCGGCTCCGTCGGCCCCATCATCGTGCTCCCGGGCGGGACCTACACCATCGATCAGAAGCCGAAACCGGGAACGACCCCGGGCAACTACGACACCACGTGGAAGTGCACCGATGTTGTCTCGGGCGCTACCGTGCGAGAGGGAACCGGCAACAGCGGTTCGTTCGTGTTCCCGGCGAATTCACCCGGTGTCACGTGCAACTTCACGAATGTGGAGCTTATCCCGGGCCAGGCCATCGCCGACGAGTCCAAGGGCAACGAGATCGGCAAGCCGGTCACCGTTCCCGTGCTCGGCAATGACACCGGCGACGTAGTACCGGGCTCGGTGACAATCGTCAGCGGCACCGACCGCGTGAAGGAACTCACCGTGCCGAACGAGGGCAAGTGGACCGTCGATCCGACGACCGGTGCGATCACCTTCACGCCGAACACGGGGTACACCGGCAACCCGTCACCGATCACCTACGAGGTGACGGATACGAACGGGCAGAAAACGCAGGCCAACGTCATCGTGACCTACGCTCCCGTCGCGGCCGACGATCAGTCGCTCAACAACGTGCAGGGAACGACTGTCTCGCAGAACGTGCTTGCCAACGACCAGGGCGCACTGTCGCCGTCGGGCGTCAAGATCGTTTCGGGCACGCAGCGCGTGAACGAGCTTTTTGTGGACGGCCAGGGCACCTGGACCGTCAACGCGACGACCGGTGCGATCGCGTTCAAGCCGCTCGCCACCTTCTCGGGCAACCCGACGCCGATCACCTACGAGGTGACTGACGCTGACAACCAGACGGCTCAGGCCAAGGTCACCGTGACCTACGTGCCGGGTGCGGTTGACGACGAGTCAGCGAACAACGAGCAGGGCAAGCCGGTCACGGTCGATGTGCTGGGGAACGACAAGGGCGCGCTCGACCCGACGACGGTGAAGATCGTCGACGGATCGACCCTGGTCACGGAGCTCACGGTTCCGGGCGAGGGCAAGTGGACGGTCGACCCGACCACCGGTGCTATCACCTTCACTCCCGAGTCGACCTTCCAGGGCAGCCCCACGCCGATCGAGTACCAGGTGAACGACACCGCGGGTAACCCGACCACCGGCAAGGTGACGGTCAACTTCGCCCCGCTCGCAGCGAACGATGAGTCGCTGAACAACGACCAGGGTGCGACGGTCAACATTCCCGTGCTCGACAACGATCTCGGCGTGCTCGACAAGACCAGCGTCAAGATTCTCGACGGTACGACTCCGGTCACCGAGCTCAAGGTCACCGGCGAGGGCACCTGGACGGTCAACACGACCACCGGCGTCATCACCTTCGTTCCCGAGGACGGCTTCACGGGCAACCCGACCCCGATCACCTACCGGGTGACCGATGAGGCCGGCGAGACTGCGCAGGCCACCGTCAAGGTGACCTACACCCCGGGCGCTGCCAGCGATGAGTCGCTGAAGAACGACCAGGGCTCCACGGTCAAGGTTCCGGTTCTGGACAACGACAAGGGCGCGCTCGATCCCACTTCGGTGAAGATCGTCAGCGGCGAAGAGGTCGTGACCGAGCTCGTCGTTCCCGGTCAGGGCACCTGGACCGTCGATCCGGCCACCGGTGAGATCTCGTTCGCTCCCGAGGAGACCTTCTCGGGCAACCCGACGCCGATCACCTACCAGGTGACTGACACCGAGGGCCAGACGACGACGGCCCCGGTCAAGGTGACCTACGTGCCCGTCGCTGCCAACGATGAGTCGCTGAACAACGGCCAGGGCGCCACGGTGTCGGTGCCGGTGCTCGACAACGACAAGGGCGCACTCGACCCGACCTCGGTCAAGATCGCCAGCGGTGAGGAGCTCGTGACCGAGCTCGTCGTCGAGGGCGAGGGCACCTGGACGGTCGATCCGGAGACGGGTGCGATCTCGTTCAAGCCGCTCGAGACTTTCTCGGGCAACCCGACGCCGATCACCTACCAGGTGACCGACACCGAGGGCGAGACCACGGAGGCCACCGTCACGGTGACCTACGCTCCGGCAGCCGCCAACGACGAGTCACTGAACAACGACCAGGGTGCGACGGTTACCGTCCCCGTGCTCGGCAACGACCGCGGTGCGCTGAATCCCGGTTCGGTGCGCATCGTCGACGGCGAGACGCTCAAGGTCGAACTGGTCGTCGAGGGTGAGGGCACCTGGACGGTGAACCCCGCAAACGGCGCGATCTCCTTCGCTCCCGAGGATGGTTTCTCGGGCAACCCGACGCCGATCACCTACCAGGTGGCCGATGTGCTGGGCGAGACCTCGCAGGCCACCGTCAAGGTGACTTACGTGCCCGAGGCTGCAGCCGACGAGTCGCTGAACAACGGTCAGGGCGCCACGGTGTCCGTGCCGGTGCTCGATAACGACAAGGGTGCGCTTGACCCGACCTCGGTGAAGATCGTTTCGGGTGAGGATCTCCTCACGGAGCTCGTGGTTCCGGGTGAGGGCACCTGGACGGTCGATCCGGCTACCGGTGCGATCACGTTCGCCCCTGAAGACACCTTCTCGGGCAACCCGACACCGATCACCTACCAGGTGACCGACACCGAGGGCGAGACCGCTGAGGCCACCGTCACGGTGACCTACGTGCCTGTCGCAGCCAACGACGAGTCGCTGAATAACAACCAGGGCACGACCGTGGTCGTTCCCGTGCTCGACAACGACAAGGGTGCACTTGACCCGACCTCGGTGAAGATCGTTGACGGTGAGGAGTTCGTGAGCGAGCTCGTCGTCGAGGGCGAGGGCACCTGGACGGTCGATCCGGAGACGGGTGCGATCTCGTTCAAGCCGCTCGAGACCTTCTCGGGCAACCCGACCGGCATCACCTACCAGGTGAGCGACACCGAGGGCAACACCTCGCAGGCTGACGTGCGCGTCACCTACGTGCCCGCCGCGGTGAACGATCAGTCGCTCAAGAACGCGCAGGGTTCGACGGTTACGATCCCCGTGCTCGTGAACGACCTGGGCGTGCTCGGCGCATCGACCGTGAAGATCGTCGACGGCGAGCTGCTCGTCGACGAGCTCGTGGTTCCCGGCGAGGGCACCTGGACGGTGAACACCGAGACCGGTGAGATCTCGTTCGCACCCGAGGACACGTTCTCGGGCAACCCGACGCCGATCACCTACCAGGCGACCGACGAGAACGGCAACCCGACGCAGGCCACCGTCAAGGTGACCTTCGTGCCGGTCGCGGCGAACGATGAGTCGCTGAACAACGAGCAGGGCGCAACCGTGCTCGTGCCTGTGGTCGGCAACGATCTCGGCGCGCTGGTCGCCTCCTCGGTGCAGATCGTCGACGGTGAGGAGTTCGTGACCGAGCTCGTCGTCGAGGGCGAGGGCACCTGGACGGTCGATCCGGAGACGGGCGCCATCTCGTTCAAGCCGCTCGAGACCTTCTCGGGCAACCCGACGCCGATCACCTACCAGGTGACCGACACCGAGGGCGAGACCACGGAGGCCACCGTCAAGGTGACCTACGTGCCCGTTGCGGCGAACGACGAGTCGCTGGGGAACCCGCAGGGTTCGACCGTCACCATTCCGGTGCTCGGCAACGACAAGGGCGCACTCGACCCGACCTCGGTGAAGATCGTTGACGGTGAGGAGCTCGTGACCGAGCTCGTCGTCGAGGGCGAGGGCACCTGGACGGTCGATCCGGTGACGGGCACCATCTCGTTCGCTCCCGAGGACACCTTCTCGGGCAACCCGACGCCGATCACCTACCAGGTGACCGATACCGAGGGCAACACGACCGAAGCGCAGGTGGTCATCACCTTCGTGCCGGCCGCGGTCAACGACGAGTCGCTGAAGAACGCGCAGGGTTCGACCGTCACCGTCCCGGTGCTCGGCAACGACCGCGGCGTGCTCGTCGTGACGTCGGTGCAGATCGTCAACGGTGAGGAGCTCGTCACCGAGCTCGTCGTCGAGGGCGAAGGCACCTGGACCGTCGACCCCGAAACCGGTGCGATCACCTTCGTTCCGCAGGAGGGCTTCTCGGGCAACCCGACGCCGATCACCTACCAGGTGACCGACACCAACGGAAACGCGACGCAGGCCACCGTCAAGGTGACCTACGTGCCGCTCGCGGCCAACGATCAGTCGCTGAACAACGCGCAGGGCACCCAGGTCACCGTTCCGGTGACCGGCAACGATCTCGGCGCGCTCGACGTGACCACGGTCAAGCTGGTCAACGGTACCGAGCTCGTCGCCGAGATCGTAGTGAAGGGTGAGGGCACCTGGACGGTGGATCCCGAAACCGGTGCGATCTCGTTCGCTCCGGAGAAGGGCTTCTCGGGCAACCCGACGCCGGTCACCTACCAGGTGAGCGACACCGAGGGTGAGACTGCTCAGGCGCAGGTGACCATCACCTACGTTCCGGTCGCCGCCAACGACGAGTCGCTGAACAACGTGAGCGGCTCGACGGTCACGGTCTCCGTGACGGGCAACGACCTCGGCGCAATCGATCCCACCTCGGTGAAGATCGTCAACGGCGAGGAGCTCGTGACCGAGCTCGTCGTTCCGAGCGAGGGCACGTGGACGGTGAACCCGGAGACGGGCGACATCACCTTCACCCCCGAGCCGGGCTTCACGGGCAACCCGACGCCGATCACCTACCAGGTGAGCGATGTCGCGGGCAACACGACCCGTGCCACCGTGACCATCACCTACGTCGCACCGGGCGAGCCCAGCCCGCCGACGAATCCTGAAGATCCGGAGAATCCGGCCGACCCCGGAACTCCGGCCGGCCCCGGCGACCCTGCGAACCCTGAGCGGCCCGCCGATCCCGAGGACCTGTCGCGCACCGGAGGCGCGTCGGTGATCTCTCTGGGAATCGCAGCGACGCTGCTGGTGCTCGGCGGGCTCTCCGCCGTGATGGTCGGACGTCGACGGAGGGAGACGCGCCACTCGGCGTAGTCGTCACCGGCTTCGGTGGTGAGGGGCCCGGCGCGACAGCGTCGGGCCCCTCATTCGTGCTCGGATGACGCGTCCGTTCTCTGGTACGCGCATGCGGGTCGGTAACCTTCACCCGCGGGTGAAAAGGCGGGTGAAGTCTTGCATGTTTACGCATGCGGTAGGTCGACTCTCTGGTTGGGTTGAGGAGTTTGCGGCTCGCGCACGCGCGGATGCCGCTGGGGGTTCTGGGGTTGACCCGAACGCGCCCGATCGTCGCCGACCAGGCGCGCAGACGTGCGCGCGAGGGAGTACAGAACGCATCATGGTGGAAGCTGCAGTCGCACCGAAACGCAATCGAATGGCGTCGCTGATCGCGGGGCTCGTTACCGGGGCGGTGGTTGCGGGATCGCTCGTCGCCGTCGGGGTCGGTGCGAATCAGGCGGCTGCGGCAGAGTGGGCTCCGACTGTCGAGGTGCAGAGCACCGGCACCGGTGGCAAGGGCTTCATTCTCGCGGGAGAAGACGCCAGCTTCCGTGTCAATGTGTCGAACCCGGCGAACGGAGGCGGCGGCAAGCAGTTCAACCTGGGGGTGTCGGCGCTACTGCCGCTTTCCGTGTCGTACGTGAGTGGCACTGCTGCGCCCACGAAAATCTACCGGGCCCTTGAGGAAGTGCCGAACGAGACGCGCACCGCGCCGGCGACGGCCGAGAGCTGCGCGGCGAGCGGACTCATTCCCGCCTCGACGCTGACACCTCCCGGCAAGGCCAACCGCTGCGCAGTACCGGAGGGGCAGCAGCTGTGGGTGTGGTCGAACATCAATGATCTGCCCGAGGGCGGCACCGTGCCGCTCGACGTTACGGTGCGCCCCGATACCGGGACCTACCCGGTCGGCAGCACGATCAACTTTGACGCGACCGCCTACACGAGCAACGATCCTTCGCGATTGCCCACATTCGACGGATCGACGAGCAAGGCAGTCACCGCGACGCACTCCTCGAAGCCCGGCACCGATGCCGGGTTCACTCAGCCCGACGTGCGAGCGATTCGCGTGAGCAAGTCGGAGCCCAGCCCCGAAGACGAACTGCTGCGCGGTGTGCACTCGCACCCCACGGTGTACACGATCAAGATCGAGAACACCGGTCAGGCGCCGACCGAAGACGTGACCGTCGTCGACTACCTGCCTGCAGGGCTCGAGTTTCTCGGTACCGCAGGCGGCGACAACTCCGCGCCCGGCACAGGCGAGTACCTCGTGGACGGGCAGCCGATGCGCATGGGCGCTCAGCCACAACTGGCTTCGCCCGAGGCATCGCGCGTCGAGACCGTGCAGCTCGGGGCAGCCGAGGCGGCCCAGCTCGGCCTCGCCGGCGCGGGCGTCTACACCAAGGTCACCTGGGTGCTCGGGGCGCTGTCGGGCGGCAGCGCGCAGGTGCTGCCGACGACGGCGGCGACGGCCGGCGTGAGCGAGTTGAAGTACTACGCCGCTGTGCCGCTGTTCGAGAACGCACTCTGGCAGGGAACTGCGCCCGCCGCCGAATCCGGTCTGCAGGGGGCGAACCTCGACAACAACACCGGGCCCTCGACGCGACACGGCTCGGAGAGCGCCTCGGCGCCCGCCAATGCGCAGGCTTTGGTGAACGCCGCGACGGCCTCGGGAGCCTTCACCGGCCCGGTGCTCGACGACAATGACGCCCTGCGCACGACCAGCGACTCGGATACCGAATCAGTTGATGCCGTCGATCTGCACGTGATCAAGAGTGTGCAGGAGGACGCCTTCAAGACGGGTGCGCTCGCCGAATACACGTTGAACGTGCGCACGAGCGAGTACGTCGACGCCGATGACATCCGTCTCACCGATGTCATTCCGAACGGTCTCTGCCCCGCCTTCCCGGCGCAGCAGACGCAGCCCAAGCTCAGCGTCACGACGAACGGCACGACAGCGCCCTACACCGATGCGGCCGAGTGGAGCCAGATTGTTACGCCCGGTTCAGCGTGCAACTACCCCAATACCGAGACCGGGGCGAACGTCAGCGACGCGACGGTTGAGTCGATCGACTTCAACGCGAGCACCGGCGCATTCACGGTCGTTTTCGCGGTCGCAGAGATGACGGCGAACGACCACGCCGAGGTGCGCTACACCCTGATGCAGCGCCCGAACTACACCGGGAGCAAGGGCAGCACGAGTTCGGGTGACCGGCTGACGAACCGGGTGTCGATCACCGGAACCACGACGTCAACCGCCGATATTGAGGCGACGCCAGGGCTGCCGGCGAAGGTCGGTGCCGAGCGCTATCCGCTCGACGACTCGAGTGCCACCATCTCGTCAAACTTCTCGCAGCTCGTGAAAGAGGTGCTCGATCGCGGCAAGACGATCGCAAACGCGCAGCCGGTGAATTGGAGTGCGGCCGCGCAGACCCCGTTCTCGCCCGGCGACCACGTCTGGTACCGCATTCAGGTGCCGTTCGCAGAGGGCATCGATACGCGCAACCCGGTACTCGATGATTACCTGCCCGAGGGCGTCGCGTTCGTCGGGGCGACATATGCATACTCCGGTATCACGGGCGTCGCTGATGCCGAGACCCCCGTCGATCGTTCGGCGTCGGGATTCCCCACCGCGTATATTCCCGAGCCGACGGTGTCTGGCAGCAGCCTCAGCTGGGAGCTCGGCGAGCGTCGCGGCGACTACCGTTTCATGCCGCTCGATAGCACTGTGACGGTGTACCTCGAAGGCGTGGTGCAGCAGCAGTCTGCATCGGCCGACGACGTCGACAGCCCCGCGAACCATGCCAAGTACCAGCAGGTGAATGTCGATGGCGACCTCACCTTCTTGCGCGACGACGCGACCGTCACTCTCGACTGGGGCGCGACGCTGCAGAAGAACGTGAAGTCGATCGGCGATGGCGCATCGCGCACCTTCGGACAGGAGGGGCCCGCCGCCGGCGAGATCGTGCGCCAGGGCGATGCAGTGACGTATCGCATCGATGTGACCGCACCGCAGAACACCACCGACGAATACGTGATCTGGGACGTGCTGCCGAAGGGCGTGCGCGCCGCTGACGTTTCGGCGTTCACCGCCGCGACCTACGACGGTGCTGCGGCGAGCTCCGGCAATGGCGAGACGCCGCTCGCTTCGGGCGACTTCACTGCTCTCGCGACCGACAGCCCGGCCGGCTCGCCACAGTTGAGCGCGGCCTACTCCGGGCGATCCGTCATCGTCTGGAAGATCTCGAAGGACATCGCCGGATCGACCGCTGCCGCGGGCTCGACGCCGGGGGTCACTCGCGGGTTCACCGTGGGCTATACGCTCACCGTGCCTGCCGGATCCGCCGATGGCGGGGACGCCGCGCAGGTCACGCAGAGCTTCGAGAATACGGCGGGCATCGTCAGCTACGAGATCCCGAACCCGGGCACGGAAGGTGCGACAACGGTCGTGCCGCAGCGCGAGGGCGGCGGGCAGCAGCTCACCGATCGCGCGCCGGATACGAACGCCGGTGAGATCGGTTTCGATGA
This sequence comes from Leucobacter japonicus, assembly GCF_001273855.1. Taxonomy (NCBI): domain Bacteria; kingdom Bacillati; phylum Actinomycetota; class Actinomycetes; order Micrococcales; family Microbacteriaceae; genus Leucobacter; species Leucobacter japonicus. The sequence continues at coordinate 380,458 of NZ_JHBX01000108.1, read as the reverse complement.
CACCGACACCTTCGATTCCGCAGAGGTGCACCTGCCCGATGCCTCGGTCGCGAAGAAACTCGTCTCGACCGAGATCGCCGGCAGCGGCACCACGCCGACCGACGCGAATAACGGTGCCGGGGCGATCGTGCAGGGCGAGTACGCGACCTTTGAATACGCGGTGACGATTCCGGCGAAGACGACCGTGGCGAACGCTACTCTTTCGGACCGCGGCGTGCTCACCAACGCGTCGGGCAAGAACGTCGATACGCACTACCGGGCCGGAAGCGCGCGCTTCTTCGGCCCCGGCAATACGAGCGAGATCGCGGATTCCTGCGGCAGCGGAACACTCGCCGGCTTCACCTGCGATGATGACGCGCGTGCCACACTCGCATTCCCAGCGAGCTACACGAACGCGACGAACGCCGATCAGACGTTCCGAGTACAGGCGACGTACTGGGTCGGTCAGACGAACCCCGGTCAGCTCACCAACCGTGCCACGTTTGCCACCGACAACCCGAACGGTGGAGCGCAGATCACGCACGCTGCCAACGCCACCGTCGACTCTGTCACTCCCGCACTCTCGGTGACGAAGACGTCTGATGCGACGGGGCCGGTGGCCGCGGATGCTCTGGTCACCTACAAGATTGTGGTGGGAACCGGGGCGTCGTCGCCGAAGAGCTACGACAACGTGGTGCGCGACGACGTTCCCGAGGGGCTGCACGTGGTCGCGGGGTCGTTCCGCGTCAACGGGGACCCGATCGCTGACGACGCGGTCTCTGTTGCGGCCGGAGCACTCGCCGGAGATGGCGGGCGGATCACCTGGACGCACGAGCAGATCCCCGCGCTCGCCGAGGTGCGACCCGCAGTCGAATTGACCTATCAGGCCACCATCGATCCCGCCGCCGGTGCCGGTCAGGAATACGTCAATACCGCCGCAGTTGCGGGAGCGACGCTGCCCGCCGCGATCCAGCCCGATGCGGAGCGCAGTGGCGACCTCTCGGCGCAGACCACCGCAACGATCAAGGCCGACACCGCAGGCGTGACCAAGCGCGTGCGCTCTGCGGGTTCGACCGCGTTCTCGGAGAGCATCAGCGCACCCGTGGGTACCACGGCGGAGTACGAAGTGCGCGTCGAGCTGAAACCCAGCATCAATTACTACAGCGTGCGCATCGATGACTCGGGTTTGAAAACCAGCCAGCCGATCACCGGCGCCCAGGTCTCGATCGAGTCGGGCAACACCTCGACCGACGACACGGCCAACTGGTCGTTGCAGACCACCGGGGCGGACTCGCGCTCGTGGACCTACACCGCAAATGGTGGCACGATCGCGAGCAATGCGAGCACGCGCTTCATCGTGCTGCGCTACAACGTCGTTGTCACGAAGGACATGGTCGCGAGCAATGCGGTCGCGAACACGGCGAATTTCCGTTGGAAGGCGAGCACCGCGCAAAACGCCATTTTGCAGAACCTCGACGATGACGCGAACGTCAGCATTCTGCGACCGACCCTGGGCCTCACGAAGGGTGTGCGCATCGCAGGAACAACTGGTTCGTATGCGACTTCCGTGAATGCGGATGTGGATCAACGCCTCGAGTACCGGGTCCGCGCCACGAACGCGAACAGCGCCTCGAGCAGTGCGGCGTACAACGCGACGTTCACCGACCAGCTGCCGGCCGGCATCGTGCTCGACGAGTCGTCATTCACGCTCGATGGAGTTGCCGCGCCGGCGGGGGCCGTGCAGGTCGACGGGCGCACGATCACGTGGACGATTGCCGGCCCGCTGCAGCCGGGCGCGACCTCGACGCTGGGGTACCAGGCAACGCTTGCCGCATCAGCGCAGTTGACGGCCTCAGCGCAGCAGAACACGGCGAAGATCTCGGAGTACTTCTCGTACACGACCCCCGAGGCCGAACGCTTCACGTCGACGTCTCAGGCGCAGGCGAATGTCACGCCGAAGTTCCCGAAGATCGCGCTCACCAAGGCGGCCGCGGCGAGCCCCGCGAACGCGTATGCCGGTGAGCCCTTCGAATGGGTGGTCACCGCGACGAACACGGGCAACGGCGGTGCCCAGCGCATCACGCTCTCGGACGCGCTGCCGAAGAACTGGGAGTTCGACCGGGTGATCAGCGTGACCGGAGCGACTGCCGCGACGCAGCCGTCGGCCGGCGCTACCGGCACCATCGAGTGGACGTTCGGCGCCGATGCGGTGAGCGGTGCGCCCGCTGCAGTGCTGGCTCCGGGCGCGAAGATCGAAATCCACTACACGGCGATTCCGAAGGATCCCGAGGCGATTTCCGACCCCGGCACCACTCGCGCGCATACCAATACGGTCAGCGCGAGCGTGACCGACCGCCGCGGTGAGACGCGGAACCAGACGGCGACCTACGCCGGCGACCCGAAGTCTGCAGACGCGCGGATCGGCGAAGCCGACCTGGTGCTCGAAAAAGATGCGATCGGGGGTGTCACAGACGGTGGAGCTGCGCAGTTCGATGCAGAAGCTGGAGCGTGGATCCCGGGCGCGAGTGCCTCGAACGCGTACGCGCAGCCGCAGTGGCGCATCACGGTGAAGAATGCCGGCACGAGTGACGGCTACGGCCCCTTCGTGATCTCCGATACGGTGACACAACCGGCCGGTGTCACGACGGGCGCGTTCACCGCTCGGTACTTCTCCGGAAGTACTGACGTGGTCGGTACCCCGTTGGCGGTCGCGACCGACGGCGCGGGAAAGCTGACGGTGGGAACACGCTCGACGTTCCTCAAAACCGGATCGGCCGATCGGATCGTGCTGACCGCGAATGTGGACATTGCTGCGACTGCGACCGCGACGGTGGATCAGCTCGCGAACACGGCGACCGTCACGGGCCGCACGTACGAGAACCCGTCGAACCTCGGCAACAACACGGATGACGCGAGCCGAGAGCTCACGCCCGTGGCCGATCTCGCCATCGCCAAGACGGTGAATTCGTCGACCGTTGTCGTCGGCTCCCCGGTGACCTGGGGCATCACGGTGCGTAACAATGGGCCGTCGGTCTCCGCCGCGACGACCGGCGCACCGATCACGATCACGGACACGGTGCCCGAGGGCGTGACGGGAGTGACCGCGACGAGCACGAGCGACTGGACTGTCTCGCTCGCCGATGGCAGTCCGCTGCCGGAGGGTGGGGTCGATCCGGGCACCGAGCTCACCTGGACCTACACCGGAGCGCCGCTGCCCCTCGGCGCATCCTCGCAGGTGACGCTGACGGGAACGATCCTCACCGCGCACACCGGTGAGCTCGTGAACGTCGCGACCGTGCACCCGGGCGCGACGCCCGAGCCCGCGAACGCAACCGCGAATAACAGCGCGGAGGTCAGCGTCACCCCCGACGACAGCACCACGCTCGCCGTGACCAAGACGCGAGTCGTGAATGATGACGGCGACTGGCGCCCGGCCACAGAGAGCGAGCCCTACGTGCCCGGCTCTCCCGTGAGCTACCTGGTGCGCATCGCGAACCACGGCCCGGCCGACGCTCGCAACGTGCACGCCGTCGATCAGCGGCCTGCGGGCCTGACCTACGCGAGCCACGAAGGGCTCGACGAGACCGCCTGGACCGACGCGCACGACTCGAGCGCCGACACCTTCACGCTCAACGGCACCCAGGCGCCCGGCACGACGGTCGGCTTCGTCGTGACGTACGACACGGCGTCGACATCGATCAACGGCGCGCAGATCACGAATACCGTGACGGCGCACGCCGATAACTCGACGAACGACCCCGATGCGAGCAGCGTCAGCGACGCCGAGCGCAACGCCGATCTCTCGATCGCGAAGTCGCACGTGCTCCCCGACGGTGCGACTGCGGCGGCAGCCGGTTCCACGTTCACCTATGTGCTCACCGTGACGAACGAGGGGCCGAGCGACGCCTCGGCCGAGATCGACGTGGTCGACGAGCTGCCCGTGGGTCTGAGCTATGCCGGTGGCGCGCAACTCGCCTTCGGCGGCGCGACGACGGCATTCGAACCCACTGTGGAGGGCCAGACGTTGTCGTGGAGGAACCTCACCTCGAACGCCGATCTGCCGAACTCGGGGACCGCGATTATCACCTTCTCGGTGACCGCCGACCCGACGCTCGGTGCGCAGTCGCTCGTGAATACGGCGAGCGTGCAGAGCGACGACGACACCGACCCGGGCAATGACGTCGCCACCGATACCGTCGATATCGTGCGCGAAGCCACGATGCGCATCGAGAAGCGCGCCTCCGCCGAGACCGGTGTCGCCGGCGGCGAGATGCAGTACGAGCTCACCGTCACGAATGACGGCCCCTCGGCCGCGCCGGTGATGATCGCCGATGCGCTGCCGGCGGGTATGTCGCTCGTCTCGATCACGGGCGATGGCTGGGATTGCAGTGCGTCGAATGCGGGATCGCAGAGCGCCCAGTGCGAGTACACCGATGCCAACGGGCTCCTCGCCGTCGGTTCGCCCACGGTCATCGCCGTGACGGCAGCGATCGCGCCGACCGTGCTCGACGGCACCGAGCTGGTGAACACCGCAACGGTGACCTGGAGCGACACCGCGGGCTCGCATTCCGACGACGACGAGGCAGCGATCACGGTGCGCGCCGAGGCAGATCTCGGTCTCGAAAAGATGGTCATCGACGGGGCCGGCGGCAAGATCGTCGACCCGGGTACCGGGGTGGCCGGCACCTCGGTCTGGTTCCGGTTGCAGGCTCACAACTACGGCGCGAGTGACGCCGCGGGGCCGGTCGTCGTGACCGACACGCTGCCTCTGGGCGTGACGGTGCCCGCGTCGCTCACGCTGGCTGGCGAGTGGCAGGTCTCGGCGACGGAGGCAGACCCCGCCACCCCGCAGATCGTCACGTTCACGCTCGCATCGGGCCTCGCAGCCGACACCGCTGGCGACCCAGACCGCGGCGTGGCTCCGGTCATCGAGTTCGAGGCGCAGCTCGCCTCGACACTCTCGGGCACGATCACGAATACTGCCGTGGTGGCCTCGGCCACCGCGGAGCCCGTGGACGACCCCCATTCGAACGAGGCCTCGGCCGACATCGCGCTCGTACGCACTGCGGAACTCGGACTCGAGAAATCGCACGTTGCCACGGAAAGCGACGCGTACCGCATCGGCGACGAAGTCACCTTCGTGTTCGACGCGACCAACGAGGGCCCGTCGGCGGTCAACGGTGTGACGCTGACGGACACGCTGCCCGCCGGTCTCAGATATGTCGATGGCACGCTGTCGGGCGACGGCTGGGCGTTTGACTCGGCGACGGAGCACGCAGACGGCTCCACGACCGTTGTGGCCGCGTACGCGGGTACCGTGCTGCCCGGTGAAGCTGTGCCGACTGCGCGCCTGACGGCAACCGTCACGGTGGAGATCGGCACTGCCGATGAGGTGACGAACTCGGCTCAGGTCGTACCCGACACCGACGATCCGCGCGCTGCGGAAGACGATGATCAGGTGACGGTCGTGCCGCTCGCCGACCTGCAGGTGCGCAAGTCGGTCGAGAACACCATCCTCGACGAGACGGTGACCGCCGGCAAGCCGCTGACGTGGATCATCGCGCCGCGCAACGCCGGCCCATCGGTATCGCTGAACTCGTCGGCCGACCCGATCACGCTCATCGACCGTCTGCCTGCGGGCATTCACGGTGTCGCCGATCCGTCGACCGAACTCTGGACCGCCACCGTGACGAGGGGCGGCGCCCCCTCGACGTTCCCGGCGCGCGCCGGAGATGTCGTGACCTGGACACTGGACCCGAGCGTCTCGGAGTTCCCGGTCGGCACCGATGCACTCGCCGACCCCACGCTCACCCGATTCGATATTCGCATTGCGGGCGACATCGACGCGGGCTGGACCAGCGGCGACATCACCAACTCGGTCGATATCGTGGCCGGAAAGACGGTCGACCCCGATCAGCCGAACAACGTCGATCAGGTGACGGTCGCGCCCGGTGACGACACGTCGCTGCGCGTCGATAAGACGCGCGTCGTGCGCGTCGACGGTGCGTGGGTGACCGCGGTCGATCAGGATCCGGTGCCCGACTTCCAGCCCGGCGATGATGTGAGCTACCGCGTCACCGTCGTGAATGACGGGCCCGCGGACGCCCGCGACGTGACCGTCGTGGATGAAGTGCCCGAGGGGCTGAGCTACCGCTCCCACGAGTCCGAGGGCGTGAGCGACTGGGCGCACACGGCGGGCGGCACCAGCAGCGCCGGCACCCGACCCGACTGGGATACGTTCTCGCTGAGCGGCTCGCAGCAGGTGGGCGCGGACGCGGCGCGATCGTTCGTGGTCACCTATCGCACCGACCCGGCCATGCCGAACGGCGATTCGTTCACCAACTCCGTGGAGGCGACGGCGACCAACTGGGTCGTCGGCGACGGCGATCCGGGTCGTGCACGCGACGACGATCACATCGCGTCGACGCGCAGCGCTGATCTCGAGATCACGAAGTCGCACGTCGTGCCCGAATCGGGGGCCGCGATCGCGGGCGAGACGGTGACGTACGAGCTGGTCGTCGAGAATCACGGTCCGAGCGTCTCGAGCCCCTCGATCGACATCAGCGACGTGTTGCCTGAAGGCCTGAGCTACGTCGCAGACTCGTCGACGATCTCGATCGACGACTCCGAACCGGTGCCATTCGCACCCGTCGTCGACGGAAGCGGACTCACCTGGGTGAACACGACCGCTGATGCGACCCTCGCGCCTGGGGCACAGATCGACGTGCGTTTCGACGCGCTGATCGATGCTTCCTACGAGCAGAGCACGTCGGCGGTGAATACGGCGACCGTTGCCGGCCCTGACGACCACAACCCGTTGAACGACATCGATACCGATGCCGTGGACGTTGACGGATCAGCCGATCTCGCACTCACCAAGCGCGTGCAGACGTCAGTCGACGACATTTCGGCGGGCAAGACGGTGACCTGGGTCATCGAACCCCGTAATCTCGGACCGTCGATCTCGGTGAGCTCTGACGCGACGCCCATCACCGTGACCGACACGTTGCCCGCAGGAATTCGTGCACTCGCTTCGGATCCGTCGAACGACTTGTGGCACGCGACGGTGTCGAACGACGGAGGCTGGAGCGCCGCGACCGCAGGTGACACGGTGACGTGGACGTATCTCGGTGCGTCGATCCTTGTGGGAGCGACGCCGGATATCGAGTTGACGGCGATCGTCGATCCGGCGTGGACCAGTGGCACGATCACGAATACGGCCGCGGTCGACGCGGGCGGCACCCCCGACCCGAACACCGAGAACAACCAGAACGGGGTGCAGATCACCTCGCCCGGCGACGCGACCGCAATCTCACTCGCAAAGCACCGCGTCGTGCAGCAGAACGGGGTCTGGATCGGAGCCACGGAGACCGATCGCGTCGTTCCCGGCACGGAGGTCTCGTATCGCTTCACCGCGCTGAACGAGGGGCCGGCCGATGCCCGTGCCGTGCGGGTCGTCGACCGTGTGCCGGCCGGGCTGACCTACCAGTCATTCGTCAGCGAGACCGGAGAGTGGTCACGCACCGCGGGTGGGGCGGATGCGACGGGCACTTCCAGCGCGGCCTGGGACACGTTCGAGCTCTCGGGCACCCAGCAGGTCGGCCAGGAGCACGCACGCTCATTCGTCGTCACGTACTCGACGGACCCAGCCCTTGATGTCACCCAGCCGCTGGTGAACACGGCTGAGGCGACCGCTGAAAACGCCGTGGATCCGGCCGAGGCAGTCGATTCGAGCGATCAGTCGGCGAGCGCCGACCTGTCGATCGTGAAGACGAGCGATCAGGATCGCGTGAACGCTGGGGGCACGATCGCCTACCGTCTGCTCGTCTCCAACGAGGGCCCGAGCGTCTCTCGCGGCCCCATCGACATCGTGGACGCGCTGCCGACCGGCCTGCACTACGTGCCTGGCAGCGCGCGGGTTGCCGTGGCGTCTGGCGACGTGCAATCGACTGAACCGCGCATTGAAGCCGTGTCGGGCGCCGAGCGGTTGACGTGGACGCCGGTCGACGGTGGGGCGAGCCTCGCCGTGGACGACACCATTGCGGTCGACCTGCAGGTGCGCGTGGACGACACGCTCTTCTCAGCCCAGGGCGTCACGAATGTCGCATCGGTGCGTTCGGGCGACGACGCGAACCCGGCGAACAACGTCGCCGACGCGACCGTGGTCATCGACCCCGTTGCGACGCTCGTGGTTGAGAAGACCGCGGTGGGCGACTTCCAGGTCGGCGGAACGGGCGAATACCGCATCACCGTCGAGAACCAGGGCCCCACTGCGGACCCCAGCCCGATCACGGTGATCGATCAACTGCCCGATGGGCTGCGGTTCGCTTCGTCGCCGTCTGCCGAGGTCTCCGTCGACGGACAGCGCGTTGCCTGGACGATCGAGCACGGGTTGCAGGTGGGCGAGCGCGCGGAGTTCACGCTGTTCGTGCACGTGGATCAGGGGGCCTACCCATCGGTGACGAACACGGTCACCGTATCGAGTCAGACCACGCAGACCGATGGAGCTCGGTTGACCGACGACGCCACCGTCGAGGTGCGCGCCGCTGACGGGCTGGCGACGACGGGAGGCGACGCGGCACCCCTGGCTGCGCTGGCAGCCCTGCTCCTCCTGGTCGGTGGAGCGGTCGCCCTGATGCTCGCTCGCCGCCGTCGTGGTCGAGCCGCCGCTGAGGTGACGACCGCCTAGTCGTCGGACTCCCGGCCTCGGAGCCGATCGATCTCGCGCCGTTCGCGCTTGGTCGGTCGGCCCGCGCCGCGATCCCGAATGATTTCGGCGGGCCGCTCGACGCGAGGCGGCGGGGGCGGCGTGAGATCTTCGAAGTGCTTCGCCGCTTCGGCAGCGCTGCCCCGGCGCACGGGCAGGCCGGTCGCGCGGTAGATCGTGTCGAAGCCGTGCTGACGCACGCGCACCTCGTCGCCGATGCGCACCGGCTGGGCGGCCTTCGCGGTCACACCGTTGACACGGACGTGGCCGGCGCGGCACGCCGTCGTCGCCTGGCTGCGGGTCTTTGCGAGGCGCACGCCCCAGACCCAGGTGTCTACCCGTACGCTCTCGCCCGCCATAGACTCGATCGTAGTCGGCGCTGTCGGGGCGCTGCATGAGATCGAGGGGCTATGGAGTACGAGACGATCGTCACGGCCGTGGACGCCGAGCAGGAGATCTCGCGCTCCCGGTTTCTGGTGCGGCTCGAACGCGTCGCCGATGAGGCCGAAGCACGCGAGGTGATCGCCCGGGTACGCGCCGAGCATCCGCGCGCCCGCCACCATTGCTCGGCGTTCGTGCTGGGGCCAGACGGGCGTGTGCAGCGCTCGAACGACGACGGTGAGCCCAGCGGTACGGCGGGCGCTCCCATGCTCGATGCGCTGGTTTCGGCGGGGCTCAGTGACGTCGTCGCCGTCGTCACTCGCTACTTCGGCGGTGTGCTGCTGGGGGCAGGTGGCCTGACCCGCGCGTATCGCTCGAGCGTCGCGAGCGCCACGCAGCGGGCGCGACGTCAGCCGCGCGGGCTGCGACGATCCGTCACCGTGCACTGCGCCTACGACATCGCGCCGCAGATCGAGGCCGAGGCGCGTCGTCGCGGGTACGGGATCGGCTCGGCCGAGTACACCGATCGCGTGGCGCAGCGCTTCGCGCTCGCTGAAGACGAGGTGTCTGGGCTCGCCGCACTCGCCGCCGAGGTGAGTGCCGGTTCGGCCGAACTCGAGACGGGTGCCGCCGAGTACGTCGACCTGGAGCGCCCGGTCGGCGCTGCGCGGTAGTCGAGGGCGCGCGCCTGTTGCGCGTCTCGGGCACGAAAAAGCCCCCGGTAGCCTGGGGGACAGGTCCGGGGGCATGCCTCCCGCGTGGTAGGGGAAGTACCGTTGCGGGAGATGGTTTGAACTCGGGGGAACGAATCTTCAACCACTGAAGAGCTTATGCGTCGTGTGCCGACCGTGGGTGTGATTCACCTCGGATTCACCCGAGGATTCACCCGCTGGCGAGACTGAGTCCAGGAATCTGCGCGTCGGGACTTCGATCTCGCGTTGTCGGAGGGGCGCGATACGCTTTCGGGGTGGACTACTGGGCAGAAATCGTGGGTCAGCCCGATGCTGTGCGCATGCTCGACGCGGCATCGGCACCCGACGCGGTTCCGGCGCACGCCTGGCTCATCACTGGCCCGCCCGGGTCGGGCCGATCGAACCTGGCCTTCCGGTTCGCCGCCGCGCTCATTGCGCGCGGCCACGACCGCGATGCCGTGTTCGAGCAGGTGCGCGCGCGAACGCATCCCGATCTCGGGGTGCTCACCACGCAGAAGCTGCTCATCGATATCAAGGCGGCTCGCGACATCGTCACGACGGCGCACTACTCGCCCGCCGAGGGGCGCTATCGGGTGATCGTGATCGAAGATGCCGACCGCATGCCTGAGCGCACGTCGAACGTGCTGTTGAAAGCACTCGAAGAGCCGCCCGAGCGCACCATCTGGGTGCTGTGTGCACCGAGCGAGGCCGATCTGCTCCCCACGATCCGGTCTCGAGCGCGCTCGCTGCGCCTGGTCACGCCGAGCCCGACCGACATCGCGCGCCTCCTCCATGAACGCGACGGCATCGACGCTGAGGCTGCCGAGCGCGCGGCGCGGCTCGCGCAGAGCCACATCGGCATGGCGCGCCGGCTCGCGAGCGATACCGATGCGATGCAGCGCCGTGAGCGCACGATCGAGATTGCACTCGGCATTCAGACACTCGGCGACGCCATGCGCGCCGCCGCCGCACTCGTGAAAGTGGCCGAGGCCGACGCGGCGGCGATCACCGAGGAGCTCGACGCGCGTGAGCGCGACGAGGCGATGCGCGGCCTCGGCCTGGCCCCGGGGGCGGCGATTCCTCCGCAGATGCGGTCGCAGATCCGTGCCCTGGAAGAGGACCAGAAGCGGCGCGCCACGCGCAGTCTGCGCGACGGGATCGACCGTATTCTGACCGACCTGCTCTCGCTGTTCCGTGATGTGCTGCTGGTCGCGCTCGATGCCGAGCCAGAACTCGTGAACCGCGAACGCGAGGCGGCGATCCGCGAACTCGCGGCCCGCTGGGGCGCAGAGCGCTCGCTCGCGGTGGTCGCAGCCGTCGAGTCGGCGCGCGAGCGGTTGAAGCGTGGCATCACACCGGGTCTGGTGCTCGAGGCCCTGTTCGCGCTGCAGAGCGCGGCAGATACGCACACGTTCGAGGGTGCGCGATGAGCGTGCGACGACGCCGGGGGCGCGCCGGCCGGGCGCTCGCTGCGGTGGCCGTGGCTGCTGCGGCCGCGCTGGCGGTCAGCGGGTGTGCGCCGATCAGCGCTCTGATTCAGGGCGCGCTGCAGCGCACGCCCCAACTTCCGTCAATTCCTGAGCGCACGGTCGCCGGGTTCGGCGCGCAGCACCCCGAATGGGTGGCGTGCCAGAACGGGTTGCAGTGCGCCGTGGTCAACGCACCGCTCGACTGGGCCGATCCGGCCGGTGAGACCATCACGCTCAGCCTGGTGAAGCAGCCGGCGCTCAGCGGTTCGGCGCTCGGTTCACTCTTCGTGAACCCCGGCGGGCCGGGTGCATCGGGCGTCGAGTACCTGTCGGGCGGTGTCGGCGGCGCAGTGCAGAACGACGTGCAGCAGCAGTTCGACGTGATCGCCTGGGATCCGCGCGGAGTGGGCCAATCGAGCCCCGTGACGTGTCTCGATGCTGCGGGCATGGATGATTACCTCTTCGGCGATGAAGGCACGGCCGATATCGAGGTCGGCAGCGACGAATGGATCGCGGCATCGAAGCAGATGAGCACCGAGTTCGGCCAGGCCTGCCTGCAGCGCACCGGCGACCTCCTAGGCCACGTGAGCACGGCAGAGACCGTGCAAGACCTCGACATGCTCCGCGCGATCGCGGGCGACCCGAAGCTCAACTACCTCGGCTACTCCTACGGCACGTACATCGGTGCACGTTATGCGGATGCCTACCCCGAACGCGTCGGCAGGCTCGTGCTCGACGGGGCAATGGACCCGTCGACCAGCATCGGTGACGTCGTGCGCGAACAGACGCGGGGCTTCGAGCAGGCGCTGCGCGCGTACACGACGGATTGCCTGACGCGCGACGACTGCCCGCTCAACGCGCCGGTCGACGTCGGCATGGCACAGATCAGCGCCCTCCTCGATCGAGTTGAAGCGAACCCGCTGCGGGGGTCAGACGGTCGCGAATTCTCGGTGTCCACGATGATCACCGCGATCATCACCCCGCTCTACTCGCAGAGCAACTGGGGCTACCTCGACCAGCTGTTCTCATCGGTCGCCGACGGCAACGCCGACATCGGGTTGTCGCTCGCAGATTTCTACTACGATCGCGAGAACGGCGAGTACCTCACGAATTCGACTGAGGCGTTCTCGGCGATCAACTGCCTTGACTACCCCGCGGGCAACACCGACCCAGAGGTGATGCGCGCAGAAGCGGCGGAGCTGAACGAGATCGCGCCGACCATCGGGCGATACCAGGGGTACGGTGACCTCTTCTGCGCCTCGTGGCCCGAAGCGCCGGCAGCGGAACGCGGATCTGTCGAGGCGGCGGGTGCCGACCCGATTCTGGTCGTCGGCACGACGGGTGACCCGGCAACGCCCTATCGCTGGGCGGAGTCGCTGGCAGATCAGCTCGACAGTGGAGTGCTCGTCACGTTCAATGGCGAGGGGCACACGGCGTACGGCAATAACTCCTGCATCAACGGGGTGATTGACGACTACTTCCTCACCGGTGCGACGCCGAGCGCGGATCCGCAGTGCCGCTAACCGGTGACGACGTGCGCGAGCGCGTCGTCGATGTGCAAACAGTGCCCCACATCGTGCTAAAGTGATTTCTCGTGTGCGAGAGAGATTTCGCACCGCGCCGACTTAGCTCAGGGGTAGAGCAGTTCCCTCGTAAAGAACAGGTCCCGGGTTCAAATCCCGGAGTCGGCTCCGTTGGAAACAAAGGCCGTCCGCCCGATTGGGTGGGCGGCCTTTTCGTTTCGTGGCCGCATCACCGACAGTTCCCGAAAGGGGCCAGCGAGTCGCGTCTCCTGGGTCAGGTCTACGGGTGAGCTGGACTCCGGACATGAGCTGCCCCCTCGCCCGGGTGTGGAAACGAGGGGGCAGGGTGTCTCATCTGTGCGAATCGACGCGTCGCGAACCTCGACGGTGTATGGGGTACACGAGGACGATCGAGGCTGGACGATAGAAGATCCTGCCATGATTCTCAAGGTTATGGAAGACACAATAATTAACCCAAGTAGTGAATTGTTTCTTGAATTGCACAAGTTATGTCATACTTCTCGGCATGGGGTACATCACACACGGAAACCGTGAATACGAGTTCGAAGACCGCACACTGGCCCACCTCAAAGTGGTGATCGGCCAAAAGCTCAGCCGGAGAGAACCGTTCTTCCTGAGTTGGTCACTTCCCATCGCGAAGGGGAGCGGCCGTCACGAGCTCTGGATCTCAGAGCATTCACCGATCGCGTTCCGCTTCTCGGGCGGGAAACAGCCAGAACTCAACCAAGACTGGCTCCGTGCACTCCTTGCGATCTCGCACAGCTCGCGCGGGCTGGTCGTCCTCACAGAGATGGACGCCCTGAAATGGGCGAAACGTAACCCCGTTCTTGCGGCATAGGAGAAGGCCATGAGTAATATCGTCGAAAACCCCGACGTTCGGAAACTCCGTGAACGTTTGCGCGCTGCGTGGGATTATGAGCTCCAGAACCACCCATTCGCGAGCGGTGATTTCGAGAACCCGTACGGTGCCGATGAGCCATCTTTCGATGAGCTCATTCAGCCCCGGCTTCCCGAGTTCGACTCGGCGAACGAACGGCCGCTGCGATACGCAGACCATTTATTCGCTGCGGCCTGACGAAAGATATACCAGTCACAGTATCCTCAGTCAACCACTGGTCAGAACTTTCTCCACTGCCAGTCTGAGCCGTATGGGGTACTTGATACACGGCAATCACGAGTATGCGTTCGAAGATCGGCTGCTCGCGCACCTGAAGACCGTGATCGGTCAGAAACTGCTCAAGCAGGAAGGGTTCTTCCTGAGCTGGACGAAGACTGCGGATGAGGGAAGCGGCCGAGTGTCGATGTGGCTGTCGCCGCACGTCACCGTGGCCTTTCGGCTCGGGGGCGACCGGATCGAACTGAATCCCGTGTGGATCCGAGCGCTCGCCGCGCTCTCGCACACGCAGCGCGGTTTGGTCGTCGTCAGCGAGGAGGAAGCGGAGAAGTACGCGAAGCGTGCGCCCGACCTGATTTAGGTACGGTGCGTGAGACCGTCACCGAGGAGGCGCTACTGCGCCGTGAGTTCGTGCGAGATCTCTGCGGAGGCGAGCTGCGACTCGGCGACCAGCGCGGCATCTCCTGGGCGATCCGGGTCGAGCCAATCGTCATGGAAATCGCGCGGCAGCACGAGCGGCATGCGCGGCCATACTTCGGCTGCCTCGCCGACGGCGTCGCGAGTGACCATCGAGTACGAGATGAGCTCGGAGCCGTCGTCGAGGGTGACGGTCGAGGTCAGTGCGGCGATGCCGAATACCTCATCGCCGGGCAGCCGGAAGCGGCCCTGCTTCTCCACGTACCAGGTGGCGGGCAGGATCGCCCGGTGCTGGAACGGGCGCTTCCATGAGCGCAGCAGCTTGTCGTCACGCGAATTGAACGCGGAGAATTTCACGGGCCCGCTCGCGTCGAGCCAGAGCCACCACCAGGCGAGCTGCACGGAGCGCTCGCCAGCGGCATTGGCGCGAATCACGGGGTTGAGATTGCGGGCGTTCTTGCCGGTGATCTTCGCGCCCGTCGACCGCTGCTCGATCCAGGCATCGATGAGCGCAGCGTTCTCGGGTTCGCTGAGCGGATCGAGGTCGAGGGGAAGCGACCCGCTGAGTCCATACGACGCGCACATGTGGTCAGGCTACGCCTCAAGGCGTCGCTTAGCCTAGAAGTTATGAGTGCTCCGACGGCAGTTCTCCCGACGAAACCCGGAAAGCAGCCTCGCGTCGCCTTCTGGGACAACGCGCGGTTCTCGCTGATCGTGCTGGTGGTCATCGGCCACATGATCTCGACGGTGCGGGGCGACACCCCGCTCGCCTATGGCATCTACACCTACATCTACCTCTTCCACATGCCCGCGATGATTCTGCTGAGCGGCTACTTCTCGCGTGCGAACGCGTCGGCGAAGACGGTGCGATCGACGGTGCAGCTGGTGGTGCTCTGGATCATGTGGGAGGCGATCTGGGCGGCCATCGACTTCGTGGCCTGGGACAGCGCGCCGGGTGACTCATTCCTCGTCTCGCCGTCGTGGACGCTGTGGTTCCTGGTCACACTGGTGACGATGCGCATCATCTTGCCCTATATCTCGCAACTGCGTCATCCACTGTTGTGGTCGATCGGCCTTGCGCTCGTGGGCGGTGCGATCCCGGTCATCAACTCCGACTTCTCGGCCGCACGCACGCTCACGTTTCTCCCGTTCTTCGTCGCCGGATGGCTCGCCCGAGAGCGCGGATGGCTTGACGGAGACTGGTTTGCCAGGCCCGCACGATGGGTGCGCGCGACGTCGTGGGCGCTGCTCGGGGCCGTGGCGGCCGCACTCGCACTGATCCCGGGTCTGCAATCGTTCTGGGGCGTCGACGATTGGTTGACGTGGCGCGACGGGTACGCCTGGAAATTCGAGAACGCCCCCATCGGAGACTGGGAGCCGCACCAGTGGATCGAGACGACGCTCGGAGGCATCGCCGTCGCCGCGGGCCTCCTGGCGCTCGCGGCAGCCATGACGTTCGCGCTGCTCGGAGTGACCTCCCGGCGCAAGCGATTGACCACGGCGTGGGGCGCGCGCACCCTGTCGGTGTATCTGCTGCACGGCCCCGCTGTCTGGGGGCTGCGGCAACTCGGCGTGATCGATGCCATCGGCTCGCTCGGGGAGGCCGGCATCGCGATCCTCATCGTCATGTCGATCGCCCTGGCAGCGCTGCTCGCACTCGCCCCGGTCGAACGTCTGTTCTCGTGGGTGCTAACTCCGAACATCGATTGGATGCTGAAACGGCGCGACGAGGGCGAGCGACAGCGGGGCAGAATCAAGGGGGACTGACCGGCGCAGAACCGGTAAGCTCAGCATCAGCTATGGAAGACCTGAGCGAGAGGGATCTGGCATGGTGCAGGCACGATCTGCGTCGCGGTCGGGGATGCCGCTGCGGCGACAGCGACTCCGAGCTCGCCGGGGTGTGCTCGTGGCGCTGCTGACCGCGGGGACCGCGGCGCTGGTCGGCTGCGCGTCGATTCCCGTCAATCATGCGTGGCAGCCGCCGCAGTGGCAGGATCGCGCAACGGGTGCGGTGACGATCGAGACGACGGCCGACACTGCAGCATCGTCTGATACGGCTCCAGCCGCGACCGAGAGCGCGCTCGCCCTGCAAGACACCGTTGGGCCGGGGGCGATCTCGGGTCGCATCCGCAACGATGGCACCCACCTGCAGGCGCGATACATCGAGATCGCCGGGGCAGCCAACTTCAATGCCCGCGTGCGCGGGCTGCTCACCGAGGCGATCTCGAGCACTGGGGCGACCTACATCCCCGAGGTGTTTCCGGCATCTGCGGGCCTGGGAAATCGCGGCTGCGTCGCCGGTGCGCTCACGTGGCCCGCCGCGCAGGTGCTCTCCGACGAGCGCACCGGCCCTGCGGGCGGCACGGGCATCGCCGTCGTCTGCGAAATCACCTCGGCGTTCGACTCCGTCGTCGGAGTCTCGTTTCGCACGGTCGTGGGCACGCCGACCGGCGTGACGGCCGATCGTACGCGCACCTTCTTCATCGATGTCGCCACCGACACGCTCACCGAGAGCGCGGCGCTGTGGGAGCCGGCAGCGGCGGCCGACCTGTGGATGCGCGTCGCTCAGTCCCTGCGCCGTGACGCCGGGGCGCTGAGCGCCGCGCCGCTCGCCGAACCCGATGCCGCGCAGCTCGAACTCGCCCAGCGAGCGCTCGAGACCGCGGGGTACACGCCCGAAGGTGGTGCGACCTTTGTGATTCCTGCCGGCCTCACCTCACCCGAACTGGAACTACTGGGCGTCGATCCTGCCACCGAGCCCATTCCGGTGACGGTCGATGCCGAGGTGCTCGATGCGTGGGATAGCGACACCGCGGAGTCGTTGTTCGCCAGGCGCGGCACCCCGTTCTCGGGCCTGCCCGAATGGCGGGCCGATCTTCCGGTCGACTGCGGGTTCGTCGCCTGCGTCGCCGTCACCTATGACGACGGCCCGTCACCGCACACCCAGCAGCTGCTCGACAGTCTGCGCGCCGAGCGCGCACCGGCCACGTTCTACATGCTCGGGCCGGCAGCGCAGCAGCAGCCGGATCTCGTGCGCGCCGCTGCCGCCACCGGCTTCGAGATCGGCAGCCACACGATGACCCATACCGACCTGACCACGCTGAAGCCCCGCGCCGCGCGTGCCGAAGTACTCGACGCGGAACGCATTCTGAGTGACCTCGTGGGCGCGCCGGTGCGCACGTACCGCCCGCCCTACGGCGCGGTGAACGACGCCGTACTGCGCGCGGTGCAGCAGCCCGCGATTCTCTGGACCATCGATACGCTCGATTGGAAGGATCCCGGGGTCGACGCGCTCGTCTCCCGGGCAGTCGACGCGGCCAAGCCAGGAGATATCATCCTCTTCCACGACACGCACGGCGACAGCGTCGAGGCGGTCGGGCCGGTGATGCGCGGGCTGCGCGATCGCGGGCTGACCCCGGTGACGGTGAGCACGATGTTCGGCGGTTCGCTGCCGAATGGCAAGGTGTTCGGACGATGAGCGCCGCGCCGACGACGCGGGCGATGTCCGAGCCGCGTCGCGCGCGACGCTGGCCCCGCGCGCTGCTGCTCTCAGCCCTTGCGTTCGTCGTCGTGCTCGTCGGCTACGGAGCCACGCTCGCTCCGGCGCACGTCGCACACCTGCAGGAGCGCGTCGCCGACGGGTCGGAATCGATCGATCTCGGGGGCGACGCCGCGCTGATCGCGCCCGAGGGGTGGGTGGTGCGGCCGCTCGTGCGCGAACTCATCTCGTGGCCGCCGCTGCCGCCGCTGCTCGACTGGTCGGTCATATTTGACGCGCAGACCGGCGTCGTGCTCACGTCGCCCGACGGGGTGCTGTCAGTGGAGATCTCTGACAGCTCGTCCTGGAGTCGTTCGGGAGCTGTAGAGGAGTTCGGCGTAGCTCGACTGAAAGAATCAGGGGAGATCACGGATTTCGACATGGTGAGCGAACGGTTGGCGTCTGACGCATCACTGCTCCACCTCGATGGCGACCGCGTCGTGTTCGGAACGCTCATGTTGAACCAGGACTCAGCGCAGGGGCCCGCGGTCGGCTTCCTCGCCCGAACGAACGGCGCGAACATTGACGGGTACCGACCCGCGCTGAGCGAGATGCTCGAGAGCGTCGCGCTCGCAGACTGAGCCCGCCGCCTGATCCGCCGCCCGCGACCGGTGCTCAGTCGTCTTCGGGCACCAGCAACTGGTGCTGTGCGAGCTCGCGGTACAGCGGCGTGCTCTCGACCAGGTGCTCGTGGGTGCCCTCGCCGATCACGCGGCCCTCGTCGAGCACCACGATCTTGTCGGAGTCGACCACGGTCGAGAGGCGGTGCGCGATCACGATGAGCGTGCGGCCGGTCGACACCGCGTCGAGAGCCTCGCGCATGAGGCGCTCGTTCACGCCGTCGAGGCTCGCGGTCGACTCGTCGAGCAGCAGGATCGGCGGAGCGGTGAGCAGTGCGCGCGCGATGGCCAGGCGCTGCTTCTCGCCGCCCGAGAGCATCACGCCGTTCTCGCCGACGGGGAGGTCGAGCGCGCCGGCGAGCCCGCTGCTCGCGGGGCCGGACTTCCAGGTGTCGGCGCGATCCAGCAGCCCCCCGAGATTCACGGCGCGCAGCACCCGCTCGCACGCGGCATCGGTCGCGTCAGGGGCGGCGAGCAGCAGGTTCTCGCGCAGCGTGCCCGCGAGCACGGGTGCGTCTTGCTCGACGTAGCCGAACTGACGGCGCAGCTCAGCACGGTCGAGCGATCGGATGTCGGCACCGTGCAGCGCGACGACGCCCGATTCGGGATCGTAGAAGCGTTCCACGAGGCCCAAGATCGTCGACTTGCCCGCGCCCGACGGCCCGACGAGAGCAACCCGCGACCCGCGCGGCACGGTGAAGCTCACGCCGCGCAGCACGTCGGTCTCGATGAGGTCGGCGGGTGCGGCTTCGGCGTCACGGCGCGACCCGCGGCCGCCTCGCACGAGCTCGCGGGCGTCGGCGCGCTCAGGGGCCGCGGAGCGATACGTGAAGTGCACGTCGCGCAGCTCGATGGCGGGGGCGGTGTCGTCGCGCGCCTCATCGAGGGGCACGAGGCGGCCTGCGGGGGATCGCTCGGCGTCGCGTTCGGTCTCGGTGTCGAGGCCCGCGATCTCTTGGATGCGGCCCAGCGCGCCGAGCGCCTGGTTGATCGCCGCGATCGCGCCGAACGCCTGGCCGAGCGGGGTGACCATCAGGAAGAGGAAGATGATGAAGGTCACGAGCTGCGCGATGGTGATCGCACCGGTGGCGACGCGGTAGCCGCCGAGCCCGAGCACCACCAGGAACGACAGCTGCAGCGCGAGGAACGACACCGGCACGATGAACGCCGAGATGCGGGCGACCTTCACGCCGAGCACGTACGCCTCGGTCGCGTCGCGCTCGGTCGCCGCCTGCTCGCGGTCGGCGGCGCCGGCGGCCCGAATGGTGCGGATCGACGAGATGGAGCGATCCACCTGCGCGGCGAGGTCGCCCACCTTCTCTTGCGCGCGAGCCACAGCCGGGCGAATGCGCGACGACACGGCGACCACCACGACGAGCGCGACGGCGATGACGCTGAAGGTGATCCCGAACAGTGCCGGATCGATCACGAGCATGCCGACGAGCGCACCCACGAAGATGAGGAGGCCGCTGATCGCCTCGACGAGCCCCTGAGTGAGCACGGCGCGCAGCAGCGTCGTGTCGCTGCCGACGCGCGAGACGAGGTCGCCCGTGCGGCGGCGGTCGAACTGCGAGATCGGCAGGTGCAGAATCTTCGCGATGAGGCGCTTGCGGCTGGTGAGCACCACACCCTCGCCCATGCGCTGCAGCACGTAATGCTGCAGACCGCTGAGCACGGCGCCGACAACCACGATCGCGGTGAGCGCCGCCAGGAATCCGCCGAGCGGCAACCCCTCTTGCACGCGCGTGATGATCTGGCCGAGCATCGGCGGCTGCACGAGCGATGCGACGGCGGCGACGAGGCCGAGCACGAGGGCGATGACGAGCAGGCGGCGCTGCTCGAAGAGGTACGGGATCAGCTGACGGATCGATGCGCGCGGGCCGCGGGGCGTCTGGTCCGTCGCGTCAGCTCCCCCGCGTCGGCCGCGCTTGCGGGGCCCGGGGCCGCCGCTCGGCTGCGGTTCGCCGGCGTTGGCGGAGGCGCCGTCTGAAGTGCTGTCGGCTGAAGAAGAAGCTGCTGGTGCTGCTGACCCGGTCACCCGCCCAGCCTACGCGCTCGGGGCTGGGTGATCCGCCGCGCTGCTCCGCCCCCTCTAACCGGATCGGGGTAACCTCGGACCAGTGTGAGCGCCGAAATGCGCCGTCACACCGGTCCGAAGCTACCCCAATCGCAGAATCGTGGGCGGCGCCGCCGCTACGCCGTGATGGCGCGCAGCTGCACGGCGAGGTGCAGCGCGGCTTCGGCGGCCTCGCGACCCTTCGACTCGGGGGCGCCGGGGCGGCCCGAGCGGTCGATCGCCTGCTGCTCGGTGTCGGTGGTGAGCACGCCGAAGCCGACGGGCTTGCCGGTGTCGAGCTGCACGCGCGTCAGGCCGTCGGTCACCGACGAGCTGATGTACTCGAAGTGCGGGGTGCCGCCGCGGATCACGATGCCGAGGCAGACCGCAGCGTCGAACCCGCCGCCGCCCGATTCGCGCGGGGTGAGCGCGATCTGCGCCGCGAGGGGCAGCTCGAACCCGCCGGCCACGGTGAACGTCTCGTGCTGGGCGCCGGCGGCCGAGACCGACTGCTGCGCGCCCGCGACGAGGTGATCCATGATCTCGGCGTGCCAGCTGCCGCCGATGATGGCGACCCGCAGGCCGGTGGCGTCGACGGTGAGGTCCGGGGCTCCGGCTCCGCTCATGTGGTGCTCCTTCGAAAGGGGTGGGTGGGGTGCAGGATCGCCGAGCCTACTGGCTGTCGCGCACGTTCTCGGGCAGCTGGTGGCCCATGCGGTCGCGCTTGGCGGCGAGGTAGTTGAGGTTTTGCTCGGTCACGCCGACGAGCAGCGGCACGCGCTCGGTGACGGTGATGCCGTGCGCTTCGAGCTGCGCGACCTTCTCGGGGTTGTTCGTGAGCAGGCGCACGTGGTCGATGCCGAGGTCGGCGAGGATCTCGGCCGCGGCGGTGTAGTCGCGGGCGTCGGCGGGGAATCCGAGCTGCAGGTTGGCGTCGAGCGTATCGACGCCCTGCTCCTGCAACTGGTACGCGCGAAGCTTGTTCGCGAGTCCGATGCCGCGCCCTTCGTGACCGCGCAGGTAGATCACGACGCCGCCGACCTCGTGCACGCGGTCGAGTGCGGCGTCGAGCTGAGGCCCGCACTCGCACTTCAGCGACCCGAACGCTTCGCCCGTGATGCACTCGGAGTGCACGCGCACGAGCGCCTGGCCGCTGGGCAGCGAGCCGTCGGGCAACGGGGCGACCAGTGCGACGTGGTCGATGCCTGCGCGGCGGTCACGGTACGCCATCGCGCGGAACTCGCCGTGCTCGGTCGGCAGCAGGGTGTCGGCGCGCAGGCTCACCCCGCGTCGGATCTGCTTTTCGGCCGCGGGGGCGCCTTCGGGGTCGTGCGTGTTCAGGTAGGCGATGAGCTGCTCGATGGTGATGACGGGCACACCTTCGCGCGCGCCGAGCTGGATGAGCTCGGGCAGACGCATCATCTCGCCGTCTTCGGCGACGATCTCGGCGATTGCGGCGACCGGGCGCAGGCCGGCGAGCTGCATGAGCTCGACGCTGGCCTCGGTGTGCCCGTCGCGGGCGCGCACGCCCCCGTCGACCGCGCGCAGCGGCAGCACGTGGCCGGGGCGGCGCACGTCGGTCGGCACGGCGTTCGGGTTCGCGAGCGCGCGCAGCGTCGTGGAGCGGTCGCTCGCGCTGATGCCGGTGGTGACGCCGTGCGCCGCATCGACGGTGACGGTGTACGCGGTGCCGCGCACGTCCTCATTGCGCGAGACCATCATCGGCAGCTCGAGCTCGTCGGCGATGGCGTTGGTCATCGGGGCGCAGAGCAGGCCCGACGACCAGCGCACGGTCCAGGCGATCCACTCGGCCGAAGCGAGCTCCGCCGAGATGATGATGTCGCCCTCGTTCTCGCGATCCTCATTGTCGGCGACGATGACCGGGCGGCCCTCGCGGATCGCGGCGACGGCCTCTTCGATCGTGGAGATGCCGGGCGTGCGCGGGGCTGCGGACTCGGTGGTGCTCATGCGCGGGTTCCTTCGGTGGTGGCGGACAGCTCGGATGCGGAGTCGAGGTCGACGGCCGTAGGGCCGACGCCGAGGCGCAGCATGCGGGCGACGTGGCGGGCGAGGATGTCGGTCTCGACGTTCACCCGGTCGCCGGGCTGCAGGCCGCCGAGGATCGTGGCGACGAGCGTCTCGGGAATCAGCGACACCTCGAACCACTGCTCGGGCTCCGACTCCGCCGAGATCGACGAGACGGTGAGCGAGACGCCCGAGAGCGTGACCGAGCCCTTGTCGACGAGCAGGGGGGCGAGCGCGGCGTCGAGCGAGAACCGCAGCACGCGCCAGGCCTCGTGCTCGGTTGCCGAGATCAGCGTGGCCGTGCCGTCGACGTGGCCCTGCACGATGTGGCCGCCGAGGCGCGTGTCGACGCGCACGGCGCGCTCGAGGTTGACTCGGGTGCCGGGGGCGACGTCGCCGATCGTCGACATCTTGATCGACTGCGCCATCACGTCGGCGGTGAAGGTCGTACGGCCGTCGGGGGTTTCACCACGATCGATCACGGTGAGGCAGACACCGGAGACGGCGATCGAGGCGCCGTGCGCCGCGTCGCTGGTGACGGTCGGGCCCGCGATGACGAGTCGCAGTGAGTCGTCGACCGGCTCCACGGAGACGATCTCGCCGATTTCTTCGATGAGTCCAGTGAACATCAGGATCCTTCCGTGGAGGTGCCGCGAGCGGCGTGGAGTGCGGTGTCGGGGTGCAGTGGAGTATCGGGGCGGGCCGCGAGTCGGGCGGTGACGAGCAGATCGTCGCCGAGCGCCGTCGTGGTCGCGTCTGAGAGGCGAGCGATCGCGTCGATGTTCGGGATGCCGAGGTCGCCGATCGCGAGCTTCGGCCCGCCGAGCAGCGCGGGGGCGACGTAGACGAGCACCTCGTCGGCGAGCCCGGCGGCGAGCAGTGCGCTCGCGACCGCGGGCCCGCCCTCCACGAACACGCTGTGGATGCCGTGCGCCGCGAGCGCCGCAAGATCGGCGGCGAGGTCATCACCGGTGAGCTGGATCGGCGCCGCGAGACCGTGCGCCGCAAGCGCCGGGTGCTGGCGCAGCCGCGCGGCCTCGGGGATCACGCGATGGCCGAGCACCACCGGGATCGGTTGACTCGCAGCGGGCACCAGCAGGTCGCCGT
Organism: Leucobacter japonicus; assembly: GCF_001273855.1. Lineage (NCBI taxonomy): Bacteria > Bacillati > Actinomycetota > Actinomycetes > Micrococcales > Microbacteriaceae > Leucobacter > Leucobacter japonicus. The sequence continues at coordinate 356,809 of NZ_JHBX01000108.1, read as the reverse complement.
GCGCGTCGCGTGCCGTAAGCGTCGGGTCGTCGGCGAGCAGCGTGCCGGTGCCGATCAGGATCGCGTCGGCCGCGGCGCGGCGCACGTGCACGTCGGCGCGGGCTTCGGGCCCGGTGATCCACTGGCTCGATCCGTCGGTCGCCGCAGCGCGCCCGTCGAGGGTCTGCGCCCACTTGACGACGACGCGTGGTCGCGCGGCGGCGAGGTCGTCGGTCGGTTCGGGGGCGGTGCCGGGGGTGCCGGATCCGCCCTGCGCCGCCAACCACGGCCCGAGCAGCGCGCGCGCCTCACCGGGCAGCACGTCGCCACGCACCTCGATGCCGGCGGCGCGAAGCGTGTCGGCGCCGCCCGACGAGGCCTGGCCCGGATCGGAGAGCGCGTACGCGACCGCGCCCACGCCGAGCTCGACGAGCGCGACGGCGCAGGGGCCGGTGCGGCCGGTGTGATTGCACGGCTCAAGGGTGACGACGGCGGTCAGTTCGCGGGTGCGGGATCGCCACTCTGTAGGGAGGTGCGCAATCGCGTCGACCTCAGCGTGGGGGGTGCCGGCGCCGCGGTGCCAGCCCTCGGCGACGATGCGCCCCTCGGGGTCGAGCAGCACGCACCCGACCTGCGGATTCGGGGTGTCAGAGGGGCCGCGGCGGGCGATCGTGAGCCCACGCCGCATGCCGTCCTCGATGAGGCTCTGATCGAGCATCCCGGTCCGCCGTTCTCCACTGCGTGCCGGGTGCGCAGGGTCGACGGACGCCCGTCACCCGCGCGTTCCTCTCATCCGGACTCGAACGCCGTGAGGCGCCCATCACCGTCGGTATCGGAATTTCACCGATTCAGCATCGTGGGTACGACGCTCGCGGACTGTCACCGCCGGTTCGGAATCACACCGACCCCGGAACACGATCATCATCGTAGTCCGCATCGCCCCGAAGCGTGAATGCGGTCGCATTGATTTCGCCCGGGGCGCAACACGGCGCAACATTGCGTGGGGTCGATGGGGTCGAGCGCGGGATCAGTCGAACAGGTCGGTGAGCAGCTTGCCGCTCGCGATCACGTTCATGGTGAGCACGATGATGAGCGCGTTGAAGAAGAACGCCATCGAGGTGTGCCACACGATGGTCCAGCGCATGCGGGTGCTCGTGATCTGCACATCGGATACCGCGAACGTCGTCGCGTTGGTGAACGCGAGATACACGAAGTCGACGAGGCGGGGCTCGGGGGTGCCGGGGAAGAGCAGCGGAGGCTCCGCGGCTCGGTGGTACCTGGAGTAGTAGATGCGGGCAAACCCCCAGTTGAAGATCGCCCACGACAGCAGCATGGCCCAGACCGCAGAGAACTCCGCGATGGGCTCGTGCGTGCCGAGGCCGAGCTCCGAGATGAGGTCGAGCGCGACGACGAGACCGATCGCGCTCGCGCCGAACGTCACGATCGTCGACAGCGCTCGGGTGATCGGGTGGCCGACAATGATGCGCACTGCAGCCGGGTCGGGCCGGTCGACCCGCACGAGCACGTTGAGCGCCACGATCGTCGCACCCAGGTAAAGCGTCGCGAGAATGCACCAGACGAGCAGCTGCACCGTCGACGTCGCCTCGTCATCGGTGCCCCACACGACCGAGGCACCCACCCACACGAGCAGCAGCTGCACGAGCAGCCCGCCGATCTCGTTGATGACGGAGTACGCGGTCGATGCGCGGGCACCGCGCGACGCCCGCGCCGAGACCGCGGCGCTCGCCGCAGCCGGCTCATTCATGGCCTGAACCCGACGCACCGGCTGTCGCCGACGACACGAGGTCGCGCATCGACGCGTCGGGCAAGTACGCCCGCGTCAGCGCGATGCCGATGCGGGGCAGGTCGCCCTCATCCCTGAAGAGCAGATGCAGCGACTCGGATCGCGGATTGAACTTCTGCTTGAAGCGATGGAGCGAGGAGAAGCCGTAGAGGGGTTCGAGCAGACCGCCGAGCTGATCCAGCACCTGATCGACCGGGCCCGCTTCGGCCGCCGACGGGCGCACGAGCGGCGCCCCCGACAGCGAGACGAAGTCGAACCCCTCGTCAGAGAAGTGCTTTGCCGAGGAGGCGATCAAGAACTCCATGACTGGCCCGAAGCCGCCGTCGCGGCGGCGCATGAGATCGAGGGTCCACCCGACGATGCGGGGCTCGCCGGTGTCGGCGGCGGCCGGCCCGTACACGGGCAACCACGAGGTGACCCCGTGGAGGTTGCCCTCGGGATCGACGGCGAGGCCCACGCGCACATCGCGATCGAGCGCCTCCTCAACTGTGCCGAGCGTGAACTTCATCTCGGGGAGCCCTTTGTCGCCCGCCCACTGCTCCGAAATCGCCCGCACCTGCGCGAGCACGTTCCACGGCTCGTCGGCGAGGGTGACCATGCGGAACGAGATGTCTTCGCGGCCCGCCCGGTTGATCGCGGTGCGCACGGCGCCCCAGGCCTTGCCGGTGAACGCGAGCCCGGGCAGATCGACGATGGTGTCTTCGGCCACGACGACGGAGCGCCACCCGGCCGGCTTCGCGGCGGCCGAGGCCGCGCTGGCCGAGAAGGCGCACGGAATCAGCCCGGCCTGCTGCGTCGTGTGTGCGAACTGTTCGAGCGCGTCTGCGCGCTCGGCGTCGGGCACGATCGGGTCGCCGAGCACGATGGCGACGCCCGCGTGCGCCTGATAGGCGATCGCGCCGTCGCCCGCGGCGATGCGCTGGTTCGCCTCCCACGTGGTCATCCACGAGATCGTGCCGCCACCGAACCGCTCGAGCCGGTCGATGAGCTGGTCGCGGGTCAGCGGCTCGGCGGCGAGCTTGCGACGCGACTGCCGTAGGCGAACACGGAACGCGCTGCGGCTCACGATGAGGAACACGACGATGGCGAGCCACAGCAGAGCCGGGGCGAGCAGCAGCGCGAAGAGTTCGCGCGGGGAGTCGATCGCGCCGGCCGCGACGGCGGTCGGAATCAGGATGAAGCCGAGGATGGCGGTCGCCAGGTTGAAGAGGCCGAGCACGAGCGCCGCGATCCAGGCAACGCGATAGCCCTTGCGGATCCCGTTGGCGATCAGCGCGATGACCACGATGTCGATCGCGACGTCGACGAACGACGCCGCGGGCTGGTTCGAGCCGAGGGGGCCGTCGAACGGAACGACGAGGTCGATGATCTGGATCACGCCGACCGCGATGAGGCCCGAGAGCCCGATGAGGCGCCACTCGCGCTGCGTGGGCCGCCCTGCCGGGTGGCGGAAGGCGGGCAGCCAGCCGCTCGCAACGAGGCCGACCGTCATCGCCACCGCGTGCTCCAGATCGTAGAGCTCGCCGAGGTAGAGCACCGAAATGCCGACCCACAGGCCGATCGCGATGCGGGCGCGCAGGCGCCACGGGGCCGGGAGCGTCGCGATCGCGAACACCAGGGCGGTGAACGCCGCGCATGACGGGCCGACGTCGAGATCGTTCGTGAGGCGCACCGCCCACACCCAGCCCGTCTGTGAGACGAGCAGCAGAATGCCGGCGGCGCCGAGCACGCCCAGCACGTGCCCGCCGAACGCGAGCGCCGCAGTGCGCAGCGCGCCGAAGCACCACTCGGCCCAACCCAGACCGCCGACGATGAGCGGGAGCAGCGTCAGGTAGACGAGCGGGTGATCCACGAAGAACGGCGAGGTGAAGATCGTCCACCAGCGGCCCTCCTGGAAGGCGGGGAGCCCGGTGGCGACATCGGGGTACCAGGGCTGATCGACCGTCGGCTGCCACAGGGTGCCCGTCGCGATGCCGACGATCAGGAGCGCGAGGATGAACGCGATGGTGAACGGTGTGCGGCGCGCAACCGCGATGACCCGGTTCGGAGTACGTGCGTCGGGTCTCGCGGGGGCCTCGGCGGCAGTCATGGACTCAGTCTAGAGATCGCGGTGTGAGGCGGCTAGCGTTGATTCCGGGCGGGAACTCCGCCCGTCTGCAACGCGAGGTCGCGGGCTGCCGCGGCCGGAACTGGAGTGGTGATGCGCGCCGTAACGTACGTCAGAAACAACACCGTCGAGATCCATGACAAGCCGGTGCCCGAGATCGCGCCCGATGAGGTGCTGCTGAAGGTCGGTGGCGCGGGGCTCTGTCACTCCGACATCGCGATCATCGGCTTCGGCGACGACAACCCGCTCATCGGCAGCACGCTCGGGCACGAGGTCTCGGGAACGGTCGAGCAGCTCGGCGCCGACGTGCGGGGCTGGCAGGTGGGGGATCGCGCGCTCGTCGCCCTCATTCTTGCCTGCGGGCAGTGCCGCGAATGCCTCGCGGGCCGTGACAACCAGTGCGAGACGGTGTACCCGCGCGAGGCCCTCGCGCCGCTGTCGCCCGGCATCGGCAGCCCCGGAGGCATGGCCGACTACATCGCCGTGAAGTCGCACCACCTCGATCCGATCGGCGACCTCGACCTCGTCGCCGCGGCGCCGCTCGCCGATGCGGCGCTCACCCCCATGCACGCCATCAATACGGTGCGGGATCGCATGACCGGCGATTCCACCGTCGTGACGATCGGGCTCGGCGGCCTCGGCCACATGGCGCTGCAGATTCTCGCCGCGACGACCGGTGCGCGCATCATCGCGCTCGATACCGACCCTGAGAAGCTCGCCTTCGCCGAGTCGCGCGGCGCCGACCTCGCACTGCCGAGCAACGGCGACGCTGCTGCGCGCATTCTCTCGGAGACCCGAGGCGTCGGCGCCGATGTCGTCTTCGATTTCGTCGGCGTGCAGCCCACCGTCGACCTGGCACTCGCCGTGGTGCGCGGCGGCGGGGCGATCCGTTTCGTCGGGCTCGGCGAGGGTGCGTTCAGCTACGTCGCCGGCAGCGGCACCCCGCTTCCCTGGGGCGTCAACATCGAGCGCGCGTACGGCGGCACCCGGTCGGATATGCGCCAGGCGGTCGCGCTCGCCCGCGCCGGCAAGATCGGTGTCGAGGTGGTGCGCTATTCGCTCGACGATGCGGTGCAGGCATTCGATGACCTGCATCACGGGCGTGTGCAGGGGCGCGCGGTGCTCGTGCCGTAGCAGGCACGTATTGCGGGCGCCCGGCGATCCTGCGTGCGCTCACGCCGCCGCAGCCGTCGGCGCCCGCAACTCCGCGGCCGATGCGCGCAGGCATGCGAGGAAGGCGCGGATCGCTGCGCCGTGATCGCTGCGCACGCGCCGTGCGGCCAGCAACTGCGTGGTCGGTGAGCCCGCAAGCGGCACCGTCACGATCGTCGGGGGCACGAGCTGCCCGATCGACTCGGGGAGAATGCTCGTGCCGACCCCTGCGGCGACGAAGCCGATCGCGGTCTCTTGATGCACGACCTCCTCGGCGACACGGGCGACGCTGCCCGCCTCGCCGAGAACCTGGGTGACGCGATCCACGAACCCCGACATCATCGCTCGGGGGTAGGTGATCATCGGCACGGCACTGATGTCGTGCGCGGTGACCTCCTGCGCGGAGGCGAGCGGGTGCGTGCGGGGGAGGCAGGCTACGAGGCGCTCTTCGTAGACGACCTCGGTGCGAATCGCCGACGCTGTACGGCCGCTCACCCCGGGGGCCTCGTCGCGCACGATCGCCACATCGAGCGAGCCGTCGCGCAACCGCTCGAGTTGCTCGGACGAGGTGAGGGGGACGAGCTCGAGCGTGACGCCGGGGCGTTCCGCGCGGAATCGACGAGCCACTCCCGGCAGTACGGTCGAGTTCGCCGAGCTGACGAAGCCGACGCGCAGCGTGCCGGTGAGCCCGTCGGTGAAGTCGCGCAGCTCGCCGCGCACCTCGTCGAGTTCGGCGAGTACTGCACGGGCCCGCGTTTGCAGGTGTCGACCGGCGGCGGTGAGGCGCACGCTGCGCGTCGAGCGTTCGAACAGTGTGACGCCGAGCTCGTGTTCGAGGCGCGAGATCTGCAGGCTCAGCGGGGGCTGCGACATGTGCAGCTGTTCGGCCGCGCGGCCGAAATGGAGCTCGTCTGATACGGCCAAGAAGTAGCGCAGCTGACGGAGTTCCATGGGGTCACGATACGCCGCGAATGTTCCCATTCCGTTACCGGTTGATTACGAGCGAAACGGTATGAATTCCCGGTCAAAAGGGTATTTGACTGAGGGGTGAAACCTGGCTTTTCTGGGTTGCACCGACCCGGATTCGAAGGAGTTCACCGTGACCGCACTGACCCCGCAGACCGCCCCCAGCACCCGCATCGACATGCTCTATCTCAGCGAGCCAGAGGTCATCGCGGCGGGCGTGAAAGACATGGATCGCTGCATGGAAGTCATGGAAGAGGTACTCGTGCTGGTCGCCAAGGGCGACTACCGCATGGCCGGCAACTCGGCCAACTCGCACGGTGCGCAGATCAGCTTTCCGCAGTCGTCACCGTTCCCCGGGATGCCGCTCGACGCTGCCGACCGCCGGTTCATGGCGATGGCCGCGTACCTCGGCGGGCGCTTCGACGCGGCCGGGGTGAAGTGGTACGGATCCAACATCGACAACCGCGAGCAGGGGCTGCCCCGCTCGATCCACCTCATCGTGCTGAACGACAAAGAGACGGGCGCCCCCTTCGCCATCATGTCGGGCAACCTCGAGAGCGCGTACCGCACGGCGGCCGTGCCCGGTGCGGCAGCGAAGAAGCTCGCGCCGATCAACGCGAAGTCGCTCGGCATCATCGGCCCGGGCGCGATGAACAAGAGCGCGCTGCACGCGATGACCACCGCGCGGCCCACACTCGACACCATTCGCATCAACGGGCGCCGCAAGGAATCGTCGGAGGCGTTCGCCGACTACGTGAAGCTGCACTACCCGCAGTTCACGACCATCGAGATCGCTGAGACGGCCGAGGCCGCGGTGCGCGACTCCGACATCGTCTCCGAGGCCGTGACCGGGCTCGTCGGCTCCGAGAACTACCCCTACATCGACGGCGACTGGATCAAGCCGGGCGCGTTCCTGAGTCTGCCGGCGAACCTCAAGATGGACGAGGCCTACACGGTCTCGGGCAAGGCGCGGCTCATCGCCGACGCGAAGAAGATCTACGAGGCGTGGGCCGAGGAGTACCCCGCGCCCTCGCACGAGACGGCCTTCGGCATGATCGGCCTCTACTGGCAAGACCTCATCGACGCCGGCAAGCTCGACGAGTCGCGCGTCGTCAACATCGGCGATGTCTTCGACGGCACCGCGCAGGGGCGCGAGTTCGACGAGCAGCCGGTGCTCTTCAGCGTCGGCGGCATGGGCGTCGAAGACGTGGCCTGGGCCAAGACCGTGTACGAGAATGCGGTGGAGCTCGGCATCGGCACGAAGCTCAACCTCTGGGAAGCACCGGATCTCGCATGACCTCCGAATCTGCAACCTACGTCATCATCGGCGCGGGGCTGAGCGGCGCCGCGACCGCGTGGCGTCTCGCCCAGACCGGTGCCGAGGTCATCGTGCTCGAGCGCGACATCCCCGCTTCGGCACAGGGCAGTTCGCACGGCTCCGCGCGCATCTTCCGCTACGCCTACCCCGATGCGTTTTACACCGACTTGGTGGTGCGATCGAAGCCGGGGTGGGATGAGCTCGAGGCCGCAAGCGGCAAGCGGCTCATCACCCCGAGCGGCGCGCTCGACTTCGGCGCGGTGCGCGACCCGCGCGGTCTCGCCGCAGTGCTCGAGGCAGCCGATATCGAGCACGAACTCATCAGTGCGGTCTCGGCCGAGGCGCGCTGGCCGCAGTTGCGCTTCGACACCGAGGTGCTGTGGCATCCGGGCGCCGGAGTGCTCGACGCGGAAGCCTCGGTGAAGGCGATGCTCGACCTCGCCCAGGGTGCGGGCGCGCAGGTCTACATCGGCTGGGAGGCGGCGCAGGTGCGGGTGAAGCCGGGCGGAGCCGGGTACGTCGTGAGCTCGACGCGCGGTGACACGGTGCACGCCGAGCAGGTCATCGTGGCCGCCGGCGGATGGCTGCCCGCGCTGCTCGGCGATCTCGATCTGCCAACCGGATTCGCCGACGCGATGCCGCAGTTCGAAGTGCGCCAGGAGAACGCCTACCACTTCCCGTACCGCGACATTCTGCACCGCGGCGAGACCGCCGCGTACGGCTCGACCTCGTGGCCGACATTTATCTACAAGGGCGAAGAGATGCAGACGTACAGTCTGCCGGGCGGTCGTGACGCCGGCTTCCGCGGGCAGAAGATCGCGGAGTACAACGGCGGGCGGGCGATCAGATCGGCGCGCGATCAGGATGGTCAGATCGATCCGGCGAACCGCGACCGCATCGTGCAGTTCGTGCGTGATTTCACTCCTGGACTGATCCCCGAATCGTACGAAGAGACCACGTGCCTGTTCACGAACGTGCCGGGCGAAGACATGATCATCGACCGGGCCGAGGGCATCACGATTCTCTCGCCGTGCTCGGGTCAGGGCGCGAAATTCGCCCCGCTGCTCGGTGAACTCGTGGCCGATCTGGTCGCGGGCTCACAGGTGCCGCACGAGCGCTTCCGTGCCACCGGCCAGCGATTTGCGAGGGTGTGAGATGGGCGCCATCACGACGGCCGGCGACGCGAACGCGCTCTTGGCAGAGATCGCCGACATCGGCACCGACCCGGTGCGCGGCGGCTACACGCGCCCGGTCTTCTCCGCACCCGAACTCGAACTGCGCACCTGGTTCGCGCGTCACGCAGCCGATCGCGGGCTCGCGCTCGAGACCGACGGCAACGGCATCATCTGGGCGTGGTGGGACGTGCCGGGCGGTGACCGCAGCGGTGCCATCGTCACCGGCTCGCACCTCGACTCCGTGCCGGGCGGCGGCAACTTCGACGGCCCGCTGGGGGTTGTGAGCGGCCTCGCCGCAGTCGACCGCCTGCGCGAGCGCGGGGTCGCTCCGCAGCGTCCCCTCGCCGTCGCGGTGTTTCCCGAGGAGGAAGGCAGCCGCTTCGGCGTCGCGTGCCTCGGGTCGCGCCTGCTCGCCGGGGTGACCCCGCCGAGCCGCGTGCGCGAGCTGACCGATGAGGCGGGTGTGAGCTATGCCCAGGCCGCGACTGCGGCCGGGTTCGATCCGGATCGCATCGGCCCCGACCCCGAGCGTCTCGCCCGCATCGCGGCGTTCGTGGAGTTGCACGTGGAACAGGGCCGCGGGCTCGAAGATCTCGGGCAGCCGGTCGCGCTCGCCGGGGCGATTCTCGGACACGGCCGCTGGCACGTGATCATCGAGGGTCGCGGCGATCACGCCGGGGCGACGCGCATGAGCGATCGCCAAGACCCGGTGGTGGTCGCGGCTGAGATGATCCGGAGCACCCGCGAGCGCACGCTCGCCGTGCCCGACGCCCGCGGCACGGTCGGTCGTATCGCCGTCGTGCCCGGCGGCACCAACGTCATCGCCTCGCGTGCCGAAACCTGGCTCGACGTGCGGCACCGCGACGAGGCATCGGTGCGTCGCATCGTCGCCGAGATTCGCGCCGATGTGCAGCGCGCCGCCGAGGCCGAGGGGTGCTCCGTGCGGGTCGAGGAGCAGTCGTTCTCGCCCACCGTCGATTTCGACCCGAAGCTGCGCGCGCATCTGCGGACGGTGCTGCCGGCCGCTCCGGTGCTCGACACCGGCGCCGGCCACGACGCCGGGGTGCTCGCCGCGGCGATTCCGACCGCGATGCTCTTCGTGCGCAACCCGACCGGCGCCTCCCACACCCCGGCCGAGACCTCCGCGCCCGCCGACGTCGACGCGGGAGTCGAAGCCCTCACCGACGTGTTGCACTCGCTCCTGACGTACTAACCCCCTGCGGGCGGGCCCCAGCCGGGCTCGCCCGCAGTGCTTTCCCCTCCCGAAACCGCCCCCGAAAGGACCGATATGGATATCACCTCGCAGGTGAACACGGCGTGGATGCTCACCGCCACCGTCGCCGTCACCCTCATGCTGCCCGGGCTCGCGCTCTACTACGGCGGCCTCTCGCGCACCAAGAACATCCTGAACACCATCATGATCGTCTTCGGCGGCTTCGCCGTGACCGCCGTGCTGTGGGTGCTCGTCGGCTACGGCCTGACGCTCGGCGACTCGGTCGGCGGGGCGGGCATCATCGGCAACCCGGCTGGCCTGATCGGCATCGGCGAGCTGCTCGGCGCCGAAACGCCGGAGGGTGCTGTGCCCGCGATTCTCATCGCCGTCTTCCAACTGATCTTCGCCGGCCTCACCGTCGGCATCATCGGCGGCGCCGTCGAGGGGCGCATGAAGTTCTCGACGTGGCTGATCTTCAGCGGCCTGTGGGCGACGCTCGTCTACTTCCCCGTGGCGCACTGGGTGTTCGCATTCGACGCGGCCGATGGATCGACGATCGGCGGGTGGATCGCCAACAAGGTGCACGCCATCGACTTCGCCGGCGGCACCGCCGTGCACATGAACGCCGGCGTCGCCGCGCTCGTGCTCGCGCTCTTCCTCGGTAAGCGCCGCGACTTCCCGCACGTCGGCCGGCCCGGCAACCTGCCCATCGCGGTGCTCGGCGGCGGCCTGCTGCTCGTCGGCTGGTACGGCTTCAACGGCGGGTCGTCGGGCGGCATCAACGACAGCACGGGCGTCGCCCTCACCAACACCCTCGTCGCCGCGTGCGCCGGTTTGCTCGGCTGGCTCGTGATCGAGCGGATCGTGCGCAAGGCGGCCACCTCGCTCGGCGCGATCTCGGGCGTGCTCGGCGGTCTCGTCGGCATCACCCCGGCCGCGAACTCGGTGTCGCCGCTCGGCGCCCTCGGCATCGGCTTCCTCGCAGGCGTCGTCGCGTTCGCGACGCTCGGCCTGAAAGAGAAGCTCGGCTACGACGACGCGCTCGACGCGGTGGCGATCCACATGTTCCCCGGCATCTTCGGCACGATCGCGATCGCGTTCATCGCCGACCCCAGCTCGCCCGCGGGGGCGACCGGCATCTTCTTCGGCGGCGGGTGGGAACTGCTCGGTGCGCAGCTCACCGCGGTGGGCGCGGTCTTCGCCTACACGTTCATCGTCACGGCGATCATCGCGTTCGTGCTCAAGGTCACCGTTGGGCTCCGCGTGCCCGAGGGCGAGGAGCGCGCGGGCCTCGACACCTCACTGCACGTCGAGACCGCGTATGAGTTCGACGACACGCGGCCGTGAGTCGCGCGTGCGCTCGCACCCGCTCCGCTCCTGCCTGAAACCTTGAAAGGATACGCATCATGAAGCTCATCACCGCAGTGCTGCAGACCAGCGCCCTCGAACCCGTGAAGCTCGCCCTCGCCGAAGTCGGCGTGAAAGGCATGACGATCTCGGATGCGAAGGGGCACGGCACCCAGACCGGCAAGGTCGAGGTCTATCGCTCGCAGAAGGTCAAAGTCGACTTTCTTCCGAAGCTGTACATCGAGATCGTGGTCGCCGATGAGGTGCTCGAACCCGCGCTGACCGCGATTCAAGACGCCGCACGCACCGGATCGATCGGCGACGGCAAGATCTGGGTGACCGACGTGCTCCAGGTGATTCGCGTGCGCACCGGCGAGACCGGGGAAGACGCGACGAAGTAGTCGGCAGCCGGGCCCGAAGCAGTGCGGCGGCTGCGCCGCTCCGGGCCCGGCTTTACTTACGCGAGGCCGGGGCCGAACGTGACGCGCCCGCCGAGCAGCGTCGTCGCGACCGGCAGGCGATCGAGCTCGTGCGGGGCCACGCGCAGCGGGTCGGCGTCGAGCAGCACCAGGTCGGCCGCGTCGCCCGGTTGCGGGGCGAGGCGCCCGCGCATCGACGCCGCGAGTGCCTGCGTCACCGAGATTCGCTGCCCCGGGGCCCAGGGCGCGTCATCGTCTCGCTGCCGTGTGACGGCGGCGCGGATCGCGAGCCAGGGGTCGAGCGGCGCCACGGGAGCATCTGACCCGAACGCGAGTCGGGCGCCGCTCGCGAGCAGTGCGGCGAGCGGAAACGCGTCGTTCGCGCGGTCGGGCCAGCGGCGGTCGGCGGTGGCGCGATCATCGAGCAAATGCTCCGGCTGCACGCTCGCGACGACGCCGAGCACACCGAAGCGCGGCACGTCATCACGTCGCACGAGTTGCGCATGCTCGATCCGGCCGCCGATGCCCAGCTCAGCGTACGCGTCGAGCACCTCGGCATTGGCTCGATCGCCGATCGCGTGGATCGCGAGCTTCAGCCCGGCACCGTGCGCTCGGCGCATCAGCGCGCGCAACTCGGAACCGCTGCGCAGCGCGCGACCCGTGCCACCGGTATCGGCGTAGGGAGCGCAGCACCAGGCCGTGCCGGTGCCGAGCGAGCCGTCCATCACGATCTTGAGCGGCCCGACGCGCACGAGCCCCCGGGGGCCGACCGCATCGCCGCTGCGGAGGCCCTCGGTGATCGCTCGCTCCAGATCATCGGGATAGATGCCGCTCTCGACGCGCAGCACGTCGAACCCCGCGAGCTCGCGCCGCTGCCATGCCCCGAGCTCCCACCGCATCTCCAAGTCGACGACGCCGACGACTCCGCGGGCCGCAGCCGCCCGGGCCGCCGCAGCGACCTCGCGATCGACCGACTCGGGGTCCGAGCGATCGAGCTCGCGCACCACGGCGAAGCACTCGTCTTCGACGAGGTGACCATCACCCGAAGCGGCGCGACCGCGGGCGGCGAGCGCGGCGGAGTTCAACCAGCATCCGTGCAGATCCGCGCCGACGACCACGATGCGCGTCTGTTCGCCCCCGCTGCGGGCGACGCGGTCGAGCGCGTCCCGGTCGAGCGTGTCGGGCCAGGACGCGGCGCGAGCGCGCACCGCGACGACCTCGTTCCCATCGGCGTCGGCGATGCCGCGTGCGACCAGCGCGAGCGCCTCCGCTGCGCTCGCCGCAGGCCCGAGATCGATGCGCGACCGCGAGAGGGCCCACTGGCGCAGATGCACGTGTTCGTCCCACAGACCCGACGTGAGCGTGCGGCCCTCAGCCTCGATCGCCGCCTCGGTGCGGGGGAGCGAGCCCGACGGGGCGACCGACGCGATGCGCCCATCGGCGATCGCGACATCGATGAGGGCATCCGACCCCGGAACGCGGGCTCCGCGCACCTGCCCCACCATCATGGGGTCGGATCCGGCGCCCCGCTTCCGCGGTGCGCGACCCGGCCGTTCACGACGGTGAGGAGTACCTCGGTGGCGGCGAACACGTCGGGGTTCGCGGTGATCGGATCATCGCGGAACACCGCCAGGTCGGCGACCGCCCCGGGCGCGATGACGCCCGCGTCGGGGCGGTCGATCGCCGCCCAGCAGTTGCGGGTGATCGCGGCGAGCGTGCGCGCGGGCGAGAGCGCCTGATGCGGGTCGACCGCGGGTCGGGGCGAACCGTGCCGACGACGGGTCACATTGGCGGCGAAGACTCGCCGAGCATCGAAGTCGTCGACCGGCCAATCCGAGCCCAGCGCGACGACCGCGCCGGCCGCGTCGAGGTCGGCGATGCGCCAGCCGTGGCGGGCCCGCTCCGAGCCGCGCCCGAGCCGCGTCGTCCACATGTCCCGGCCGTCGTCGCGCTGCGCAAACGCGTGGATCGGCTGCATGCTCGCGATGACCCCGAGTTCGGCGAAGCGCGCCAGCGCGCGATCCGGAATCGTCTCGATGTGTTCGATGCGGTGCGTCACCCGCGACGCGCTGCTCGGGATCGCCGCGACGCAATCGAGCACGAACTCGACGGCACGGTCGCCGATCGCGTGGGTCGCCGTGGGCACACCGCTCTCGGCAAGCGCGTGGATCGTGCGGGCGAAGGTCTCGCTCGGCACCCAATACGGCGTGAGGCCATCGCCCCGGGTATCAGGCTCGCAGAGCCAGGCGGACCCGTTGTCGATGCTGCCGTCGAGCATGAACTTCACGCCCTCGACCCGCCAGCGACGCCCGCCGACGCCCTGCAGATCGATCATGCGGCGCAGCGTCTCGGCCCACGGGTCGGTCGCGTGCCAGAGCGGGGAGACGCGCACGCGCACCGGAAGGTCGCCGGTCTCCTCGAGTGCGCGGAGCACCTCGAGATCGCCCTCCTCCATGTTCATCTGGTGCAGCGAGGTGTACCCGCTGGCCGCGAATTCTGCGAGCTTGTCGCGCACCGCCGCCACGCGCTGCGCCATCGGCATGCGCGGGTACAGCTCGGTGACCAGCATCTCGGCGTCGGCTTCGATGAGGTAGCCGGTCGGGCTGCCCGCCGCATCCACCTCGATCGAGGCGTTGTTGCCGAAGTCGCGGGCACCGTCGATGCCGGCGAGCTCCAGTGCGCGGCTGCTCGCGATCACGGAGTGCCCGTCGAAGAGCAGCAGATAGCCGGGTCGGCCGTCGAACGCCGCCTCGAACGGAGCGTTCGAGACCTCGCCGTCGACGAAGAGATCGAACGACAGGCCGAAACCGCGCACCCAGTCGTCGGGCCCGCGATCCTGCACGAACTCGGAGATCCGGTCTGCGACCTCTGTGACCGTCGTGCAATCGTGCAGCATCAGCGCTGCGAAGCGGGACTCGGCGCCAGAGAGCGGGTGCACGTGGGCGTCGACGAAGCCCGCGGTGATCGTCGCATCGCCGAGGTCGATCACCTCGGCGCCCGACGTCTCCCACTTCGCGGCATCCGCGCGCGTGCCGACCGCCGCGATGCGGCGACCGCTCACGGCGACGGCAGCGAGGTCGCCGGCCGGGTTCGTGCCGGCTTCGGCGCCGGTTCTGACGGTGCCGGCGAGCAACACGAGATCGGCGCGCACCTGGGCGGTCACGCGACGCCTCCGTGCGTCTCGAGCAGCGGTGCGTCGGGAGCCCCGGCGCCCGCGCGGCGCAGCCGCTGCACCTCGGGGTCGGGAACCGGCACGGCGCTGATGAGGCGCTGCGTGTACGGGTGCTGCGGATGATGCAGTACCCGTTCGGTCTCGCCCAGCTCGACGAGTTCGCCCTGGCTGAGCACCCCCACACGGTGCGCGAGCATCTCGACGACGGCGAGGTCGTGGCTGATGAACAGGGCTGCGAAGCCGAGATCGCGCTGCAGCGACGTGAAGATCTCGAGCACGCGTGCCTGCACCGACACGTCGAGTGCCGACGTCGGCTCGTCGGCGATCACGAGATCGGGATCGAGGGCGAGCGCGCGGGCGAGACCGACGCGCTGCCGCTGCCCGCCCGAGAGCTCGAAGGGATAGCGCTCGGCGAACGCCGCGGGCAGCTCGACGGCGTCGAGGAGTTCGAGGGCACGCGCACGGCGCACGGCCGAGCCGCCGACGCGGTGAATCTGCATCGGTTCGACGATGCACTGCTCAACGGTCATGAACGAGTTGAACGAGGCGGCCGGGTCTTGGAACACGAAGCCGACCCGCCGACGGAACTCGCGCAGACGGCGCTTTGACAGCCCGCGCAGGTCGTCGCCGAACACCTCGAGCACGCCCCCGGAAACCGGTTCGAGACCACCGATAGCGCGGCCGATCGTGGATTTGCCCGAGCCCGACTCGCCGACGAGACCCACGACCTCGCCGCGGGCGATCTCGAGCGTCACCCCGTGCACCGCCCGCACCGGGTTCGCACCGAAGGCGGAGCGGTACGTGACCTCCAGCTCGTGCAGTCGCACGGCCGGAGCGGCGGGGGCGTCGGCACCGGTGCCGGCTGTGGCGGAGGTAGACGCTGCGGCGGTCGGTGGCGACGCGACCGTGCGCGCTTCTCCGTTCGGGCCGAGACCGCTGCCCAGACGCGGCACTGCTGCGAGCAGCTCGCGCGTGTACGCCTCGCGCGGTGCCGCGAACAGCTCGGCCACGGGCGCCTGCTCGACGAGGTCGCCGCGGTACATGACCGCCACGCGATCGGCGAGGTCGGCGACGACGCCCATGTTGTGCGTGATGAGCACGATCGACGCGCCGAACTCTTCGCGGCATTCGCGCAGCAGATCGAGGATCTCGGCCTGCACCGTCACATCGAGCGCGGTCGTCGGTTCGTCGGCGATGATCACGGAGGGGCGCAGCGCAAGCGCCATCGCGATGACGATGCGCTGCTTCTGCCCGCCCGAGAACTGGTGGGGGTAGTCGTCGATGCGGCGCTCGGGGTCGGGTATGCCGACGGCGCGGAGCATGTCGAGCGCCCGCGCCCGCCGTTCGGTCTTGCTCCGCATGCCGTGGGCGCGCAGCCCTTCCTCGAGCTGCCAGCCGACCCGGAAGACGGGGTTCAGTGCCGTCGACGGCTCCTGGAAGATCATCGCCGCCTCACTGCCGCGCAGCGCGCGCAGGGTCGCGGGCGGTGCGGTGAGCACGTCCTGACCGCCGAGCAGCACGGCGCCTCGCGAGCGGGTGCGCGGCGGGAGCAGGCCGAGTGCGGCGCGCGCGGTCAGCGTCTTGCCCGATCCCGACTCGCCTACGATGGCGAGAATCTCGCCGGGCTCGAGCTCGAGGGTGACGTCGTTCACGGCATGCACGACGCCCTGTTGCGTGTCGATATCGAGGGTGAGCCCGTCGAATCGCAGCGGCGTGGTGGGAGCGGTCATCGTTCGGTCTCCTGACGCTTCGGGGCGGTTCCGGATTCGTCTGCGGCGCCCGGCTGCGCGCTGCGGATGCGGCGCGGGGCGACGAGCGCGGCGAATCGTGCGAAGATGCCCGGGTTGCCGACGAGCGATCGCGATCGCTGGTCGACGAGATCGCGCAGCCCGTCGCCGGCGAGATTGAGCGCGAGCACCGTGATGATGAGGAACGCGCTGGTGATGATGATCATCTGCGGTGCCTGCATGATGACGCCCTTGCCGTCGTAGAGGATGTTGCCCCACGAGGCGTGCGGCGCGGGAACGCCGGCGCCGAGGAAGCTCATCGCGGCCTCGGTGATGACGGATTCCGCGAAGGTGAACGTCGATTGCACCACGAGCACCGACAGCGTGTTCGGCAAGATGTGGCGCCACATGATGTGGAGCCCGCCGGCGCCCTGCATGGTGCTGGCCGTGACGAACGTCTCGCTCATGACGGCGAGCGCGCGGGCGCGCACGAGACGCGCGAGCCCCGGCGTGTAGACGATCGACAGCGCGATGATCAGGTTGGTGACGCTCGGCCCGAGCGCCGCGGCGAGGGCGACGGCGAGGAGGATCGCGGGAATCGCCATGAGCCCGTCGCAGATGCGCATCAGAATCGCATCGAGCACCCGGTTGAAGACCGCGGCGACGCCGATGATGGCGCCGAGCACACCGCTGACGACGGCCACGACGAAGCCGACGAGGAGCGAGGTCGAAGCCCCCGAGATGATGCGGGCGAACAGGTCGCGGCCAAAGTTGTCGGTGCCGAAGATGTGCTCGGCCGACGGCGGCTTCAGACGATTGACCGGGTCGACGGCGTAGGGATCCAGATGCAGGATCGGAGGCAGCACGTACGAGATGAGGAAGATGAGCAGCACGACGATGATGCCGGTCATGAGGCTCGTGTTGCCGAGCATGCGATGCCAGGTCGAAGGGCGGCCCGCTTCGGGGCGCATCGACAGCACGGTGGTGCTGGGAACGGCCGTGTTGCGCGTCGAGGGTGCGTTCTCAGCCATGATCAGGCCTTTCCGACGCGAACCCGCGGGTCGACGATGCCGTAGAGCAGGTCGATGAGCAGGTTGGTGAGCAGGTAGATGGCGGTCACGAAGAGGATGACGCCTTGGATGACGGGGTAGTCGCGACGTGAGATGGACGTGACGAGCAACTGACCGAGTCCGGGAATGTTGAAGATGGTTTCGGTGACCGCGGCTCCGGTGACGAGACCGCCGAGCGACAGGCCCACGATGGTGAGAATCGGGAGGCTCGCATTCTTCAGCGTGTGCGTGAAGAGCAGGCGGGATTCGCTCACCCCGCGTGAGCGGGCGGCATCGATGTAGTCGGCGGTGAGTACATCGAGCACGGCGGCGCGTGTTGTGCGCGTGATGAGCGCCGCGGTGATCGCGCCGAGCGCGACGCCCGGCATGATCAGCGTTCTGAGCCCCTCGATCGGATCCTCTGCAGGGTTCGTGTACCCCGAGATCGGCAGCCACCGGAGCACGAGCCCGAACAGCAGCATCATGGCGATCGCGAGCACGAAGCTCGGCACGGTCATGCCGAGCAGGGTGAAGCCGGTGACGGTCTTGTCGAGCGGGCTGTTGCGGTAGCGGGCGGCGAGGGTGCCGAATGGGATCGAGAGCAGGATCGCCACGACGATGGCGACACAGGCGAGCTGCAGCGTGGGCACGGCATTGTCGCTGATCGCCTGCACGACCGTCTTGCGCAAGAAGTAGGAGTCGCCGAGATCGCCACGGAAGACGCCACCGATCCACGTGAGGTACTGCGTGATCAGCGAATCGTCGAGTCCCATGCTCTGATGGAGCGCGGCGACGGCCTCGTCGGAGGCCTTCTCGCCAAGGATGCGGCGCGCGGGATCGCCCGGCGTCAGGTGGATGAGCGAGAAGATCACCACCGATACGACGAAGAGCACCGGGATCAGGCTGAGCAGCCTGCGAAGGATGAATCTGAGCATCTGAATTCCGTGTCGGATCGGGGGTGAGATGAAGCAGGGGTGGGGTGCCGGCCCCGGTCAGCGCGGGGCCGGCACCGTCAGCGGGCTACTTCCAGGCGGCGTTCCACCAGGTGAAGTGGCCCTCGAACCAGTCGAGATCGAGGTTCGTGTTCGAGGCGTACACGTTGTGCGCGTCGCCGATGCGGCTCATCGGGCGGGTGTCCTCGATGTACTGCTGCATCTCGTCGTACATGGCGCTGGCGTCGGCCTGCGTCGGCTGCGCGCGGAATCGCTGCAGCAGATCCTGCAGCTGGGCGTTGTCTGCCGAGTACCAGGCGCGATCCGGCAGGAACCCGATCGTCTGCGTCGGGTCGGTCTCCTGGCCGAACGGGAAGACGACCACATCCCACTCGTCGCGCTTCTCGCGGTACTTCTCGCTGAACGCGCCCCACTCGTAGGCGTCGAGCTGCACGTCGAAGCCCATCTCCTTCAGCTGCTCGGCCACCACGACTGCGGCGTTGTAGGCCTCGGAGTAGTCCTTGTTGGCGAGGAGCGTCAGCGTCTTGCCCGCAGCTCCGTCTTGCTTGAGCGTGGCTTGTGCCGCGGCCATGTCGGCCTGGTTGAAGTCGGCCTTGCCCACCTCGGTGTCCCAGATGGCCTTCTGGCCGAGCACCATGTTGTGGTGCACCAGGTCGTAGAGGTCCGCGTTGCCGACCGCGGAGAGCATGATCGGGTCGCGATCGAGCCCCTCGTTGACGGCCTGCCGGTTCTCGACGTTGGCGAAGACGCCGTCAGGGTTGTCGCTGTAGACCAGGTTGATCGGCCCGATCATGTACGTCTCGAGCTTCAGGTTCGGATCGTTCTCGAACTGGTCGAGGCTGTCGAAGGGCAGCTCCGTCGTCGCGTCGTACTGGCCCGACTGGATGCCGAGGGTGCGCGTCGACGCATCGGCGACGAAGTTGAAGACGACTTCCGAGAGCTGCGCGTCTTTCGCACCCGCGCGGCCGCTCGAGGGCGCGTCGACCGACTGGTAGTCGTCCCACTTGGTGATGACGATCTTCTGGTCGGCGTCCCAGCTGTCGAACTGGTACGGGCCGGTGCCGATGATGTCGGCCGCATCCTCGATCGGGTCGTCGCCGACCTTGTCGATGACCTCGGAGGGCAGGATCGCGGGATACGCGGTACCGAGCGACGACAGGTAGAGCAGATGGAGGAAGCTCGCGCTGGGCACCGTCAGCTTGACGGTGCGATCGTCGACCTTCGTCCACTCCGCGCCCGCGAAGGCCTCGATCGCCGCGATCGACACCCGGTCCCAGCGGTTCATCGACGCGACGACGTCGTCGGCGTCGAAGTCGCTGCCGTCCTGGAACTTCACGCCCTCGCGCAGCGTGAAGGTGTACTCGGTGTTGTCGGCGTTCGCCTCGAACGATTCCGCCAGCATCGGCTGCACCTGCAGATCCTCGTCGACGGTCACCAGCGTCTCGAAGATCGGCAGGGTGATCTCGCCCATGATCGAGTCGGTTGAGATCTGCGGGTCCAGGCTCTCGGGCTGCGCGGGGGTGACGAGCTCGACGATGTCTTTCTCGGCATCGGAAGCGGAGGATCCGCCGCCGCTTCCGGAAGCGCAGCCGCTGAGCACGAGTGCGCCGAGCGACACTGCTGCGGCTCCGGTGAGGATTCGCCGCTTGCCGGTGCGCCAGAACGACGCGCCGCGAGCGGCCGTGGGATGAACGGGCATGATGCTGCCTTTCCTATTCGTACGTGGTCGTTGGGGTGATGCTGACGCGGAGCTCCGAGAAGCCGCCCGCATCGGTCCGCGTGGTGCGGTGGTCTTGGGCGAGTGTGCAGCGGAAACCCGGCTGCTCTGCTCGAGCGGTATGCACGATCGCGGTGTCGGCCGGCGAGTCGAGCAGCGCCTGCGCGTGGTCGAGGAGGATGTCGTCCGATTCGGTGTCCCAGAGCCCTCCGGCGTGGCCTGGAGCGGCGCCGGTGCCGTTCACTGGAAGCGCCGAACCCGCGCGATCGATGCGTTCGGCGGCGAAATGCAGGCGGTCGCCCGCGGTGCACCTGGTCCATCGCACTCCGGTCACTGCCGGGCCGTGTGCATTCCATTGCGCTTCGGCGAGGTCGATGCGGTGCACACCGGCCGCACCGATCACGTCGCCGACCCGTGCTGCACGGTCGTAGATCAGGGCGGTTCCCTCGTCGACGCCGAACACGAGGTGTCGGCCGGATGCCCGCCCGAGCAGCGGCGCCCGCCCGAAGCGCCCCCACTCGGTGAAGTGCGAATCGAGCAGCCCCTCGGAGAAGAAGTCGAAACCGCCGGCCGGGTGGAACCGCAGGCGGTCGTCGTCCGCGTACCCCGCGGTGATGCCGTGCTGCCAGCCGGATCGGCTCGTGCCACCGGTGACCATGCCGGGACCCTGCTGGATCGCGAGGCCGGCGGAGGTGCCGGCCACGACCCCTCCTCGTTCGAGCACGTCGCGGATCGCGGTCATCACCGCGGTCTCCGTTCGTGCGGCGCCGGGAAGCGCGTCCGATGCGGCCGTGAGCGCGGGGTCGGCGGCGGATTCGCTCTGGGGTGCGTCGGCGGTGAGTGCGAGCAGGTAATGGCTCTGATCGCCGCCGCCGAAGAACACTCCGTCGCAGGATCGCACGAGGGCCGCGACTACCGGGGCCGTTGCGCGTGCGCGGGAGTATTCCGTCGCCGCGCACGCGGGTGCGGGAGAGACGCCGACCGGAATCGGAACGCCAACTGCGCCGTGTCGCGCAAAGATCCGAGCGTAGTATCGGCCGTCGGCCTCGTCGCTCTCGGCGTCGTCGGCGAGGTCCGCCGCGGATGCGGCCGGCTGGGACGCCGTGGTGAAGATCGCGATCCGAGGTGCCGTGTCGTCGCCGAGCGCCCGGGTCGCACGCGACTGCCGAGCCAGCTCGACGACGGCGTCGATGATCTCCGGGTCCTCGTCAAGCGCACCGCCGATCAGTACCAGCGTGCCCCGAGGGTCGCACGATGTGGAGGAGCCCACGATCACGCCCGCCTGCGTCGCGTGCTGGCGAGGCACCCTGCGGCGCCGGCGAAGAGCACGGCTGCCAGGGCTCCGCCCAGCACGGGTGAGACGCCTCCGGTCGCTGCGAGCACGGTCGGGTGCGCGTTCGGGGCTGCAGGCTGCGTGGGTACGGACGGAGGCGCAGTCGGCGTCGTGGGCGGTGTCGTCGGGGCGTCGGTGACGCTGATCGCTGCCGAGAACTGCTGCGTATCGACCTCGGTGCCCAGCACGGTTCCCGCGGCATCGACCGCATGCGCGCTGATGCTTCCGCTGAGTTCGGCAGTCGTCGTATCGGTCGCGACGTCTTCGACCAGCCAGGCCCCCGGACCGAGCACGGTGTCGGGGTCGACAACCGTCTGGTCCAGTGGAGACGCCGGGGCGCCGTCGGCCTGAGGCTGTGCGACCTGGCTCTGCGTGAACGACGTATCGTCGAGCACCAGAGGAGCGTCGCCTGTGTTCCTGATCGTCAGTTCGTAGGTCACGCTGGATCCCTCGACCACCTCGGGGGCGACGCCTACCGCAGCGCCGTTCACGGAGACGGAGACGTCGAAGCTCGGCCGGCTGCTGACGGAATAGCGCAGGTGGGTGAATCCGCCCGCATCGTTCCAACTCGTCGCAGACGTGCGTTCGACGGTCGATCGGAATCGAGGCGCCTCAAGCGGGCTGTCGCAGCTGTCCCCAGATGCCGTATCCGCAGCCGAGGCGACGAGGCCCTGCGCGAGTTCGAGCGTGCCGAAGATGTCGCCGTCGCACTCGGCGGAGCCCCAGACATCGGGGTTGCGGGCCGGTTTCGCCGCCGTGCCGCGTTCGGTGGTGACGGTTCCTCCGAGCGTCAGGCTGCCGGTCGCGAAATCGATCGTCGACCCCGAGGTGAGGTACGAGTACTGCGTACCGCTCATAGCAGCACCCTCGAAACTCGCCGGCGAGACGTCGAGCACGCTCACGCCGAGGTCGCCGATGACCGATCCGGTGCGCGTGGCGCGATCCACCACGAGGGCGGTGTACTCCTCGACACCGTAGGCGACGGGGCGGCCGAGATCGATCGCGAGCCGGGCGATGCGCGGCTGTCGATCGCGCCGGGCGAAGTGCGAGTCGATGAGTCCCTCGGTGAAGAAGCCGAAACCGCCCGCGGGAATCTGGCTCAGCCGGTTGTCGTCAAACACCCCGGGGCTGCTCCCGTCGCGCCACGACTCGTAGGGTTCGCCGCCGGTGATCATATTGGCGCCCTGCTGAATCGCGAGGCCGGCGGAGGACCCCGCGATGACGCCGCCGCTGTCGACGATGCTGCGCAGCGCAGCGAGCACGGGGGTGTCGGTGCACTCCGTGTAGGCGTCCACGGCTTCCGCCGCAGCGTCGGGTGCGGTGCAGTCCATCAGCGCACGCACGTAGCGGGCCTGGTCGCCGCCACCGAGGTAGACCGCGTCGGCACCGGTGGCAATCGCTGCCGCAAGGGCGGTATCGCTGGCGTTGTCGCGGCTGTAGGTGTCGCCGGGGAAGTCCTCGCCCGGTTGCTGGTCGACCGGGACGAGCAGGGTATCGGCGCCGAGCGACGCGAACCAGTCGCGGTAGTACAGTCCATTGGCGGTGGCGTTGTCGTAGGTGTCGCCATCAGCGGCTTCGACGGCGTTCGGCGCCGGTGCCGATCCCGCGCTCACGATGGCGACCACCGGGGTCGTGCGTCCGGCCGTCGCAGCATGAGGGGCTGCCTGTGCGATCACGTGCGTCAGAATGCCGTCGCTCGTGGCTTCCCCCGGGTAGATGCCCCCGCCGATGAGCAGCAGCGTGCCCTCCTGGGACGCCGGCACTGGCTCTGCCTGCGCCGCCGAAGCGGCGAGTGCGAGGCTGCTGCAGACGAGCGCTGCGGCGAGAGCGGCCGCGCCAGTGCGGCGGGCGGTGCGCAATGCGGGCATTCGGGTCTCCAGTCTCGACGGTGAGGGATCCGGGTCGGCGTAAGTGTTTCATGTTTAGCAGAAAATGACCAATTTAGAAATGTACGTTTCAAGTCGATATCGGGTCGTGACGCGGTTGCTAGACTCGCCACGACCCAGGGCCGACGTCGGCGCAATGGGCTGAGTGCGATGTGGCCTCGGCCGGTGCCGAGACTGGTCGACATGAGCGAGGAGACACGCGATGAGCACAGACCTTCGGGGGGCCGAGGGCTACGATTCTGCCGAGGTGCACGATTCGGTTGCCCATCGAGTGCGGGAGCGCATGGGTGACTGCAGCCCCGCAGAGCGCAAGGTCGCGCGCGCACTGCTCGCCGCCTATCCGGTTGCGGGGTTCGAGACCGTCGCCGGGCTCGCGGATCTCGCGGAGGTGAGCGGTGCGACCGTGGTCCGGTTCACGACGCGCCTCGGCTATCGCGGGTTCCCCGACTTCCAGCGCGCCCTGCGCGACGAGCTCGAAGACCGGAGCGCCTCGCCGGCGGCACTCTTCGAGCGCACGGCGCTCTCGCGGCGTTCTGCCGAGGGTGGCGATCTCGCCTCGCTCGCTGAGGGGTGGAGCGATGACCTGCGTGCAACGTTCGGCGGGCTGTCTGCGCACGACTTCTCCACGACGGTCGGTGCACTCGCGGACACGAAGCGGCGCGTGTGGATCGCCGGCGGGCGCTACAGCGGGTTCCTTGCGGAGTACCTCTCGGCGAGCCTGCAGCAATTGCGCACTGCGGTGCAGATGGTTCCGCAGATGGGAAGTCTGCGGAGCGCGGCGATGTCGGGCTTTACGGCGAAAGACGTGCTCATCGTGATGGATTTTCGTCGCTACGAAGCGGAGACGCGCCGACTCGTGCAGCATGCGAAGCGCCGGAAGGCGATGGTCGTTGTGATCACGGACCGGTGGGTGTCGCCGTGCGCGGGTGATGCCGACACGGTGTTGACCAGCGTTGCGTCTGAGCGGGGGCCGTTCGACTCGGTCGTGCCCGTCATGGCGCTGGTGGAAGCGCTTTTTGAGGCGACGCTCGCGGCCATGGGTGATCCCGCGCGCGAGCGCATGGAGCGTATCGAGCAGACGGCGCAGGAACTGGAGCTGATGTAGCCCAGGGTTGGAAATGCACGTTTCGTATCGCTAGTGTGTAACAAAAGCTGTAACGTTTGTTGCAAACTCCAACGATCGGAGCCCGTCCGTGCTCGCCACTGACCTGCTGCGTCGCGCCGAAGCGATGCACGATGCTTTCCTCGACGACCTCGCCGCCCTCGTCTCCATCGATTCGGGATCGCATGATCCTGCCGGGGTCAACCGCGTCGGCGAGTGGATCGCCGCTCGGCTCACCGCGCTCGGGTTCGACGTGGAGCGCGTGAACTCGCCGGACCCACGTTACGGCGATGTCGTCGTCGGGCGTCGTCGTGGGTGCGGAACGCGACGCGTGCTGCTGTTCGCGCACATGGACACGGTCTTCGAGCAGGGGGACGCGGCGGCGCGACCCTTCCATATCGATGGTCTCGGACACGCGCGAGGCCCGGGCGTCACCGATGACAAAGCCGGGGTCACGGCGGGTTTGCACGCGGCCGCGCACCTGATCGCGGCCGGCGTCGAATCATACGGGGAACTCGTGCTCGCCTTCACCCCCGACGAAGAGATCGGCTCGCCGGTGGGCGGGCCCGCGCTGCAGCGTCTCTCCGCTGATGTCGATGCGGCGTTCAGCCTGGAGTGCGCACGAGAGAACGGCGATCTCGTGATTTCGCGGAAGGGTGCCGTCGACCTGGAGATCGAAGTGCGCGGAGTCGCGGCGCACTCCGGCATCGAACCGGAACGCGGCGCGCATGCCGGGCTCGAGGCCGCGCACCTCACCATCTTCTTGCAGGAACTCGCCGACGCGAAGCAGGAGCTCACCGTGAACGTCGGCGTCGTGCGTGCCGGCGAGCGCACCAACATCGTGCCCGATCTCGCGCAGCTCTCCGTCGAGGTGCGGGCCACGCGCGGCGAGGTGCTCGACGCGGCGATCGCACGCATTCGTGAGCGGCTCGATCACCCCCGGATCGCCGGAACCTCCGCGTCGATCACTGCGCAGGATGCGTGCCCGCCGCTTGAAGAGACGGCTGGCGGTCGCCGCCTGGGGGAGCTCGCCATCGAGATTGCCGGCACCCTGGGGTTTGCCCCCGGGCTCGCCCGCACCGGCGGGGTCTCGGATGGCAACCGTGTCGCCGCGCTGGGGGTTGCCACGCTCGACGGTCTGGGGCCGGTCGGCGGCGGGGATCACACCCCAGCCGAGTGGCTCGATACGGCGAGTGTGCCCCTGCGCGTTGCGCTCTTGGCGGCACTCGTCGACGCGGCGGCCACTGAAGCGTAGGCGCGGCGCCCGCCCTCGAGCACCGCGCGCGCCATCCTGAACTACCGGATCAGCCCGATGCGCTCGTAGACGAGGTCGAGCGTGCGGTTCGCGACCTCGTTCGCGCGATCGGCGGCCCGGGCGAGCAGCCGGTCGAGCTCGGCTGGATCCGCCAGCAACTCTTCCGTGCGCGTGCGCACGGGCGCGAGGCTCTCTTCGACGACCTCGACCAGGCCCTTCTTCAGATCGCCGTACCCGCGGCCCGCATACTCCTCTTCGAGCGAGGGGATCGTGCGCCCGCTGAGCACCGAGTAGATGGTGAGCAGGTTCGCGACTCCGGGCTTGGCCTCGCGGTCGAAGCGGATCTCGCCGTCGGCGTCGGTGACGGCCCGCATGATCTTTTTCTTCGTGACGTTCGCGGGGTCGAGCACCTTGATGAGGCCGGCTTCGCTCTCGGCCGACTTCGACATCTTCGCGGTGGGCACCTGCAGGTCGTAGATCTTCGCCGTGCCCTTCGGGATCTGCGCCTCGGGCACCACGAACGTCTCGCCGAAGCGTGAGTTGAAGCGCGCGGCGAGGTCGCGAGTGAGCTCGACGTGCTGGCGCTGATCTTCGCCCACCGGCACGTTGGCGGCCTGGTACAGCAGGATGTCGGCGGCCATCAGGATCGGGTACGTGAATAGCCCCACCGACGACGCGTCGGCGCCGTTCTTCTGCGACTTGTCCTTGAACTGCGTCATGCGGCTGGCTTCGCCGAAGCCGGTGACGGTGTTGAGCACCCAGGCGAGCTCGGCGTGCGCGGG
Source organism: Leucobacter japonicus (assembly GCF_001273855.1). Classification (NCBI taxonomy): domain Bacteria; kingdom Bacillati; phylum Actinomycetota; class Actinomycetes; order Micrococcales; family Microbacteriaceae; genus Leucobacter; species Leucobacter japonicus. The sequence goes on along the minus strand of NZ_JHBX01000108.1, from coordinate 330,353 downwards.
CACCTGCGACTGCACGAACAGCGTCGACTTCTCGGGGTCGATGCCGGCGGCGATGTACTGGGCCGCGGTGCGGCGCGTGCGGGCGACCAGTTCGGCCGGATCTTGCGGCACCGTGATCGCGTGCAGGTTCACGACGCAGAAGAACGCGTCGAAGTCCTCTTGCATCTGCGTCCACTGGCTCAGGGCGCCGATGTAGTTGCCGAGCTGCAGCGAGTCGCTCGACGGCTGCATGCCCGAGAAGAGCACGGGCTTGGTGGTGTCACTCATGGGAGTTCCTTGCGGGTGTGAAATCGAGAAGATCGGTGCGGGATCGCCGTGCGCGCACGGTCTAGGTCTGCGAGACGGTCGAGCCGCGTGTCACGGCAGCCGGCCCGAGCGCCGAGGAGCGGGCCTAAGCGCGGTAGTCGACGACGGTGGCGGCGTGGTCCGACCAGCGTGCGTCGTATGACTCGGCCCGGTCGACCGTGTAGTGCTCGACGCGCTCGGCGAGCGCCGGCGTGACGACCTGGTAGTCGATGCGCCAGCCCGTGTCGTTGTCGAACGCCTGGCCGCGGTTTGACCACCAGGTGTAGGGGCCGTCGACCTCGCCGTGGAAGCGGCGCCCGACGTCGACCCAGCCGTAGCCGGCGCCCTCGGTGCCGTCGACACCGGTGATGGTCTCGCCCTCGGCCCCGAAGAACCGGTCGAAGTAGGAACGTTCGCGCGGCAGGAACCCGGCGCGCTTCACGTTGCCCTTCCAGTTCTTGATGTCGAGCTCGCGGTGCCCCACGTTGAAATCGCCGACGATCGCGACGAGCTCGCGCTCGGCCGAGAGCTCGCGCATGCGCTCACTCATCGCGTCGAGGAACGCCCACTTCGCCTCCTGGCGCGGCGTATCGACCTCTCCCGAGTGCGTGTAGTTACTGATGACCGTGAACGGGGTGCCGCCGAGATCGAAGTCTGCTTCGATCCAGCGACCCGACGACTGGATCTGCTCCTGGGCGTCGAGAGCGCCGAGGCCGACGCGGTGGGCGGTGGCGGGAACGCGGCTCGCGATAGCCACGCCCGCGCGGCCCTTGATCTGGCAGGGGTCGTGCAGAAAGTGCCAGCCCTCGCCGAGCAGTTCGGTGAGGTGGGCATCGTCGGCGCGCACCTCTTGCAGCGCGAGCACGTCGACGCCGCGGGCCTCGAGCCAGTCGCCCATGCCCTTCCGGTACGCGGCCCGGATGCCGTTGACGTTGACGGATGCGAGACGCAAGGTTTCAGCCATGCCCGCCAGTCTACTTCGGCCCGGCCCTGCCGGTCGCGCCGGAGTTTCTAGAACACCATCGGGCGGTCGTACTCGTCTTCGAACGTGCCGCCGAGCAGATCGACATCGATCTCGCAGACGACGGGCACGTGGTCGCTCGGGGCGTCGCCCTTGCGCTCCTCGCGCTCGATCGTCGCGCCGGTCACCGCGTCGGCGAAGGCGGGCGACCCCATGATGAAGTCGATGCGCATGCCCTGGTCTTTCGGGAACTTGCCCGCCTGGTAGTCCCAGAACGTGAACCCCTCGGGCACGATCGGGCGCACCACGTCGGTGACGAGCTCCTCGAAGGAGGCGAACATCGAGCGCTCCTCGGGGGACACGTGCGTCGACGCGCCGACCCGGAACGACGGGTCGGCCATGTCGCGGTCGAACGGCGCGATGTTCCAGTCGCCCATGAGTGCGATCGGCAGCTGGGGATCCTCATCGAGCCACGCCCGCGTGTCTTCGCGCAGCGCTTCCAACCAGGCGAGCTTGTATGCGAAATGGGGGTCGTCGAGCGAGCGACCGTTGGGTACGTAGAGGCTCCACAGGCGCAGATCGCCCACGGTGACCCCGAGCGCCCGCGCCTCAAGCGGCAGGCCGTTCGGGCCGGTGCCCTGCAGGTCTTCCTGGCCCTTGACGGGCTTGCCGAAGCCGGGCATCTCCGCGAATTCGCGCGCGACATCGGTCATTTCGTGGCGGCTCGCGATGGCGACGCCGTTCCACTGGTTGAGCCCGTGGATCTCGACGGTGTACCCCGCCTGCTCGAACGCCTCGATCGGAAACTGATCGGGCCGGCACTTGATCTCTTGCATCGCGAGCACGTCAATGTCTTCGCGCACGAGCCAGTCGACCACCCGGCCGAATCGAGTGCGGATCGAATTGACGTTCCAGGTGGCGATGCGCATGCCCGAAATCCTACCGGCCGAGTCACGCGCAGATTTGGACACTGGTCCGAAGTCCGCGCTCAGGGCAGTTACACTGGTGAACACGATTCCCGCTGGGGAGGAGGTCGGTACATGGCTGTTGCAGAACCGAGTCCGAACCTGCCGTCCGTCGCGGTGCCGCGCTCGCGCATTGGCGAAGTCGTCACCGCGGCCCGCGAAGCCGGAGTGTTCGTCACGCTGCTCGGCGATTCGGGCAACGGCAAGGCCTACCTCGCCGAGCGCGCTGCTGAGGAGATCGCCGCTGACGAACCGGCGACGTCGGTGCACGTGCTGCCCCGTGCCCCGCAGCCCGGCGACGGCCTTATGTCGGTGTTCAGCGCCGAGACGATGACATCCGGCGCCGGCGGCGATACGTGGGGCGGATCACCGGTCGACACTCAGCTCGCCTTGCAGGTGTTGGAGCGCGATCTTCGCGGCCGCTACCCCGAGCGATCGGTGCTGCTCGTTGCGCTGAACGTCGACGAGTACACGCCGCACGATCTCAGCCTGCTCGACGCACTCGCGCGCTCGCGGCGCTACCGGATCATCGCGACGGCGCGCAAGCTCACGAGCGCGATCGAGCGCATCGGCCTCAGCACGCAGGTGCGCCGCATCTCCGTGGCGCCGCTCGAACTCGACGAGGCAGGTTCGTTTCTCGCATCTCTGCTCGGTGTCGACACCATCGATCCGGGCACGCTGCGGCGCTGGCACGATGCATCGCGCGGCAATGGCTACGCGCTCGCGGTGATCGCGCTCGCCGCCGACCGCAACGGCGAGCTGGAGCGCAGCCGAGGCACCGCCTGGGTGGCCTCGAGAGACGAAATGATCACCGGCGACTACGCCGAGATGCTCGCATCGTCGTGCACCGCTGAAGAGTGGCGTGCGCTCGAATTCATCGCCCAGGCCGAGCCGGTCGTCGAAACCGTGCTGCTGCGCGGCATCGACGCCGCGGTGCTCACGACGCTCTTCGAACGCGGTCTCGTGATCTCCCGACCCCGCGGCGGCAGCTCGTCGTTGGAGACGGGCCACTCGCTGCTCGGCGCATCGATTCGCGCAGGAATGTCGCCGGTGCGTCGCATCGAATTGAATGACCGGCTCTACGAACTGCTGAGTGACGACCCGGGCATGCCCGACCCGCGTTTCGATATCGAACGACTGACCCGCATCGTCGTGTTCGGCGTCGCCGCTGATCGCCAAGTGCCGTTCGAATGGCTCTGGAGCGCGTTCGAGGCGATGGTGCACGGCGGTGACCCGCGGCTCATGCTGCGTCTCGCCCAAGTCATCGCCTATCGCTCTGAGGCGAATGGGTTGCAAGCCGGCTCGGCCGCGCTGCACGCCCTGCGACTCAGCCGGTTGCTCGGCGAAGACGCGTCTCGCATGCGCATCGTCGATCGCGTCACTGAGATCCTCGCCGTCGCCGAATTGGTCGAGCAGATGCCCGGCACGCTGGCGATCTCGCTGCACTCGACACTGCTGCGCGAGCGCGTGCACGATGGCGCAGACGCCGAAGCGGCACTTGAAGAACTCGAGACGCTTCGAGTGACGCACACCTCGGATCACGCCGCAGAGATGATCGATGCGACCCGCGTGCACCTGCTCGCGCACACCGGGCGTCTGCGCGACGCCGCCGAAGTGCTGCCCCCGGAGCAGATTTCGCAAGACCTGCGCACGGAATGGGTGCGCGCTCCGAGCCGGGCGCTGTCGGCACTGATTCTGGAGCAGCAGGGCGCATTGGATGAGGCGGTGCAGAGCACCTCGCACTCGCGCACGCTCAACCAGCTCGGTCCGCGCTCCCGCGGTGACATGGTCGACCTGCAGGGGTTCGCCTGGCTGATGGGCTTCTGGACGAACGGCAGTCGAGAGAGCGCACGACGCGTGTACGAGGGCCTCGTCAATGAGACCGCGACCGATGTGCATGGCGAGTCGCAGTACTCGGGCCTCGTCGAGACCTGCGGGGTGCTGCTCAGCGTGCAAGAGGGCCGCTGGTCAGAGGCGGTGCTCGCGGCCGAACAGCAGTTGAAGCGCTTCGCGAAGAGCGACCCCTACGGGCTCGCGCCACTCGTGCAGGCCGCGCTTGCGCTTGCGCTCGCGGTTCTGGGCGAGCGAGATGCGGCGATCCGCGCGATCGTCGCTTCGGAGTACCCGGGCCCCGGGCTCGCCATGGTGCTGAGCGGGCACCGGCGCATTCTCGCGCTGCGTGCGCGTCACTGGTTGCGCGACCCGACCACCGCAGATGAAGCGGTGCGTCTGGCCGAGTGGGCGGCTAAAGAGCAGTTGCCGTTCACCGAGCTGCTGGCGCGCCACCTGCACGCCGTGGAAACCGGCTCCGTGAGCGCCAGTGGGCTCGAGCGCGCGCACGAGCTCGCCGGGCACATCGACGACGACCTCGCCAGCGCGTTCATCGCGCACCTCGTGCGCATCGGGCGCGGAGTCACCGGTCGGCCTTCGGAATCCGACGAGCCCGAAATTCGCTTGCTCGCCAATCTCGGCGTGTGGATTCCGATCACCCCGGGCCCGAACCTTACCCAGCGCGAGCGCGAGATCGTGCTGCTCGCGGGGCTCGGGCATACGAGCCGTTTCATCGCGGAGCGACTCACGATCTCGCCGCGCACGGTCGAGACCCATCTCTCGAACGCGTTCCGCAAGATCGGTGTCGAGAATCGCGATGAACTGCAAGAGTGGATGCTGCGCAATCGCGCGTCGATGCACTCCGATAAGCGTTGAGGCGCGCTGACACTTCGCGCACGTTCGCGATCCTGGTCGTCGTCTCCAGGACTCGCCCAGATGCGTCGAGTACATTGAATCGTTATTGTCGGGAGCGATTCGCGCGACCCGTGTGACTCTCGGGAAGCTGAATGATGAAGAAACCTGCTGCAACGCTCGAACGCCAGTCGTTCGTGCGCCACGGCAAGCTGCGTCGTTCGAGCTCGTGGGGCAACGCGCTTCGCGTGCTCGTGACTGCTGCGATCGTGCTGGGTCTGAGCGGTGTCGCCACCGCCGCATACGCCGTATGGGGCCTCGTGCAGAACATTGACACCGTCGATCTCGGCAACGAGGCAGACGGAGTGGGCGTCGGCGACCAGGCGCTCGACGGCGAACTCACCGTGCTGCTCGTCGGTTCTGATTCACGCGCCGGGCAGTCGGCGATCGAAGACGGCGAAGAAGGCGAACTGAACGACGTCACGATGCTGCTGCACGTGTCGGCGGATCACCAGAACGCGACCGTCGTGAGCTTCCCTCGTGACCTCATGCTCGCGATTCCCGGCTGCACGGGCCCGAATGGTGAGCAGTACCCCGCGATGAGCGAACAGCAGCTCAATTCCACGCTCTCCGAGGGGCTGCCTTGCGTGGCCTCCACGATCAGTGAACTCACCGGCATGGACGTGCCGAACGCCGCCCTCATCACCTTTGACGGGGTCGTCGGGGTATCGAACGCGATCGGCGGTGTCGACGTCTGCCTCGCGCAGCCCATCCAAGACGAGTACACCGACCTCGATCTGGCAGCAGGCGAGAACACGCTGGTCGGTGTCGAGGCGCTGCAGTTCTTGCGCACCCGCCACGGCGTCGGCAACGGCGGCGATACGAGCCGTATCAGCAACCAGCAGGTCTTCATGTCGGCGCTGGTGCAAAAGCTGAAAAGTGCAGACACGCTCTCGGACCCGGTGAAGGTCTACGGCCTCGCGAAAGCGGCGGTCGAAAACATGACGCTCTCCAAGGGCATGGCGAGCGTGCAGTTCATGCAGCAGGTCGCCAACACGGTGAAAGACATCGACCTCTCGCACATCAACTTCGTGCAGTACCCGTCGTTCGACCACCCCTATCAAGAGGGTCGTCTGACGCCCGATTACGCGAGCGGCGATGCGCTGTTCGATCTCATCAAGGCGGGTCAGCCGTTCTCGGTCGACAGCCTGGGCGAGGGCGTCGAGGTCGAGGGCGGAACTGCCGCTGAAGCTGCTGCGGCAGCTGACGCGGCCGCTGCCGCCGATGGTTCGGGCACCGCGGCAGATGGCACGACGATCGACCCGACCACGGGTCTGCCGATCGACCCCAACACGGGTCTGCCGGTTGACGACTCCAGTGCGACAGCGGACGGCACCGCCCCCGTCGATGATTCGAGTGCGGGCGCTGCGGGTGCAACTGATGACTCGAGCGCTGGTGCGAGCGGCACCACCGATGGCACCGGCACGGCGCTCTCGGATAATGTCACGGGTGTCACCGCCGACAAGTCGATCTGCTCGGCCGGTCGCACGGTCTACTGATCGAGAATCGGGGGATCGTCGCCGCGCGCAGCGATCCACCCCGATTTCCACCGGGCCGCATCCTCCGGTTAGAATGGGTGACGTTGTTCGCGTATGGAGACGTGCCGGAGCGGCCGAACGGACTTCACTGCTAATGAAGGGTCGGGGTTAACTCGACCGGGGGTTCAAATCCCCCCGTCTCCGCCAGTTGAACAACACGAAAAGCCCCTGCTTCGGTGGGGGCTTTTTGCTACCCGCGACGCGGTCGTGAGTGGGGCAGCGGCAGCACGCGCTCGAAGGCGCGCTGCACGAGCGGGTTCGCGAACATGACAAGCATCGAGAGGTAGCCGATGCACGGAAACATGACGGCGACCAGCAGTGCAATACCGAAGAGGAGCGCGAGCGTCAGGTCGACCGCCATACCGCTGCGCAGTTGCTCGGGGGTCGCTCGATGCAGCTCGCCGTGCCGTGCCAGATACGTGCGTACCGCGAATGACAGCAGCGCCGTGAGGATCATGCTGCCCACGTAGATCACCTTTGCGGAGGCATCTTTCGCCGACAGGTGCCCCGAGATCGCTGTTGCGACGGGAAGCCAGACGATAGTGAGCATCCACGCGACCAACAGCCAGAGCGCCGCGTTGGTGAGGCGATCGACAACGTTGAAGAGGCGGTGATGGTTCAGCCAGAACATGGCGATGATGACAAAGCTGAGCACGAAGCTCACGATGAGATCGCTGTGCTCGAACGCCCACTCCATTGCCGTGCCGTTCGACGCGCTGATCTCGCTGACGCTCTCCATGAGCGGCAAGATCAGCAGGGTCATCGCGATCGCCACGACGGCGTCGATGAAGGCCTTCGGGCGTTCCGCCGCGTAGTCGTCGCGGCTCGTGTGCTCTGCTTCGGTGCTCACGCGGGTAATGCTACTCGGGCGTTGCCGCCGGTGCCGGTGCCACCCGCGCGTTACTGCCGGTGCCAGCCGCGAGTTGCAGCCGGTGCCACCCGCGAGCGCACCCATGTGTCTCGAGAGCGCCAGTAATTTACACGTGCGCTCGCGCAAAAGGGGTGCATTCGGGCGGTGCAGGGCGCTTTCGTGTGGAGGACGATGTGGCATCAGGGGCGTATTGATTCAAGACAAGTTCTAGAATTTATGTATTTCAACTGATATTCTGGTCGTGTTCCGACGAGAAAGCGATCACTCAGCATGTATGCATCCCTCTACCGTCGCGTCGTGGCGGCGCGACGTGATCAAGTCACCTCCCGGTGCGTGTGGCACGCATCTCGAGGGCCTCAGGCGTGCGCACAGTGTGCTCGCGGTTGTGAAGGGGAAAACGCGTGACCGCGCTCGCTCCCACTGCTGCGCCAACTCGTGCGGCTGACGGTCAACCGTCGGTGGATGCACCGACGAAGCGACTTGACATCGACTACCTCGACGGGATTCGCGCGGTGCTCGCGCTGCTGGTCGTGCTCTCTCACGTCACGAGAATCACCGGGCCACGAGGGTTCTTTGAAGACTATGCGCCGTACTTCGCCCGCACGTTGAATGCGGTCGACTTTCGAGTACCGGCCTTCATCGCGCTTTCCGGATTCTCGCTCATGCTTGCAGTTGCGCAGCGTGACGACTTGCGGATTCGCGGCGGCGCTGCAAAGTTTTTGAAGCGTCGATTCCGCAGGCTGGTGCCGCCCTACCTTGCCGCACTCGTCGTAACCTTGGCGCTCATCGCTTTCGTGCCGGTCATGTCGACCCCGATGGGGACATCATGGGACGACAAGATTCCGGCAACCGTGCAGTCGATCGTCGCTCACGTGTTTCTCATCCACAACTTCTCACCCGACTGGCTGTACTCGATCAACGGCGCCATGTGGAGTGTGAGCATTGAGGTACAGCTCATTCTGCTGATGCCCTTGATCTTGGTGCCGTGGCGCAGGATTCCACCGACACTCGTGATCATCGGGCTCTTCGGCATCGCAGGTGCGATGTTCGTCTTCGGAATCGGGGGATGGTCGAGCCCGCACTATCTCGGGGTCTTCGGCATTGGCATGTATGCGGCCTATCTCACCGTCGGCACACCCGAGCAGCTTCAGCGGCGTCGACCTCGCATCGTTCGGTGGTTCCTGGAGCACAGTAAAACCAGCGTGACGATCCTCGGTGTGATCATGCTTGCGTACACCCTTGTTTCCGTGATCGCACCGGGAGCCGTGCCTACTGCGGCCGGTGGGTCGATCGCCGGTGTCGCCGCGGCCGTGTTTATGATGCTGCTCTGTGATGGGCAGCGCACCGGTGCCGCAGGCACTCGGTCGGCTCGGCGCTTGCTCAGTCGCCCCAAGCTCGTGCTGCTCGGCAACGTGTGTTACAGCATTTTCTTGTTGCACAGTCCGCTGCTTGCACTGGCGAACCTGTTGTTGTTGCCGTTGGGTCTGCACCCGCTGGTGTACTTCCTGATCATGGCACTTCTCGTTGCCCCTGTCGTGGTGGTGGTGTGCATTCTCTTTGCCGCAGTGGTGGAGCGACCGTTCATGAGCGACCACCAGCAGCGTATGCTGGCGCGACTCATGCCCCGGCGCCGCGCGAAGCACCAGGGTGTACCGGCGCTCCGGGAATCGAGTTGACGCCGAACCGTCGCGTCACCGAAGTTGGGCGGCCCGGTGCGTCTCAAGCGCGACCACGGCGATAACGGCGCATGCCGCTGATCCGACGACGGTGACGACGGGCAGCAGCGCCGAGGCCAGCACCCCGACCGCGGTGATGAGAAAGACGGTCGACGCCGTGACCGAAAGTCGCGTGCGCAGCAGGATCAGCCAGACGACGAACATGAACACCGCGACGGGCACGGCGAGCGCGAGCGACGCCGTCCCGGCGTTGAGATGGTCGGAGGCGTGCGAGAGCAGATCGAGTTCGACTTCGATGCCCGCTGAGATCGCGCCGACGGCCGCGAACAGGAGGTAGTGCGCGTACCCGAACCCGAAGCCGGTGCGGGCCGAGTCGAGGCGGTCGCCGTATTCGTGCGAGAAGTACATCCACCAGACGCCGGCGGCCAGCACGAGGCCGGCTGCCGCGAGCCCGACGATGCCCTCGATGTGCTCGCCCTCGTTGATCGCATCGATGATGGCGTTCGCCGAGGCGAGCAGGCTCTCTCCGAGCAGGATGAGCACGAATAGGCTGTAGCGCTCAGCAATGTGGTGCGGGTGCCACGGAGTGTTGCGGGCGCGTTCCGCCCATACGGGTACGAGCACTTCAAGCACCATCGCGGGCCAGAACGTCCAGAACTGCACGTCGGCGGCGAAGGCGATGCGCGCGACCCAGATCGCCTGCACCACCGTGATGCCGATGGCGTAGCGCACGGCCACTGAGCGCAACTGCGGATCAGAGATCGCAAGACGCACCCACTGCCCGACCATGGCGAGTCGCATGATCACGTAGCCCCACGTCACGGTCGCCCACTCGCCCTCGGCCATTGCGTCGTGCACGCCGGCGGCGAGCACGAGCACGCCGCCCATCTGCACGATCGTGGTCACCCGGTAGAGCCAGTCGTCGGTGTCGAAAGCCGAGGCGAACCACGTGAAGTTCATCCACGCCCACCAGATCGCGAAGAAGATCATGGCGTACGACAGCGTGGTGGCAGCAACGTGACCCTCGACGATGCCGTGATGCAGGTTTTGCGATGCCTGGGAGACCGCGATGACGAAGACGAGGTCGAAGAAGAGTTCGAGCGGGCTGGCGACGCGGTGGCGCTCGTGAGGGTCTCGCCCCGACATTCGGATGAGGCCGAACCGCCCGAGCAGCGTGGAGCTCATGCGTGCGGCGGAATCTGGAACGCGGCGACACGGTCGTCAGAGAGCGTGACGAACGCGGTCGACTCGCCGGTGAAGACTCGGCTGGTCCAGGTGAAGCGGATCTCGGTGACGTCGCCCTCGGTGTCGGCCTCGAGCACAGTCATGTGCGCGCCTGCGCCGATCGCGTCGGATTCCGCCCACTGCCGCACGCCCGTCGCTCCGCGCAGCACGCGCCCCCAGTCGTCGACGTATCCGTCTGCGGTGAACGCCGCGACGAACGCGTCGGTGTCGGCGTCGTTGATCGCATCGACTACCCGTTGCACTGCCGGGGGAACCTGCACCTCGCTCATCGTGCACTCCTTTTCTGGTTCGCCCGCCGGCGAATGCTCGTGGGGATGATCAATTGTAGGATCGCCTGCCGTTCACGCCGGTGCACGTGCCGGGCAGCCCGCCGAGGTGACCCCGGCGTGGGGGTCATTTGCTGGTCGGGGATGTCTGAGGCCTGCGATAGTCTCGCGACAGGATCGGCTGCCCGTCGCATCCCCGACTCGATTCATGAGGGCCACCATGTTCACCCACCTGCGCTCGCTCTTGCTGGCCGACCTGCGCCCGTCGCCGGGTGTGAGTGGCGAGCGGCGCGAGGAAAGCGGCGAGGGGGACACCGGAAGCGGTGAGTGGCGCGATGATCTCGGCCAGCAGCGAGATCACATCGGCGACGGGTGGGCCACGGCATCTGTGATCGGCGCGATACGTCAAGTGGTGCTCGCAACCGCCGCCGGGTGGCAGCTGGTGATGGCGGCCGCAACGCTGACGACACTCGGTGCCGACGGGATCGTGCTCGCGATCGCGCAGATCGTGCTCGCCGCGGTCGCACTGCTCTCGATGCGGCGTCGTATCCCGGGTGCGATCGTGCCGCTCGGCATGATGGCGCTCGCGCTCTGGGGGTATTTTGCGAGCGGCAACATCGACTCGACTTTGGCGTTCGCCGCCTGCTGGCAGATCAACTTTGCGAGCTGCATTGCCGCACTGACGATGCTGGGTCGGTCGGTATTCGTCGTGGTACTCGGATCTGCGGCGGTGATATCGTGCGCGATGGGCATCGGGCTGCCCGAGTGGGGCGTGCAATTTCCGATCGCGATCTCGGTGACGCAACTGTCGATCGTGGTCGCGATGCGGCTGGGGCTTCCCGCTCTGGTCGCGCTGTCGCGAGACGTCGATCTCGCCGCCGCGTCCGAGGAGCGAGCGGAGCAGCGTTTCGAGGTGACGCGGCACGCGAGTCAGACCATCGCCGAACAGTCGAGGGTGCTGCACGACACCGCCATCAATACGCTCGGCGCCATCGCGAATGGCACGGCCGGCCTGGTCGACCCCGCTCGGGTGCGCGAGCAGTGCGCGCGCGACGTACAGATGCTCGAGGCGCTGCGCGGGTCCGAGGCGACGCTCGGCACACTCGGCCTGCTCGACATCTTTGGGCTGCCCGGGCTGCCGATCGAACGCTCGGGTATCGTCGACGCTGAGCTCGTCGCCATCGAGCAGCGCTGCGGCGACCGCACGATCGGCGCGATCGTGGGGTGCGTGCGCGAGGCACTGACGAATGCGGCGAAGCACTCCGGTGCAGAGCTCGCGCGGGTGCGCATCACGACGGATGCGGAGGGCGATGCGCCGGCCAGCAGGCTCGTTGTCGAGGTGTGCGACAGCGGTCGGGGATTTGTAGGCGAATCGCTGCACGCTGGTGGTGACGACAGCGCGGCGGCGGTGACCGGCCCGGACGGTTCGCTCGAGCCGCGCACCGCCGTGCGCGGCATCGCGGGGTCGATCGTCGGCCGTGCGCATGATTCCGGGTTCGACGCACGCGTCGAGAGCGCACCGGGGCACGGCACATGCGTGCGGCTCGACGTGCCGATTCCTGCTGATTCCGACGCGGGTGACGGTGCGGGTTACGGTGCGGTGGAACCCCCGGTGGAGGCGGCGCCGGTCGCAGCGCTGTCGCGCCGGGCGGCGGGGTACTGGGGGCTCGGTGTCGCCGGGGTGAGTATCGTGTTGACGATCGGCGGAGGCACAAATGTGGGGTTCGCGCTGATACCTATGATCGCGCTGATGCTCGCGTGCTGGTGGGCGGCGCAGTACTTTGGATTCGATCGAGGCCCGGCGATGCGCGTGTCGCTGCTGATTGCCGCCGGAGTCGTGTTCGTGCTCTCGGCAGCGGCGACCGGCTTCGGCACAACCGCCCCGGTGCACTGGCAGGCGCTCGCCGCGACGGGGCCGACCGCGCTCTATCTTGCCTGTGCGCCGAGTCGGCAGGAGGCCGGTTGGGCGGCAGCGGCCGGCGTAGCCCTCGTGGTCATCGTTGCCTGCGCAGTGCTGCCCACGGATGCGGTCGCCGCGAAAATCACGGCGGTGGCCGGAGTGGTCGGCCTCGGCTTTTCGGTGGTCTGGTTCGCCTTTCAGACGCTTGTCGTGGCGCGGGCTGAAGCCGCAGCCCGCGCCCGTCGACGCGTCTTCGCCGCGGCACTGCGTCGCGAGAAAGAGCTCGCTGCGCAGGCCAGCTATCGGCGCTGGGTCTCGGCCGGGCTCGACGACGCGGTGGTGCTGCTCGAACAGCTCGCGGGCGGTCGCGACGCCGAGGCGGCTGAAACGCAGCTGGCCTGCGCCGACGAAGAGCGATACTTGCGGCAACTGCTCCAAGTCGGCCCAGAACTCGTACACCTGGGTGGTGGGCTGATGGCGGGGCTGCACCGTGCCAGGCGGCGGGGCGTCGATCTCGAGTTCCGCATGGGCGGGGCCGATGCCCCCGATGCCCCCACCGCCGACCGCATCGTGGACGCGTTGACCCAGGTCATTGCCGAGACGCCCGCGAGTGAGCGACTGGTCGCCACCCTGTTCCCGGTGCAGTCCGGGATGCAACTGACATTGCTCGGGCCCGCGCTCGCGACCGTCGCCGATGGCGTCGAGGCGCGTCTCGAGCGACTCGGTCCGCTCGACCTGCTCGAGCTGACATACACTGGCGAACAACGCCTCGGCGAACGCGGCGTGACCGATGAACGGTCGACCGAGTACCGAGGTGCACGATGAACACGCAAGCTCCCCAGAATGTCTGCCGAGTCGCACTCGTCGAAGACCACGTGTTGCAGCGTGCGCGCACTGAGGAGTTGCTCGCATCGCAGCCCGAGTTCGATGTCGTGTTCAGTGCGGCGTCGGCTCCAGAGTTCGTCGCGTGGGTGCGCGATGCGCCTCGTGAGCAGCGACCGCATCTGCTGGTGCTCGACCTCATGGTCGACCGTCAGCCCAGCGTCGATGTCGCGCTCGTCGAGCAGCTGCTCGCGGCCGGCCTCAAGATCGTCGTGCTGTCGGCGCTGGCGTCGCCTCCGTTGGTGCGCGGCATCGTGCGCGCCGGAGTCACCGGCATTGTGGGCAAGCGCGACTCCGAGAGCGACATTCTGGCCGCGATTCGCGCGGTGCTGCGCGGGGAAGAATGGATGACCACGGAGCTTGCGGGCATCATCGCCGGTGATCCTGAACGCCCAAAGCTGAGTCTGCAAGAGGAGCGCGCGCTGGTGCTCTACGCGTCGGGTCTGACCGTGGAGCAGGTGGCCGCGGCGATGAACATCGGCCGTGAGACGGCGAAGCAGTACCTCGATCGGGTGAAGCGCAAGTACTCCGACGCCGGGGTGCCGGTGCGCTCGAAGCTCGATTTGGGGCGCATCGCCTGGAGCGAGGGGTACATCGACCCCGCGTTCTGACGAGCGCGGGCCGAATTTGTCGGTCGCAGCTGCGCGTAGTCGGCGGTCGCGAGAGTAGATTCGCCTCATGGAAGACCTGGATGGCGACGGCCGCATCGAGAGTGCGAACCAGCGTGCCGACCGCAACTGGAACGAGATCTTGCAAGAGTTGCGCGTCGCGCAGACGGGAACGCAGATTCTCGGGGGCTTTCTGCTCGCGGTCGCGTTCCAACCCCGATTCCACGACCTCGATGCGGTGCAACTGGTGTGGTACCTGGTGCTGGTCGGGCTCGCAGGCATCGCCGCGGTGCTGGGTCTCGCTCCCGTGAGTCTGCATCGCACGTTCTTCGGGCGTGGGCGCAAGCCCGATATCGTGCGCCTCGGGGGCCGATTGCTGATCGCCGATCTCGTCGTGCTCGCCCTGCTCGCCGCCGGGGTCACCGGGCTCGTCTTCGACTTCGCGGTCGGCCGCATCGCCGGCATGATCGCGCTCGGTTTCGGCGTCGTGATCGTGCTCGGGCTGTGGATCGCGCTGCCGCGCGCCATCTTTCGTCGAGCGAGCGCCCCTGACCGACGAGGGCCTGGCGACGGCGACTAGCGCGCGTGGGTCAGTCGGGGGTATCGACGTTGATGTGCGGCAGATCGTCGCGGGGCGCGTCGGAGTGCGCGTGGGCGTCGCGCGCCCCATCGTCGGCCTGCTCAGCCGTTTCGAACGCATCGGCGCCCTCGTGCGAGTCGAGTTCGGCGCGGCGCTCGGCGCGGGGCTCGTTTGCGCGCTCGTGGTCTGCAGGCGTTGAGTTCGGGGCAGGCATCGACTCGTGGTCGCGGTCGTCGTCGTGGTCGAGCGGAGCAGTGTTCATGGGGATTCCTCCTTCGCGCGACACGATACGCGCCGCAGAACGCTCGCGCAGCGGGCTTGCCCGGGTGCGGGCGGGCTGTTAGGCGTGGCGATCCTGCTTCGGAATCAGCGGGTAGGCGACAATCGGGGCGATCGCGACGAGCGCGAAGACCCACGGGTACCCGAGCAGTGCGATCGCCGCGCCGAGGCCGGGCCCGACCGCTGACGAAGCGATGAACTGACCGGTGTTCTGAATGCCGAGCGCGCGCCCGGCCCACCCGCTGCCGGCGGCTTCAGCCACAGAGGTGTAGGCGAGCCCGTTGTCGGCGACACTCACCACGGTCGCGACGATGAGCACGCACCCGCCGATGATGACCCCTCCGGTGAAGTTGTGCCAGGCACCGATGACGGCGAGCGCGCCCATCACCGCGATGCCCGAGAGCGCGACCCAGCGCAGCACGAGCACGCGGTCGCCGACGCGGTCGCTGGTCGCTCCGACGACGATGCGCCCGACTGCGCCGATGAACTGCGCCGCGCCCATGAGTACGCCGGCTGCGGTCGCGCTCCAGCCGAGGCCGCTGATGAGCCACACCATGCCGAAGGTGGAGAGCGCGAACTGGGGCAGTACGAGCAGCACGGAGACGGCGTGAATGCGCACCAGGAAACTGCTGGTGCGGTACGGGTTGGTGCTCTCGGGTGCCGGATCGCCGGGTGCGCGGG
Organism: Leucobacter japonicus; assembly: GCF_001273855.1. Taxonomy (NCBI): domain Bacteria; kingdom Bacillati; phylum Actinomycetota; class Actinomycetes; order Micrococcales; family Microbacteriaceae; genus Leucobacter; species Leucobacter japonicus. Next base: position 314,874 of record NZ_JHBX01000108.1, on the reverse strand, counting down.
GAGCCGCGACCGGTCGGGGCGGATTACGCACACCGATGGCGCACGCAACGGTAATGACGGCGAGCAGTGCGCCGATGAGTACGAAGACACCGCTGATTCCGGCGGCGGTGGCGAACGGGGGCACGACGAATGCGGCCGCCGCAGTGCCGAGCGGCTGCGACATCTGGCGAATGCCCATCGCCAGACCGCGCCGGTGCCGAGGAAACCAGCCGACGACCACGCGCCCGCTGGCGGCGTTCGTGCTGGCTCCGGCAGCGCCGCCGAGCACGAGGGCCAGAGCGAGCGGCACGAGGCCTGATGCGCTGGCTGCGAGAAATGCCGCGAGGGCGGTGAGGCCGAGACCTCCGGCGATGACCCAGCGTTCACCGAACCGATCGGCCGCGGCACCCCAGAGCACCGCGGTGAGCACCATGCCGGCCGTGGGTGCCGCGGCGAGCGTGCCGGCGGCGGCAAGTGGAATGCCCTGCTTAAGGTGCAGCATCGGAATGAGGTAGACGGGAGCGGTGATGAGCATGGTCGCGGCCGCCTGAGCGAGGAGCGCCAGAGCGAGCATCATCCATGATTTCGCGGGCACGCGAGTTGAGCGCGCCGCCGCGTCGGATGCTGCGGGCTGCGGGGCCGATGCCGTGAGGCTCATGCGAGCTCCTTCGTGAAGCGTATGGAACACCGTAATGGTATACCACTTCGGTATGGCACGATGGACGCATGACTGACGCCGTCGCCGACACGATCGCCGCAGGCAGCAGCGCCTACGCGGAGCTGCGCCGGTCGATCCTCGAATTCGACCTCATGCCGGGCGAGCGCCTCTCGGAGCGCGGGCTCGAGCAGGCGCTGCGCGCGTCGCGCACGCCGATCCGCGCCGCGCTCATGCGACTCGAGGTCGAGGGACTGACCCGTCGCGAGGGGCGCGGATGGATGGTCGCGCCGATCGACCTGTCGGAAGTGCGAGCGGTGATGGAGTACCGCGAGATCGTCGAAATCGGTGTCGTGCAGCGCGTCATCGAGCGCGCCACCGACGCCGAAATCGCTGAACTCGAACCCACGCTCATCACCGAGCACCACGCCGACGACCCGGCATCGTGGCTCGAGAGCGGCAGCGCCTTCCACCTCGCGCTCGCCGAGCTCACCGGCAACCTCTTCTTGACCGACGCCGTCGCGTCGACCCTCACGCGTCTCGCCCGGCCCCGCTGGCTGGTGGTGCGTACGCCCGAATCCCGCGCCCACGTGCGCGACGACCATCGCGCCATCTTCGACGCGGTGTCGGTGCGCGACGCCGACGCCGCGACCGCGCTCATTGCCGCGCACACGGCGGGCACGCGCGAGCGACTCGTCGGGTTTCTCGCCGACGAGCGCACCCGATTGCGAGGGCGCGGGTTCTCGATCGTCGAGAGCTGAGCTGAGCTGAGCTGAGCTGAGCTGAGCTGGCTGAGCTAGCTGGGTGAACCGAGATCAGCCGCCGATGCGCGACGGCGCCGCAGGATTCTCGCGATCGTCGAGGGTCGACACGGTTCCGTCGCGCCAGCGCAGGTACGTCGCATAGGGGTCGTCGGGCGGTGCAGCCGATTGCGCCTCGATGCGACGCCGCTGCTGCAGACCGAAGAATGCGGCAAGCCCGGCGAGTTTCAGCGATTGCGGGGGCGCGCCGGCCGTTGCCGGTGCTGCCAGCCCGGTCGGGATGCCGATGCGCGCACCGACTGATGCCCCCTCGTCCATGCGCGCATCCACACCGATCCTCATTCCCCCGCGGGCCACCCCGAGCGGAATGACCACGGCTTCAGCGTACGCAGGCGCGGGCACCGCGAGTATGGCCTTGACGAAGCGGCCCTGCAGCCCTATGGGTGTCAGGCGGTCTGCAGCCACCAGAGGATCAGGATCATCGTCACCAGCGCCCCGGACCCGTAGTTCAACCAGATAAAACGGCGCCACGCTCGGTTGGTGCGGCCGGAGTCGGCGTCGCTGGTGCGCCAGTACGGGGCGCAGTTCGCGAGGTACGGCAGCGCGATGATGGCGGCGAGCGGCCCGGGGAACGGTGTGAACAGCATGAGCACGCCCGCGAGCGCCCACAGCCCGAGGGCGAGGCGCACGGTGACGGCGGCGCCCAGCACCGTGGCGATGGAGCCGATGCCTGCCTCGCGATCCGGCACCACGTCTTGCACCGCACCGAAGGCGTGCGCCGCCATGCCCCAGCAGAAGAACGCCAGCAGCACGAGCCACAGCTGCGGGGTGAACTGCGCCCCCGCGATGCTGAGGCCGACGACGGCCGGGCTCACGAAGTGCGTGCTCGAGGTCGCGGAGTCAAGGAACGGACGCTCTTTGAAGCGCAGCACCGGCGCCGAGTACGCGATCACCGCGAAGGTGCTGACGGCGAGCGGCAGCCAGGCGGCCGGGCCGCCCGCTGCGGCGAGCACGATGAGAAACGGCGCGTTCGTGAGCAGTGCGAGCCACAGCATCGGGCGGTGGTACCGCGGGGCGAGCAGTGCGCCCTCGATGCCGCCCTTGCGGGGGTTGTTGATGTCAGACGCGTAGTCGAAGACATCGTTGATGCCGTACATCGCGAGGTTGTAGGGGATCAGGTAGTAAAACGCGCCGACGATGAGCACCCAATCGATCTCGCGGGTCGTGAGCAGCATCGCCGCGGCGAAGGGGTAGGCGGTGTTGATCCAGCTCACCGGGCGCGAGGCGTCGAACGCCTGTCGCAGCAGGTGCGCGTTCCAGCCGGAGGTCTCAGTCATCGGCATCGCGGCGCTCCTTGCGTGCGGTCAGGCGGAACCAGATGGCCGGAGCGAGCAGCGCGGTGGCGATCGGATAGCAGAAGTCTTCCACGGGAACGAGCCCGATGGTGGGCCCCAGCGTGTGTCCGTCGCCGTAAGTGAAGAGATCGGACGCGATCATCAGCGAGTCGAAGACGGCGGTCAGGATCGCGAGCGCCGCGGCCGCCAAACCGATGCCGGCCCAGAGACGTCGCGCGGCTGGTCGGTCGCGCCACGGGGTCAGCGCAAGAGCGACTGCGAGTGCGAGCAGCATAAACGGGATGCTGATGAGAGCGTACGTCACGCGTCACCGTATTTCTCGGGATCGCGGTCGCTGTCACCGTCGCTGCCGGGTGCCTGCGGCTCGTGGCGGCGACGTGCGCGACCACCTCGCACGTCGAGCAGGCGCAGCGCACCGGTGAACGCCACCATCGTGCACAGCACGAGGAACGCGAGGAACACCGGCTCTTCGATCGGCAGCTCGTGCGCGATGAGCAGCCCCGTCATGCCGCGGCTCTCCCCGAGTCGGAAGACGCCGCTCGCGATGCCCCAGAGATCCCACGCGAGCAAAAACCCGACGCCGAGCACCAGCACCAGCGCGGCCGCACGCCAGTCGCTCCAGAAGAACAGGCGAAACCGCCAGTCGAGCAGCAGCATGCACCCGATCGTGACGAGCAGGGAGCCGAGATAGAGCAACGCCATGGTCAGACCTGTTCCTCGACCGCGGCGCCATCGCGAGCCGCGGTCGCAGCCGACCGCCGGCTGGGCTCGGGCAGCGGCCCCGCCGAGTGGTCGCCGCGGAGATGCTTCAGCACGAGCTCCGCGCTGATGAGGCACATCGGAATGCCGACGCCCGGTGCAGTCGTCGCACCGGCGTAAAGCAGATTTGCGACCCGCTTCGAACGGTTCTGCGCACGGAACATCGCGCTCTGCCGCAGCACGTGCGCCGGACCGAGCATGCCCCCGCTCCACGAGTGGTAGTTGTCGACGAAATCGCGCGGCCCGATCGTCTGGCGCACGACGACGCGGTCGCCGAGATCGGGCACCCCGGCCCACGCCGCGATCTGCGCGATGGCGGCGTCAGCCGTTCGTTCGACGGCCTCATCACCGGCGCCGTCGGTCCCGCCGCCGCCGATGCCCGGATCGGCCGGCACGGGCACGAGCACGAAGAGGTTCTCATGACCCTCCGGCGCGACATCAGGGTCGGTTGCGCTCGGCTTGCACACGTAAATCGAGGCCGGGTCGGGAATGCGCGGTGCCGATCCGAAGATGTCGTCGAAATTGCGATCCCAGTCTCGGGTGAAGAAGAGCGAGTGGTGCGGCAGCTCGGGCAGGTCGCCCCGCACGCCGAGCAGCACCAGCACGGCGCCCGGGCCGCTCACCTGGCGCTGCCACCACCGTTCGGGGTAACTGCGCGCGGCCTCGGGCAGCAACTGCGTTTCGGTGTGGTGCAGGTCGGCGCCCGAGACGACGACGTCGGCGGGGAGGCGGTGCGCATCACCGTCGGCGTCGCGCCAGTGCACCGCGGTTGCGGTGTACGGGTGGGCGGATCCGCCGCGCGTCACCTCGATCTCGGTGACGTCGGCCCCCAGCACGATTTCGACCCCCGCCTTACGGGCGAGCACGGCGAGGCGCTCGACGAGGTGTGCGAACCCGCCCATCGGATAGCGCACGCCCTCATCGAGGTCGAGTGCGCTCATGAGGTGGTACATCGCCGGCGCGTCTTTCGGGTTCGTGCCGAGGAACACGGCGGGGTAGCCGAGAATCTGGCGCAGCACGGGGTGGGTGAAGCGCTGCGCGGCGAAGGATCGCAGCGACGTGCCGAGCAGCCGCGCGAGCCGGGGCAGCGCGCGTAGCACCGGTGGGGCGCCGAGCGTGCGCCAGCGCGTGAACGGGTTGTAGAGAAAGTAGCGCTCGGCCATCGCGGTGGTCTCGGTCGCCGAATCGAGGTAGGCGTCGAAGGCCGGCCCGCTCCCGGGTTCGAGCCGCTCGAACTCCGCGCGGGCGGCTGCTCGCCCGGCCGGGATCGTCACGGGCGGCGGGGTTGACGCCGGTGCTGCGGCCGGCGTTGCCGGCTCGCTGAAGACGCGGTAGCCCGGGTTGAGCACCCGCAGGTCGAGCTGTTCGGCGGTGCTCGTGCCGAGCATCGCGAAGAAGTGATCGAAGACGTCGGGCATGAGATACCACGAGGGGCCCGTGTCGAACCGGAACCCGTCGCGTGAGAACGAGCCCGCGCGACCGCCGACGCGCGAACCGCGCTCGAGCACGGTCACCGTGTGGCCTTCGCGGGCCAGCAGCGCAGCGGTCGCGAGGCCGGCGATGCCCGCACCGATCACCACAGTGCGGGTGCCGGCGCCGGTTTCGGTGCTCTGGTCGGTGTTGGGGCTTGGGCTGGCGCCGTCGGCGCGACGGCTCGCGGTGCTCATCGCGTTTCCACCGCGGTGCGCGCAATGGCGCGAGCGATGATCTCGGACTTCTGCCAGTCGGGAACGCGCACTCGGCGGGCGTAGAGTTCGTCGATCGACGTTCGGGCGATCCGGCGACTCAGGCACGCGAAGAGATCGAGCGCGCACCTCACTGCCGTGCGTGCGTCTTTCGGCAGGAGCGGCAGCACGGCGCGGGCGTCGGCGAGCTCGGCGTCGATGCGACGCAGCCAATCGACGCGGTCGGCATCGGTGAGCCGATCGCCCGAGCCGAGGTAGTTGCGCCCAAGCCGCTCGGTGTCGTCGGCGAGGTCGCGCAAGAAGTTGACGTTCTGAAATGCGGCCCCGAGGCTACGCGCTCCGCGTTCGAGCCGGTGCTGCTGCAGTGCGTCGAGCTGCTGCTCGCGCGTGAACACCCGCAGGCACATGAGGCCGACGACCTCCGCTGATCCGTAGACGTAGGTGCCGTGCTGCTCGGCGTCGAAGCCGCGCACGCGGTGCGGGGGATCCTCTGATGCGCTCGCCGCAGGGTGCTCGGCGGAGTTCGCGCCGGGGTGCTCGTTCGCGGGGGTGACCGGCACCTGCAAGTCGGCGCGCATCGACGCGAAGAAGGGGGCGGTGAGCGACGCGTCGATGCGGGCGGCCCGAGCCGTCTGGGCGAACGCGTGCACGATGAGATCGCTCGAGTAGCCGGTTGCGACGGCGCGGCCGACCTCGTCTTCCAAGCGATCGAGCGCATCGCGCTGCGCATCGGCGCTCAGGCCGGCTCCGTCGGTGACGCCATCGACCAATTCATCGGCGACGCGCACGAGCGCATAGATGTTGCGTACGTGCGCGCGGTGGCGCGCGCCCAGCAGCCGCGTCGCCGCCCCGAACGAGGTCGAATAGCTGCGAATCACGACCGCCGACGCGCGCATTGCCGAGCGCGAGTAGCGATCGAGGGGGCTCTGCGGCTTCATGCGCGCCGGCCCTCGAGTCGGTCGGCGAGGGCGAGCAGGCTGCGTCGCGCCGCGTCGGGCACGCCGTTCGCCTGATCCGCGAGCGTCTCGTGCAGCGCACGCGTCTGATCGTCGATCAGTCGCTGCACGAACTGCTCGGCGCCGCACTCGCGCAGCAATTCCTGCAGACGCAGGCCGGCGGCGCGCTCGAGCTGCCCGGTGCCGAACGCGGGCTCGATCTCGGGCCAAGCGGTCGTCATACGTGCGGCCGCGATGACCGCAGTCTCTTTGCCTTCGCGCAGATCTGAGAACGCGTCTTTGCCGTGCTCGGCAGGATCACCGAAGGTCGAGAGCAGGTCGTCTTGCAGTTGAAACGCGAGCCCCAGGTGCGCGCCGGCCGCGCTGAGTGCGGCGTGGGTCGTGGGCGAGGTCACTCCGGTGAGAATTGCCGCCGCGCGCAACGGCAACTCGAACGTGTACGTCGCGGTCTTCAGTCGGCACATCTCGAGCACCGTTGCGGTGTCGGCGATGATCGTGCGGTCTTCGAGCCCGATGTCGAGTTGTTCACCCACGACGGATTCAGTGATTGCGTGCGCGAGCAGATCGAGTAACTGCGTGCGCGCCTCGATCGCGACGTCGACGCGCGCGAAAATCTGGTGCACCTCGGCGAGCAGCAGATCGCCCATCAGAATGCCGCAACTGCGGGCCCAGTGCAGGCGCTGCGCATCGGTGGTCGCGAGAGGGGAAGCGGCGAGGTGCGCGGGGGAGTCTGCTGCCAGTACGCCGATGAGGTTGGGGGTGCCCCGGCGGGTGAGATCGCCGTCGAAGACGTCGTCGTGCAGCAGGAACGACGTGTGCAGCAGCTCGATCGCCGCGGCGATATCGATTGCGGCGTCGGGGTCGGCAGGGGAGCCTTCGGGGCTTGACCCCAATGCCTCCGCGATGTCGAGCATGAGTCGCGGGCGGATGCGTTTGCCGCCGGCGGTGCGCTCGCCACAGATCTTCCACAGTCGCGCGTAAGCCGGGTGGTAGGCCTCGGCTTCGCGCACGCGGGTGGCGAAGAAATCGTCGAGGCGGGCGTGCACCCGGTCGAGATCGGTGGGGGGATCGGGGGCGGTGAGTACCGCGCGCACCTCTCGTTGCCTGACCACGTCGTCCCCCGCTCGTGTAGGAATTTTGATTACTCACTTAGCGAGTGATCAACTTCAGGATAATATTCTCCTGTGACGAAAGACAAGCGGGTTGATGCGGAGCGCGGCACCGAGGGGAGCCCGGCCGCGCTCTACCGTGTCGACCACACCGATCCGAGGTCTGAGCTCGTCGACAGCGCCGGGCTCGCACCCCGCGATTTTGAAGAGATCGCGCATCTCATGGACGCGCTGCGCCAGTTGCGCGATGCTGAAGAGCGCCTCTCGGAGGCCTCGCTCAAGTACATGAAGCTGAGCAGCGTCGACATGCGCGCGCTGCACTTTCTCATCGTCGCCGGCAACACCGATGTGCTCCCTACGCCGGGCGCGATCGCCGCGCACCTCGGCATCTCGAGCGCCTCGACGACGAAACTGCTCGACCGTCTCGAGCGCGGCGGGCACATTTCGCGAGAGCGGCATCCCGAGGATCGCCGAGCGCTCGTGATCCGCATCACCCCCGACACCCACGACGCTGCCAAGCGCACCGTCGGCCAGCAGCAGGCGAACCGCTTCAATGCGGCGGCACGACTCACGTCAGAGGAACGCGCGGTTGTTGAGCACTTCTTGCGCGACATGACCCGAGAGATCGACATCAGCGGCGTCGAATGGGCCGAGGCGGCCGAGGCCGAGCGCGCCTAATACGACGCTCGACCCCGGGTGCTCCGCCCGATCAGTGCTCGCCGAGCGCGACCGCGAACTCGTTCGGCGTGTGATCGAGCTCGGCGGTCGCGGTGATCTTGCCGCTGCGCAGATCGACCGCGTGCACGGCGTTGGCTGCGGGGTCGGTCACGTACGCCGTGTCGCCGTTGCCGACGATCGTGGGGTGCGCATCCTGCCACTCGGCGGGCCCTTCCCAGGCGTCGATGACGGGGAACTCGTTCACGAGCTTGCCCGTCTCGGGGTCGAGCACGTGGATCGATCCGTCGGTCGACAGGATGTAGGCGAGGTCGTCGGCCCCGCGGGTGACATCGCGGTAGGTGAAGCGCACGTTCTCGGGCAGGTCGACGACCTCGAACTGTTCGGTCGCCGTGTTGATCAGCGTGACGGCACTCAGCAGGTAGCCCTCGGCGTCGGGGTCCGTCTTGTAGTCGCCGACCACGATCGGGCTGGTCTCTGAGACGTAAGCGTTGCCCATGCGGCCGAACGCGTCGGGTGCATCGAGCTTCGTGAAGGTGCCGTCCGCGAAGAGCAGCGCACCGTCTTCGCAGCCGAAGATGACGGCTTCGTCGGCCGCGGTGCCCTCGCCGTGAATGCCCGGGCACTGGTCGCTCGAGGTGATCTCGTGCCAGTGATCGCCGTGAGGCTCGAGCGCGACCGCACCGGTGCGCGCGGTCTCGTCGCCGAGGGTGGTCAGCAGCGTGCCGTCGGCGAGCTCGATCGATACTCCGTGGTGGGCGTGCTCAGCGGTGTAGGTGACCGCTTCGGGCAGCGCGTCATCGGCGTGCGCGAGGTCGTGCGTGTCGAAGATCGTGGTCGTTCCGGTGCCGTCGTCGAACAGCACGGTCTTGCCGCCGTGGCGCACGACGTGTCCCGCAGCCGAGGCCTCGACGACCAGGTCGGTGAGGGCGGGCTCTGCGGTGTCGAGCAGCTGGAACCCCTGGGAGGTGGTGACGAAGAGGTGACGGCCGTCGCCGGCGGCGTTCAGGCGGGTGAACTCCTCGCTGTCGAACTCCTCGATGACGTCGAGGGTGTCGGCGTCGAGCACGGCGATGCCGCCGTCGTACGAGACGGCGACGCGGCGGTCGTCGCCGTGCGCCCCCTCGGTGCTGCTCGAGGCGCTGGGTGAGGCGTCGTCGGCCGCGGCGTCACCGGCAGTGCTGGCCGAGCAGCCGGTCGCGAGAAGCGCGAGCCCGAGCAGCGCTGCGGGAGCCCCGAATCGGAGGTGTCGTCGGGTCATGGTGGTGTCCTGCTTTCTGTGGTGTGGTGTTACTGATGAGGTCAGGGGGAGAGCCCGGTGGCGATGCGCTCGGTGTTGGCGCGCATCATCTCGAGGTAGGACTCGGCGCCGCCGCCTGGCTGGGTGAGCGATTCGGTGAAGAGTTCTTCGACCGCCACGTCGAGATCGGCTTCGCTTGCGAGCACCTGCACGAGGCGGTCGGGCTGCGATGACTCGGCGAAGATCGTGGAGACCCCCGCCTCGGTGATGGCGTCGCTCAGGTGCTGCAGGTCGGCGGCGCTCGGGGCAGCGAGTGTCGTGCCACCGGGAATCACTGCGCCGACGATGCGGAAGTCGTAGCGATCGGCGAGGTACCCGAAGACGTGATGGTTCGTGACGAGGGCCCGGTGATCCTGCGGGATCGCCGCGAACGCCTGCGTCATCTCGGCGTCGAGCGCAGTCAGCGACGCCCGATATGCGTCGGCCGAAGCACTGAGCTCAGAGCGATCGATGCCGGGGAGCGACGCGGCACGCTGCTCGAGCGCGTCGACGACGTCGATGACGGTGTTCGGATCGGTCCAGAAGTGCGGGTCGGGGGTGCCCGCCGCGTCTCCGGAGGCGTAGGGCAAAGCGGTGATGGCGTCGCCCGCGACGAACTGCTCGGCACCGGCCTCGGCCGCGCGGTCGAGATGCTGCTGCAGGCCCTCCTCAAGCCCGAGCCCGCTTGAGACGACGAGGTCGGCGTCGCCGAGTAGCGCCGCCTCAGGCGCCGAGATCTCGAACGAGTGCGGGTCGGCGTTCGGCTGCATCAGCGTCGTGATCTCGGCCTGATCGCCCAGCACCTCGCCGACGATGTCACCGAGGATGTTCGTCGTGACGACGACGCGGGCACGCTCGGCACCGTCGTCGCCTGTCGTGGCCGTGCCGCTGCAGCCGGCGGTCGCGACCGCTGCGAGCAGCGCCCCGACGCCGAGCGCCGTGAGGGCGGTGCGCCCGCGCAGGGCGCTGCGCCCGCGCGCCGAGCCCCTCATCGCCCCGTCTCCGCGAGGAAGGCGGCGTCGACCGCGGGGGTGAGCGTGCGAGCGACGCGCGCGCCATCGGCGTAGTCGACTTCGAAGACGTCGCCCGATGCAGGGTCGTTGACGTAGGCGCGCTGGGCATCAACGGTGAGTGAGACACCGGCGGCGGTGATACCCGACGAGGCCGTCGACAGGCCGCTGACGAGCGGCGACGAGACACCGAGGATTGCGCCCGTAGCGTCGAGCACGGCGACTGCGCCGGCCGGGGTCAGGGTGACGATGCGCTCCGCTTCGTCGTCGACCGCGGTCGCGGCGATCGGACGTTCAGCTGTGCCGACCCAGGTCCATGACCGCTCGCGGGTGTCGAGCAGCCAGACGCCCGAGTCGGTGCCGAGGCCGGCCACAGTGGGCCGCCCCTTGCGCGCCGAGAATTCGGTCGCGGGCGCGGCGGCGCCGCTCGGGTACGCAACCTTCTCGAGTTCGACCGCGCCATCGGGGCTTGCGGTCGCGAGCACGGCGCCGTCGGCGCACCCGACGACGACGGCGATGCGGGTCGTGATGGTGCCGGCTGCCGCGGGGCAGTCGATCGTCGCGAGGTCGGTTGCTTCGGCGTCGACGGCACGCAGCGATGCGGCCGGGGTCTCGGCCGAGCCGCCCGGCTCGTCGGGGGCGCTCACCAGGGCCCCGGTGCCCAGGGGCGCGATGATGCCGCGGTGGGAGCCGACGTCGAGACGCAGGGTCTCGGTGATCTCGCCCGACGCGAGCGCCGCGTTGTCGAGCAGCACGGCTTCCCCGGACTCGGGGAAGAAGAGGCCGGTGCCCCCGGCGGTCGCGAGCATGCCGGTCGCCACGGTGGCGATCCCGTCGCCGGCGATGCTGCCCGGCGCACCCGCGGCGGCGCGGTAGTAGTGGAAGTGGTCGACGTGATCCCACGTCCACGCCCCGCTGTCGATCACGTCGACGCCCGAATCGTCGGCGACGAACGCGTACCTGCCATCGGTGGTGACGCGCTGCGGAGCCCGCACGCGATCCAGCGCCGTCTCCGTGCCGTCGAGCAGGTCGAGCATCGCGACCTCGCCGGAGCGGTCGATCGCGACGAGGTGCAGCGGCGGCTCGGGCGCCTCGGCGGCACCCGCGACGGCGCCGTGCCCGGGGGCCGTGTCGGCGTCGGCGTCGGATTCGGCTGAGCCTGACGGTTCGGTCGTTGCGGTGCCGGTGGGCGGCGTCGCAGATGCGGCGCAGCCGACCAGCAGCAGCGCGGCGAGCGCGGCGCCGGTGATGGCGAGCGGGCGAGGGCGGAGCGGGATCATCATGCCTTTCAAGGAGTGCGGGTGGAGTGAACGTGCGGCTCATGGGTGCGTGGTCGTGCGCGCACGGCGCGGGCGAGGCCGCCGGAGAGCGCGGCGAGCAGGATCGACGCGCCCGCGATCGATGCGCCGGCAGCGGTCGCGAAGTGCCACGACGCCAACAGGCCGGCCGCGACGGCGATGGTGCCGAACGCGGCCGCGAGGCACATGCGCGAGCCGATGCGTCGGGTCCACGGGCCTGCGGCGACTGCCGGTGCGAGTAACAGCCCGACGACCAGCAATGAGCCGACGGCCTGGTACGAGGCGACGACGGCGAGCGTCACGAGCCCGACGAGCACGGTGTGGGCGAGGTCGGGGCGCAGGCCGAGCACGGTGGCGATCCTCGGGTCGAACGTGGCCGCCACGAACCGCCGGTGAAACAGCGCCGCGACGGCGACCGTCACCGCGGCGGCGCCGGCGAGCAGCCAGAGATCGCCGCTGCGAATGGCGAGGATGTCGCCGAAGAGCATCGCCGTCGCATCGGTCGCGAAGCTGCGGGAGTGCGACACGATGATGACGCCGAGTGAGAGCATCGCGACGAAGAGCAGGCCGATCGTGGTGTCGGCCGAGAGGCGGCCGCGCCGCTGCAACCAGCCGATGAGGGCGCTCATCGCAACGGCGCTGACGGCCGCGCCGGCGATCGAGGGGGCGCCTATCACCGTGGCGAGCGCCACTCCGGGGAGCATGCCGTGCCCGAGTGCCTCGCCGAGAAACGCCATGCCGCGGATGACCACCCACGTGCCGACCACCCCGCAAATCACGGCGACGAGGGCGCCGCCGAGCAGGGCGCGCAGCACGAAGTCCGCCGAGAACGCGGCGAAGAATGCGGCGAACGGCGAGGCGGCAGCGGCGGCGAGCGCAGCAGTGTCTGCAGCGGTGGCCGGCGGCACGAGGGCGGAGGTGAGCACTCGGCCATCCTATTCATAAATGAGAATCATTATCAAAACGGGATAGACTCCATCTATGCCCATTTCCGATCAGATCACCGCCGAGCAGGTGCACGTCAGTATCGACGGGCGCCCCATCCTGAACGACATCACGGTACGCATCGCCCGAGGAGCGGTGACCGTGATCATGGGCCCGAACGGTGCCGGCAAATCCACCCTGCTCGAAGTGCTCGCCGGCGTGCGCCCGGCCACCCGCGGCACGATCACCCGCGCCGGCTCGGTGGCGCTCGTGGTGCAGCGCATCGCCGCACCCGATGCGCTGCCGATCACCGTGGGCGAGGTCGTCGCAATGGGCACGTGGGGGAGGGGCCGCGCGGGCGGCCGTGATCGGCGCACGAGGGTCGCTGCGGCGCTCGACCGGGTTGCGCTCGCCGACCTGGTGGATCGCCCGTTCTCGGCGCTCTCCGGCGGGCAGCGGCAGCGCGCGCTCCTAGCCCAGGGCATCGCCGAGGGCGCCGACATCTTCTGCCTCGACGAGCCGGCGACCGGGCTCGACACCGCCAGCCGCGAGCGCACCCAGCGCGTGCTCGAGGAGGAGGCTGCGCGCGGTGCCGCGGTCGTATGCGTGACGCACGACCCCGACGCGATCGCCAGCGCCGACGTCGTGCTGCGCCTCGACAGCGGGTGCCTCGTCGAGACGCGCAGCGCGAGTGCCATGGCAGTGCCGCCTAGACTGGAGCACACGCTCGGTTGAGCCTGCAGCGGCCGAACGCTCTGCAGCTTCGCCAATACGGCTGAGGCCGGGGCGAAGCAGCAGAGAGAAGAGGTGTGGCGAATCCGATGGTCACCGAACCCGTAGCCGAAGTCGACCTCGACGCCATCGCCGCAAACATCCGCGTGCTCACCGAGCTCGCGCCGACGGCCGAACTCATGGCCGTCGTCAAGGCTGACGGCTACGGCCACGGCGCCATCGAGGTCGGCCGCGCCGCGCTCGCCGCCGGTGCGACATCGCTCGGCGTCGCCACGATTCCCGAAGCGTTGGCGTTGCGGGCGGCCGGCATTACCGCGCCGGTGCTGAGTTGGCTGTCGACCAGCGGGTACGCCGAGGCGATCTCGGCCAATGTGCGACTCGGGGTGAACTCGCCGCGCCAGCTCGCCGCCGTCGCCGCTGCGGCGCGCGAGGTCGGGCGGCCCGTCGAGATCGATGTGAAGGTTGATACCGGGCTCAGTCGCAATGGCGTGACCGACGCCGAACTGCCCGAATTGCTGCGCGACCTGGGCGCGCTCGTCGCGGAGGGGGCGGTGCGCGTGCACGGCCTGTTCAGTCACCTGTCGCACGCCGATGTGCCCGACCATCCGTTGAATAGTCTGCAGCTCGAGCGGTTGCTCGACGCCCGTGCGCAGTTCACCCAGCACGGGATCGCCGTGCAGCAGATGCACCTCGGCAACTCGGGCACCGCACTCGCACGACCCGATCTGCACCTCGATGTGCTGCGCCCGGGGCTTGCGATGTACGGCTACTCGCCGTTCGACGAACCCTCGGAGCGCCTGACGCCCGCGATGACGCTGAAGGCTCCGCTGACCCTCATGAAACGCGTGCAATCGGGCGACGGGGTGTCGTACGGGCACACCTGGACCGCGCCGCACGACACCACCCTCGGCCTCGTGCCGTTGGGGTACGCCGACGGGGTGCCGCGCATCATGTCGGGCAAATTCGACGTCGTGATTGGCGACTCCCGCTACCCGAGTGTGGGGCGGGTCTGCATGGATCAGTTCGTGATCGACCTCGGCGACCACCCGCGCGACGTCGCCGAGGGCGATGAGGTGCTGCTCTTCGGGCCGTCGCTGGGCTGGCGGCCGAACGCGCGCGAGTGGGCCGATGCGGCCGGCACGATCTCGTGGGAAGTGCTCACGAGCATCGGCTCGCGCGTGCCCCGCGGCTACGTGCGCTCCGGCGCGTACTGATCTCGCGTGTACTGATTCGCCCCGCGCATCTCGGGCAGCAGGCTCCGCGCGTCGCGCGCGAGATACCAGATGCCCACCGAGGGCTGTCGCAGAGTTCAGAAGTCACAGTGTCACGCGGCGTGACGCTCCTAGCGTGGAGTGGTCACCTGCCGACGCACAGAAAGTGAGCTTCACTCATGCCCCGACAGTCCGCCTCGACGGCCAACGCCACCTCAGTCTCCTGGGGCATTCTCGTCATTCGTATCGCGCTCGGAGTCGTGTTCACCGCGCACGGCGCGCAAAAGCTCTTCGAGTACACGCTGGCGGGCACCGTCGAATCGTTCGGCAGCATGGGCGCTCCGCTTCCCGAGATCACGGCACCCCTGGTCGCCTTCTTGGAGTTCGGCGGCGGCATCCTGCTTATTGCAGGCCTGTTCACCCGACTCGTCGCGATCCTGCTCGCCATCGATATGGTCGTCGCGATCGCTCTGGTGCACGCGCAGGCCGGTTTCTGGGTCGGTGAGGGCGGCTACGAATTCGTCGCCCTGCTCGGTGCAGCGGCACTCGGGCTGGCGTTTGCGGGCGCCGGGCGCATCTCGCTCGACGGAGCGGTGCTGCGGGGCCGCATTCCGGCCTGGGTGGCCTAGCGAGTGCGTCCGTGAGCTCAGTCGGGGGCAGACTCGTCCGCGTGCTGTGATGCCTGACGGCTGAGTTCACACGCCAGACGCACGTACTCCTGCGTGAGCCGCAGATCACCCGCAGCGAATTCGGCCAGCGCATGATCGAGAGCTGAGCGGGTGCCCGGCGATTGACGTTCGCGAATCCAATCGAGATTGCAGCCGGAAACCCGGGATTCGTGCGTCAGCGCGATCTGCAGAGCCTCCGAGGGAGTGGCGGGCCGGTCATCGTGAGGGATCATCGCGTCGTCCTTTCGACAGTGAAATGCTGCTGCTGTCGACGGTAGGCGCGGCGGCGGTTTCGGTTCCTTATCCGATGCCGATAGGGCGAGGAAACCCGCGATCGGGGTGAACTGGGCACGCCGTTGATTCGGGCGGCGTGGAACCAGAGGAGCTCCCATGCGGTGCAGAGAGATCGTGCTCGTCATCGGAGTCGTCGGCGTCGCGCTGGTCAGCGCGATCGTCATGGCGACCCTGCAGTTCGAGACCAGCCGGGGCGGCCCGCCGCCCGGTCGCGCACCCGGGCCGGAATGCGGTGCAGCTCGTGCGACGAGCGCCGGGATGCGGGGTGCCGCGTGAGCGACCGGATCTGGCCCGGCCGCGTCGATCGCGATCGGGGTCGCACCGAGCCCGATCTCGCCGAGCTGAATCTCGCCGAGCGGTATCGACGCCGTGACGCGCCCGCGACGCCCGCCGAGCGCTGGCAGCTGGAGGTCGCCCACGCCGCAGGGCACACCGACCTCACGTTGCGGCGCCTGCGACGCAACCAGCGGCGTGCAGTCGCGTCGGCGATCGCCCACGCCGACGCCTGGCTCAAGCGCGGAGATATCGTGCGTGCCGTGTCGTACCTCGAACTGGCATGCGCGCTCGAAGGCCGGGACGAGGGGTGCTGAACGCGTCGCCGTTCGGCACCGTTTTGCCGTCGAAGGTGTCGATGGGGCACGGCCTCGGCCCCGGCTGCACGATACTGGTGTGGTCGCGCGTTGCGCGACGCTGCACGACGGGAGGGCGCATGACGCTGACACAGGCACTGGTCGGTTTCGCGGCGGTCGCTGTGGTGCTGACCGTGATTCCGGGCATCGACACCACGCTCGTGCTGCGGGCGTCCCTGACTCGGGGCGTACGTCATGCCGCGAGCACCGCGCTCGGCATCGGGCTCGGGGCGCTCATCTGGGGTGCGGCGGCGGCACTCGGGGCTACGGCGCTGCTCGCCGCGTCGCGCACCGCGTATCTCGTCGTCGCGGCGGCGGGTACCGCCTACCTGCTGTATCTCGGCGTGAACCTGATCGTGCAGAGCCTGCGCTCGGGATCGCACACGGCGTTCACCGCGGACGCGCCGACCGCGGTGTCGCCCTGGCGATCCTTCGCCGCTGGCATCACGACGAATCTGCTGAATCCGAAGGTCGGTGTCTTCTACATCGCGACGATTCCGCAGTTCATTCCGGCGGGCATGCCGGCGCTGGAAGGCGGCCTGCTGCTGGCGGGGGTGCACGTGGCAATCAGCCTCGCGTGGTTCGCGCTCATCATCGGCGCGGCGAGCGTCGCACGGCGCTGGCTCGCGAACGCCCGCGCGATCCGCATCGTCGACCGCGTGGCCGGGTCGTTCCTGGTGCTGTTCGGCATCAAGTTGGCGTTCGACACCCGAAGCAAGTTTCTGGCGTAGCTTCCGCCCGCCGTGCTAAACAGAGGGTCGGAACCCTCGATCGAAGGAGCACCCGCAGCATGGCACAACACGCACGGTTCACAGCCCACAACGGCTTCGTTCTGCCGCCCATCGGGCTCGGCACCTACAAGCTCAACGGCGATGCGGGGGCCGACGCGGTCGCCGGGGCGATCGGGGCGGGCTACCGTCTGGTCGACACCGCCTTCAACTACGAGAACGAGGGCGCTGTGGGTCGCGGGGTCCGTCTCGCGGCGGGCGCCGGTGCTGGTGCCGGGGCCGGGGCCGGGGTCATTGTCACCTCGAAGCTGCCCGGACGCCATCATGAGGCGCCCTGGAACCAGCACAGCGTCGAAGAGAGCCGCGCACGCCTCGGCGTCGACGCGATCGGGCTGCACCTGATCCACTGGCCGAACCCGCTGCAAGGCCAGTATGTCGATGCGTGGCAGGGACTCGTCGACTCCCGCGAGCGGGGAGTCGTCGACCAAATCGGCGTCTCGAACTTTCTCCCCGAGCATCTCGAGCGCATCGAAGCGGAGACCGGGGTGCGCCCGGTCGTGAACCAGCTTGAAGTGCACCCCTACTTTCCGCAGGTCGACGCGGTTGAGCTGCACCGCGAGCTCGGCATCATCACCGAGGCGTGGAGCCCGATCGGGCGGGCGGGCGCCGTGCTCGACGAACCCGTGATTCAGCGCATCGCGGCCGAACGTGGCGCGACCCCCGTGCAGATCGTGCTGGCCTGGCACGCGGCGCGCGGGGTCGTGTCGATTCCGCGGTCGCAGAGCCTCGATCGCCAGCGCGAGAACCTCGCAGCGGTGGAGATCGCACTTGACGACGCCGAGGTGGCCGCGATCACCGCGCTCGGCCGGCCCGACGGGCGCCTGTTCGACGCCGACCCGCGCACGCACGAGGAGCAGTAGCCGGGGCTGGCTCGGCCTGGGCTCGGCCTGGGGCCACCCACCCCGGCCCCACCCGTTTGGCCCGGCCCCACCCCATCCCGCCCCATGTCCCGAGTGCACCCCTTTCTCTCGAGTGCACACCTCACTCAGGGGTGCGCTCGCGCAAAAGGGGTGCACTCGGGGTGGAGCCAAGGGGCTGAAGCCTTGGGGTGGGGAGGTGGTTGGGTGTGGCGTGGGGCCGAGGCCCGCGCCTCGCTCGGCCCCGCACTTCAACTCGAGTGCACCCCTTTCTCTCGAGTGCACACCCCACTCAGGGGTGCGCTCGCGCAAAAGGGGGTGCACTCGGCGTATGGGGTTGGGGCGGGGCTCAGGTCCCGACGCGGGCGCGGGCATCGACCCGCACCTAGCACCAGCCCCCAACCCCTACACCGCGCGCCCGGCGATCCGCGCGAAGATCTGCGCGTAGGTGCCGTCGACCTCGGCGAAGCGCTGCGGCTTGACGCGCTCGACGAGCACCTCGGTGATGTCGGGGTCGGCGCCGATGAGTGCGATCGACTCCGCAACGTACTCGACGAGGGGCATCGCCGCAGGGTTCTCGAGCTGACCGGGAGTGAGCTCGGTCGCGGTCAGTGGCGGCACCAGCTCGATGACCTGCACCGAGGTGTCGCGCAGCTGCTCGCGCAGCGATTCCGTGTACGAGTGCACGGCGGCCTTGGTTGCCGAGTAAGTGGGGGTGTCGGCGCGCGGTACGAACGCGAGCCCTGATGAGACGGTGAGGATCGCCGCACGCGGGCGGCTCAGCAGGTGAGGCAGAAACGCCTCGACGAGGCGGATCGTGCCCAGCAGGTTGGTCTCGATAGTGCGTTCGGCGATTTCGAGCGCGCCCGGCTCGAGCACGAGTTCGCGCTGCATGATGCCCGACATGGTCACCAAGGTGTCGAGGGCGGGGAAGCGCTCGATCGCGGTGTCGCGCAGGCTCCGGATCGACGCCGCGTCGGCCACGTCGGCGGCGATGCCCGGGATGCCGTGTTCGGCTTCGATCGCCGCGAGGCGTTCGGTGCGACGGCCCGAGACGATGATCGAGTTGCCGGCGTCGCGCAGGCGCAGTGCGAGCTCGAGGCCGATGCCCGAGGTGCCGCCAACGATCAGGATGGTGTTTCCGGTGAGACGCATGGGTTCTCCGCTCTCGTAAAAGTGTTATCGCCGATAACGTAACACGCTTTCACGAAGAGCGCTATCGCAATTCTGATAGCATTGATACATGACCTCTCGAAGCGATGCCCGCGATCGCATGCTCGATGCTGCCGACGCGCTGCTGCGCGCTGGGGGCCGTGAAGCGGTCACGACCCGCGCCGTCGCAGAAGCCGCTGGGGTGCAGGCGCCGGCGATCTACCGGCAGTTCGGCGATATGCAGGGGCTGCTGGGGGCCGTCGCGGCGCGTGCCTTCGAGGGCTACCTCGCGCAGAAGCGCGCGCAGCGGCTGAGCGATGATCCGCTCGCCGATCTGCGCGCCGGCTGGGACCTGCACGTGAGCTACGGCCTCGAGCATCCGCACCACTACCTCCTGACGTACGCCGACCCCCACCCGGGCCACACCTCCGAGGTCACGGCCGCCGCGCACGCTCGCCTCCTGATGCTCACGACTCGAGTCGCCGAGGTCGGGTCGTTGCGCGTGAGCCCAGAGACGGCCTCGGCAATGATCGAATCGGCGGGCACGGGGGTGACGCTGCGGCTGATCGGTCAGGCGGTGGCGGATCGCGATCCCTCGATCTCGCACCGCGTACGCGATGCCGTGTTCGCCGGAATCACCACCGCCGATTCAGTTGTCGGAGCGACCGTGCCGACGGCGCCGACCGGCGCCGCACACGCCGCCGCGCTGCTGGCCGGATTGCCGCGACTCGGCGAAGTGCTGACGCCGGGCGAGCGAATGCTGCTCGCCGAGATGCTCGAGCGGATCGCAAATGCGAGTTCTCAGGAGTCGCTGGCAGGCTGATCCCGCATCGCCGCATCGCCGCATCGCCGCGGCTCAGCCCGAAAGGACCTCATGACCGCATATTCAATTGACGGGCTCCCGGGTGAGGTGACCGCCGACGGTCGCGCGGAGTGGTCGTGGAACGGGTCAACGCTTGCCGCTGCAGCGCCCGCGCGCACCGATCTGATCATCGACCCCTTCGGCCGATCCAGCTCGGGCACGGCGCCGATGGCCCGTTTTGCCGCGCCTGCGGGCGACTTCCAGTTCTCCGCGCGGGTCACCGTTGATTTCGCTTCCACATTCGACGCGGGCGTGCTGCTGGTCTGGTTCGATGACGCGCACTGGGCAAAACTCTGCTTCGAGTACTCGCCGACCGGGCAGCGGCTCGCGGTGAGTGTCGTGACCCGCGGTGTCTCCGACGACGCGAATGCGTTCGACGCCGAGTCTGACGTGCTGTGGTTGCGCATCTCCCGGATCGACACCGTCTTCGCCATGCACGCCTCGCGCGACGGAGCGCAATGGGAGTTCGTGCGAGTGTTCCGCCTCGACCCGCCCCAGAGCACCGAGCACGGTGACGCCGAGCACGGTGACGCCGCCCGCCCGCAGCTCGGCTTCCTCGTGCGGTCGCCCACGGGCGCCGGATGCGCGGTGCGATTCGACGAGATTCGCTTCGCCGCCGAAACGCTGCACGACCTGCGCGACGGGAGCTGAACGCCGTGCTCGAGATTCGTGTCGCATCAGCCGACGAGGCCGACGATCTGACGGCGCTCGTACGTCGCGCCTACGCGCCGTACGTGCCGCGCATCGGCCGAGAGCCAGCACCGATGTCGAGCGACTACGCTGCCCTGATCGGTGAGGGCCGGGTGCGCGTGGCGATCCTGCGCGAACGAATCGTCGGGCTGCTCGTGACGGTGCCGCACCCCGATCACCTGCTGGTCGAGAACGTCGCGGTTGACCCTGAGGCCCACGGGCAGGGCATCGGCGGTGCGCTGCTCGCCGCTGCCGACGCCGAGGCGGAGCGACTCGGGCTGCCCGAACTCAGGCTGTACACGAATGCCGCGATGACCGAGAATCTCGCGTACTACCCGAAGCGCGGTTTCGTCGAGACCGGGCGGCGCACCGAGCACGGCTTCGAACGCGTCTACTTCACGCGCGAGCGGTAACGGGTGCGGCCGCGGCGCCCAACCGCTGAGCCGGGGTGCCCACGATTTCGTCGGCTCGATCCGCGATCCAGCCGATGAGCGGCAGCATGCGCTCCATGAGCTCTTGACCGCGCTCGGTGAGGCAGTACTCGACGTGCGGGGGCACGGTGGGCAGCGATTCGCGGTGCACGATGCCGTCGGCGACCAACTGGCGCAGGGTCGACGCGAGCATCTTCTCGCTGATGCCCTCGACCTCGCGGCGCAGTTCGCCCCAGCGATGCGTGCCGTCAGACAGTGTGCACAGCACTAGCACGCCCCAGCGGCTCATCACGTGATCGAGCACGACCCGCGTGGAGCACGCCGGATCGAAGGCACCAGTGGCCCGGATTTCCGCATAACTCACCATTTCGCTAGTACCTTACCGCAAAGTGGGTACCGTCACTCGGGAATGCGCAGGGGCAGGATCGCGCTGCACCCGAACGAAGCCACCATCGAAGGGAACACCGTGACCACTCTTATCACCGCAGCCAACGGCCAGCTCGGCCGCCTCGTCATCGACGCGCTCCTCGCGAAGGGCGTCGCCGCTGACCAGATCGTCGCCGGCGTGCGCACCCCGTCGAAGGCGGCGGACCTTGCCGATCGCGGCATCAGCGTCGTGCCGCTCGATTACGACAACGCCGCCACCGTGACCGCCGCATTCGCCGGCGTCGACCGCGTGCTGCTCATCTCGGGCAGCGAAGTCGGCAAGCGCGTGCCGCAGCACCAGACCGTGATCGATGCGGCGGCCGCTGCGGGAGTTGCGCAGCTCGCCTACACGAGCCTCGCGAACGTCGAGTCGAGCTCGCTGCCCCTCGCGGCCGAGCACCTCGCCACGGAGCAGGCCATCGCCGCTTCGGGAGTTCCCGCGACGCTGTTGCGCAACGATTGGTACATCGAGAACTACCTGGGCAACTTCGGGGCAGCTGAGGCGACGGGCACGCTGATCTCGGCGACGCAGGGCGGTCTCGTGTCGGCCGCTGCGCGCCGGGACTACGCAGAGGCTGCAGCCGTTGCACTGATCGGCGACGCGCACATCGGTAAGACCTACGAGCTCGCCGGTGAGTCATTCACCTACGACGAGCTCGCCGCAGCCATCGGCGAAGTGCTGGGCAAGCCGGTCGCGCACCAGGAGCTGCCCGCAGCCGAGTACCAGACTGCGCTCGAGGGCGCCGGGCTCGACGCCGGCACGATCGGGTTCTTGACGGCGCTCGACGCGGGCATCGCGCAGGGCGACCTTGAGTCGGCGGATCGCACGCTCGCCGAACTCATCGGGCGCCCGACGACGCCGCTCGTCGAGGCGCTGCGCGCAGCCTACGCGGGCTGACCGCGGGCTGCGCGGGCGTGCGCACGACGCGCCCCGCGCATCCTGCACACCCCGCGCACCGATTCAACGAAACGCATACAGGCTGAGCCAGTAGGTGTCTGCGTTTCGTTGAATCGGTGTCGGAAGCGAAACCGCGCACTGGGCCCCGTCCCCGGGCGCACGCCCAGAAACATCGAACGGGCCGCCCGCGATTTCTCGCGGACGGCCCGTTCGGTGTTCGGCGGGTCACCCGCCGGAGGGGGTCTCGATCAGACGGCGATCTTCTCGCCGGCGAGGATCTTCTCGACCTCTTCGTGCGCGTCGGCCTCGGCGATGCCGCGAGCGAGCGCGAACTCGGTGACGAGGATGCCGCTGGCACGCTGGTACATGGCCTTCTCGCCGGTCGAAAGCTTGGCGCCCTGGCTGCGGCGCCAGAGGTCGCGCACGACCTCGCCGACGCGGTGCACGCTGCCCGAGGCGAGCTTCTCGCCGTTGGCCTTGAAGCGGCGTGACCAGTTGCCGGGCTCCTCGATGAACTCCTCTTGGAGGATGTCGATCAACTCTGCGATGCCGTCGCTATCGATGAGCTCGCGCACACCGATCTCGTTCAACTGATCGGCGGGAATCTGGATCGACAGCTCGTTGAGCAGCGGCTGCAGCGTGAGCCAGGTGCGCTCGACGCCGCCGATCTTCTTCACCTCGATCGCAGTGATCGTCACCGCACCATGGTGCGGGTACACGAGGGTGTGTCCCACGACGTGAGACTGCTGCATAGTGATCTCCTCAGACGCTGTCGTGTGCGGACTCGTGGGCTGGCTGCCGCACGGTCTCGACGAGTGCGTTCGGGCGCGAAAGCGGGGCGAAAAGCGCCGAATTTGGCCGGTGAACTTGCACTTCCTACTAATTTTACCCGATCACGGGCGATTTGCCCAATCCGTGATGCAAAAATGCGTTGAAAACCGATGATGAAGGGGTAGGATCACCCGCTCAGTTGAGAACGATGATGCCAATATTGAGGCTCGTCGCGAAGCACAACCAGGCCAGGTACGGCAGCATGATCCAGGCGGCAATGCGTGACCAGCGCCGGGCCGAGACCGCGAGCGCGATGACGACCACGATGAGGGCGACGATAATGACTGCGGCGATCCACCAGGCCGCCGGCCCGATCGCCGGGTAGCCCGCGAAGAAAGCCGGTGTCCACATCGCGTTCAGAGCGAGCTGCGTCACGAACAGCGCCAACGCGTTGCGCGCGGCGTTCGGTTCGCCCTCGCGAAAGCCCGAGCGCCAGATGAGAAAGCCGGCGAGCGCGAGCAGCGCATACAGCAGCGTCCAGGTCGGGCCGAAGACCGCGTTCGGCGGATTCCACGCGACTTTTTCGGCACCCGCATACCAACCGTCCACGTTGTCGGTGGAAGCGAGTGAGCCGCCGAAGGCGACGGCGGCCACGATGATGAGGAACAGGGCGGCGGCGAGTACCTGACGCGCTAATGCCGGCGGTGCCATGTGAGCCGGGTGATGGGCTGCTGCGGAGGATGCCGAAATCGAGCTCATGTTTCCATGCTGCCGTGACCTGACAGCAAACGGCCAGGGGGTTGCGCGTGCGGCTTGCTCGGCGCCAGTGAAGGGAGTCGCGAGACGAGAGGTCTCGCCATAACGCCCAAGTGGGGCGAGGCGCAAGCCACTGACGCGAGTGGCGCAACGGTTCGAGCATGGATGCATGGCACGCAGTACACCGCACCCGTCGAGCGAGCAGCCCGGAATCGAGTCGTACGCCCCGATTGGCGACGGTCGCACCGTGGCGCTCATTGGCTCGAATGGCCGTATCGACTGGCTGCCGTTGCCGAATCTGACGAACGTTCCGGTGTTCGCGCGGCTGCTCGACGACGAAACCGGCGGCTGCTTCGAGCTCTCCCCGGATGCTCCTTCCGCAGAGATCACGAGCGAGCGGCGCTACGTGCCGAACACGAACGTGCTCGAGACCACCTTCACGACCTCGACGGGCAGCGTGCGCGTGACCGACGCGATGGTGTCGGGCGTCGCGGGCCGTCTGCCCTGGGCAGAGCTCGCGCGCCGCGTCGAAGGCGTCACGGGCGAGGTGCCCATGCGGTGGCGCGTGAATCCCGGCGCCTCCCTGCGCACTGCGGCGCCCTGGATCGAACCGACAATGCACGGCCACGTGGTGCGCAGCGGCGCGACCGCGTTCACCGTCGTCGGATTTCATCACGGCCCGGCTGATCCGGACCCCGACGGCGGGACCGGGCCCGAACTCACCGGAACATTTGTCGCGCGCGCAGGATCCCGCCACCTCGTCGCCCTCGCGGCCACGCACGACGAACCGCTCCACTTTCCTGACCCGCACAACGTCGACCTTGGCATCGACCGCACCGTCGAGAACTGGCGGCACTGGTCGGAAGTCTTTTCGTATGAGGGGCCGTACGCGGAGCGGATGCAGCGCAACGCGCTCGCATTGAAACTGCTGATTTTCAGCCCGACGGGGGCAATCGCGGCGGCCGCGACGACTTCGCTGCCCGAGAACCCTGAGGGTGGCAAGAACTGGGATTACCGGTTTGCCTGGGTGCGCGACCTCGCCTACACCGCTACGGCGCTGGTGCGCTTCGGGTTGCGCGAGGAGACGCAGGCGGCACTGTCGTGGATGCTGCGGACGATCCGTGAGCACGGCCCCGAACTGCATGTCATGTACACACTCGACGGTGACCTGGTGCCCGAACCATCGGAGCACGACGTCGCTGGCTGGCGAGGTATCGGGCCGGTCGTCACCGGCAATCCGGCGAATGAGCAGCTGCAGCTCGGGGTGTACGGCGACCTGATCTCGATCTGCCGCACCTATGTCGACGCGGGCAACGTGCTCGATGTAGCGACCGCGCGCATGCTGGCGGGCGTGGCTGATCGCACGTGCGATCTGTGGCGTAACCCTGATTCGGGCATGTGGGAGCTTGGTGAGCAGCGCCAGTACATTTCGTCGAAGATGGGGTGCTGGCAGGCGCTTGAGGATGCCGCAGCGCTCGCCGAGGCCGGGGCGATTCCTGGCAGTGCGGGTCGCTGGCGCGCGGAGCAGCATCGCATTCGGCAGTGGATCGACGAGCACGGTTGGTCGGATCGCCGAGGGGCATACCGTTTTTACGCTGGCAGTGACGAACTCGATGCGTCGGTGCTCTTGCATGCGCCGAGCGGGTTCGACCGCGGCGAACGCATGTCGTCAACGATCGATGCGCTGAGCGACGAACTCGGCGCAGGCCCGCTGCTCTATCGCTACAGCGGTGCGCAGCGGGAGGAGCGCACCTTTGTCGCGTGCGCGTTCTGGCGCGTCGAAGCGCTCGCCTGCGTCGGCCGCCATGACGAAGCCCTGGAACTCATGGATGAGCTCGTCGAGCGCTCGAATGACGTCGGAATCTACGCGGAGATGATCGATGCTGCCGACGGCACCGCTTGGGGCAACACTCCGCAGGCGCTCAGCCACCTCGCGTTTCTCGGAGCGGTGATGACCATCCGTGATCTCGTGCCGAAAGATCTGCTCGACGGACGATGACGTCTCGAGCCCGACGACCACCCACCGCAACGAAAGGACGCACCATGTCACGTGACCAGTACACCTTCGTCAACCCAGCAGAGCTCTACGCCGATATCAAGCCGCAGCGGCAGCACCTCGCCGAGCCCGGGCTCGACGCCGATCTCACACCGAAGGCCGATCTCGGAGAGGAGAGCTACCGCGGGTCCGGGCGCCTCCAGGGGCGCAAGGCCCTCATCACCGGCGGGGACTCGGGAATCGGCGCCGCCACGGCGATCGCCTTCGCCCGCGAGGGCGCTGATGTGGCCATCTCCTACCTTCCCGAGGAGGAGCCTGATGCGCAGCGCATCGCCGGCATTCTCCGCGAATCCGGCGTGCAGGTCGCGACCCTGCCCGGCGACCTGCGAGATGCATCGTACTGCCGGTCGCTCGTGGCCGACACGGTCTCACAGCTGGGCGGTCTCGACATCCTCGTGAACAATGGCGGCAAACAGGTGTTCCAGGAGTCGCTCACCGACCTGACCGACGAGCAGTTCGACGACACGTTCAAGACGAACGTGTACGCGATGTTCTGGATCACCAAGGCTGCGCTGCCCCATCTCGCCCCGGGGTCGGCGATCATCAACACGACCTCGATCCAGGCCTACTCGCCGTCGGGCATTCTGGTCGATTACGCCTCCACGAAGGCGACCATCAACGCCTTCACGAAGGGGCTCGCCGATCAGCTCGCCCCCAAGGGCATCCGCGTGAACGCGGTCGCTCCCGGGCCGATCTGGACGCCGCTGCAGCCCAGCGATGGGCAGCCGCAAGACAAGATCGCCGAGTTCGGCCAAGAGACGCCGCTCGGTCGCATGGGGCAGCCTGCGGAGCTCGCGCCCGCGTACGTGTTTCTCGCGTCGGCCGAGTCCAGCTATGTGGCGGGCGAGACACTCAACGTCAACGGCGGCATGCCGACCCCCTGATCGTGATGACGCGCGAGGTGCAGGTGTTCCGCTCGACGCGGGCGATCTTGGTCGAGAGTCTCTGGTGGGACGCGCGTACCAGTGAAGTCGTGTGGGTCGACATCACCGCGGGGCTGCTGCACCGGGGTCGCCTCGATGGTGCCGTTGACGGCAGCGAGGATCGCGTGGTGTCACTGCCACCGCCCGTCTCGGCCGTGCAACCTGCGCCGGGCGGCCGTTACGTCGCCGCCCTCGAAGACTCAGTGGTGCTGCTCGGCTCCGATGGGCTCATCGAGCGGGTCGTTGCCCGATTGCCGCACCGCAGATTCGGCATGCGCCTCAACGAGGGGAAGGTCGACCCGTTCGGCAGATTCGTCGTGGGAGGCATGGGCCTGATCGGAGAAGCACCCGACGCCGACCTCTGGTCGGTGAGCGCCGACGGAGACGCGCGAGCACTGCGCGGCGGCTTCGGCGTCGCCAACGGCCTTGAGTGGTCGGACGACGGACGCACCATGTTCGTCACCGACACCTCCACCTCGACGATCTATCGCGGTATCTACGGCCCGAACGGGGACCTCGGCGAACTCGCGCCGCACATCACGGGCCGCGCGCACGACGGGCTTGCGCTCGCCGCAGACGGCACGTTCTGGAACGGCCTGTACGGCGAGGGTCACGTCGTGCGGTGGGCCCCCGACGGCACGCTGCTCGAGGAGGTGCCGATTCTGAGCCCAAATCTCACCTCGGTGGCATTCGCGGGGCCTGAACTCACGACCCTGCTGATTGGTTCGGCGCGCGAGAACCTCACGGAGCAGCAGTTGCAAGCTGCGCCCGAATCAGGGGCGATCTACCGCATCGAGGTCGACCCCGATGAGCACGGTCGGCCGGTGCACACATTCGGAACAACGAGAGGACACGCATCATGAATCTGGGAATTACGGGCAAAACGGCACTCGTTACCGGGGGTGCGTCGGGTATCGGCTGGCACACCGCGAAGCAGCTGCTCGAAGAGGGCGTGCGGGTGGTCATCACCGATCACGACGCCGACGATCTCAACGCTGCAGCAGCGAAGCTCGACGCCGCACCCGCTACGCTGCACGCGTTCACCGCCGATATCACGAGCCTCGAAGATCTCGCGTCGCTGCGCGAACAGGTCGAAGCTGCGGTAGGCTGCATCGACATCCTGGTGCAGTCGGCGGGCATCACCGGGGCGCAGGGCAAGTTTCACGAGATCGACGACGACGGGTGGGTCTCGACCGTCGAGGTCGATCTGCTCGGGCCGGTGCGCCTGGTGCGCGAGTTCTTGCCGGCGCTGCGCTCCGGTGGGTGGGGTCGCCTGGTGTTCCTCGCCTCCGAAGACGCGGTGCAGCCATACGACGACGAACTGCCTTATTGTGCGGCGAAGGCGGGCATTCTGGCCCTCGCGAAGGGGCTCTCGCGCTCGTATGCCGACGAGGGGTTGCTGGTGAACTGCGTCTCACCGGCATTCATTCACACGCCGATGACGGATCGCATGATGGAGAAGCGCTCGGACGAGCTTGGCGTCAGCTTCGATGAAGCGATCGAATCATTCCTCGACGATGAGCGGCCATTCATGGAGCTCGGCCGCCGCGGAGAACCCGAAGAAGTGGCGAACGTCGTCACGTTCCTCTGCTCAGATCGTGCATCGTTCGTGAACGGATCCAACTATCGCGTCGATTCTGGTTCAGTGGCAACCATTTGACATCGCGTTTGCAGCACTGAAGGCGGGTCGACGGGACCTGCCTTCAGTGGTTTCGAGCGCCGCCGTCGGTGTCGCCGAGCTCCAGATCCCAATCGAGCGACGTGAATTCTTCAGTGATCGATCCCCCAGAGACCGGCCGGGGGAAGTCGATGTGGTTTCTGAGTGCGGCGGCCTGCTCGGAGAAATCGGGTTCATCGCCTGCGTCCCACGCTGCCGGCACTGACAGCACGTCGTTGCCGACGCCGATGACGAGTTCGGCGACATCGAGGTGCTCGTGATCATCGGTGACGATCGGGATCTCGACGGCCTCGGCGCGGCCGTTGCGGGCGATGGCGGCGGTGAGTTCGACCAGGGCTGATGCAACGTCGTCGGTGGTGACGACGGTCTCGCCGGCGTAGGTGATGCTTCTCATGCGGCGACTCTCGCAGGGGGAGCCAGGGTCGGGTAGGGCGTTGCGCTGCACGGTGCTTCGAGATATTCGCGCGCCGAGCGCATTCGGTCAATATCTGTGATACTTTCGTGAGAAGAACCTCACAAACTGAGCAACTTGCTCGTGCGCGGTTCGGGGGAGTGGGTACCAGCATGACGACCGTGCAACGACGTGCAGCAGAGACCCCGGCGGTCGTCGATATCGACGGCGTGCGCAACGTCACCGACCTGTTGCAGCGGAGACTCGACGCTGCTCCCGATCACGTGGCATTCGAGGTGCGCGAGCCCGGCACGCCGCTCGACGCTCCGTGGGTGCCCGTCACGACGGCGGAGTTCGCCGAGCAGGTGGGGCGCGTCGCGAAGGGCCTGATCGCGAGTGGGGTGCAGGCGGGCGACGCGGTGCTGATCATGGCGCCGACGCAGTACCTCTGGGCCGTGGCCGATCTCGCGGCGGCGACCGCTGGCGCCGTCGTGGTGCCCGTGTACGACACCGCAGCGCACTCGCAGCTCACCGCGGTGCTCGCAGACGCGCGTCCGGTCGCCGCGTTCGTGGGCGATGCGGTGCTCGATGCGCGTCTGCGCGGGGCCGCGGCCGAGGCCGGAGTCGAACTCCGCACCTGGGCGCTCCGCACGACGGGCGACGCCCCCGCCGAGGCCCACCCCCAAGCCGACCCGGCCGAGCAGGCGGCCCTGCTCTCGCACCTCATCGAGCGGGGCGAGAGCATCTCTGGCGCTCAGCTGGAAGAGCGACGCACCATCGCCTCCCTCGACGACATCGCGACGATCGTGTACACGTCGGGTACGACGGGCGACCCCAAGGGAGCGCAGATCACCCACCGCAACCTGGTCGGCCAGGTGCTCAACACGGCCGAGGCGTACACGGAAGTGGTGCACGATCGGGGCAACACGATCCTGTTTCTGCCGCTCACGCACGTGCTCGGCCGCGCACTGCAGCTCATCTGCATCGCGAACGGCATGCGGGTGGCGCACCTCGCCGACCCCAAGGAGGTCGTGCAGGCGCTGTCGGTGCTGAGGCCGACGTTCCTCGTAGTCGTGCCGCGGGTGCTCGAGAAGATTCAAGCGGCGGCGGCGAAGGCAGCCCGAGAGAAGCGCCTCGCCCCGGTGTGGCGGGCCGCCGTGCGCACGGCAGAATCGTGGGGCGAGGCGATGGAAGCGCAGGATCGCGACGCCCACGCACGCCCCGGCCTGCGGTTGCGCGCCCGCCGTGCGGTGTTTGATCGCATCTTTTTCGGCCGGCTGCGCGCGCTCATGGGCGGACGCATCGACTACCTGCTCTCGGGGGCGGCGACGCTGCGGCCCGAGCTCGCGCAGTTCTTCCGCGGCATCGGGGTGCCGATCATCGAGGGCTACGGTCTGACCGAAACCACGGCCCCGCTCACCGGTGGCCGTCCGGGATCCCTCGTTGCCGGCAGTGTCGGCACCCCGTTGCCGGGCAATGAGGTGCGCATCTCGGCCGAGGGCGAAGTGCTCGCTCGCGGCGTCGGGGTCTTCGCCGGGTACCGCAACCCCGGGCACACGGCCGCGGCCTTCGTCGATGGCTTCTTCCGCACCGGCGACCTGGGCGAGCTTGGCAGCGATGGAGCGCTCACCCTGCGCGGGCGAATGGGGCAGACGATCGTCACCTCGACCGGTCGCACGGTGTCGCCCGAGCGCTGGGAGCGCGCCGTCGAGATGCATCCGCTCGTCGCGCACGCGGTGCTCGTCGGCACCGACCGCCCGTATCTGACGGGGCTGATCGTGCTCGACACCGAGGCCGTGCAGGCCTGGTGCGACGAGCACGGCCATCAACGCCCCGCGCAGCTCGCGGATGCCGGCCTCGCAGCGGTTGCCGACGATCGGCTGCGCGCCGAGATTGCCGAGGCCATCGAGCCGGCGAACGCGGCGGTGTCGCCCGGCGAACGGGTGCAAACCTGGTCGCTGCTCGCGATCGGCGAAGACCGTGCCCCAGAGCTCATCACTCCCACGATGAAGCTGAAGCGCTCCGCGCTGCTCGCCGCCGCTGCGCCGGTGATCGACGCGCTGTACGCCTGACTCCACCCGACACCCCCGACCCCGCTGACGAACAGGACCTGATATGTCTCGGCCCATTGCACGCTCGGTGATCCTCATCGCCGCCGCTCTCGTGTTGGGAGCGCTGCTCGCGTTCGCCGGCAGTCAGGGCAGCTGGTCGATCGGGCCGCTGCCCGGCTTCGCGATCGCCGTCGCCGCAGCGTTCGTCGTGCAGTGGATTGCCTTCGTGCCCGCGATGGCCCGCCGCACCGAGCGTTTCTTCGATCTGACCGGCAGTCTGACGTACATCGTGGTGACGGTCGGGCTGCTGCTGCTGGCGCCGTCGTTCGACGTGCGGTCGGTGCTGCTCACCGCGGTCGTCGTGATCTGGGCCGTGCGACTCGGCAGCTTCCTCTTCATGCGCGTGCGGCGCAGCGGCGCCGACGATCGCTTCGACGAGATCAAGACATCGCCCGTGCGGTTCCTCTCGGTGTGGACGGTGCAGGGCGCGTGGGTGAGCCTCACCGCGGCGGCGGCCTGGATCGCCATCACCTCCGAGCACGCCGTGGCACTAGGCGCGAGCACCTGGATCGGGCTCGGCATTTGGGCGCTCGGGTTCGCGATCGAGGTCATCGCGGATGCCCAGAAGAGCCGCTTCAAGGCCGACCCCGCCAACGACGGGCGGTTCATCTCGACCGGTCTGTGGTCGGTCGTGCGACACCCGAACTACCTCGGCGAGATCGTGCTCTGGGTCGGCGTGCTCGTCATCACGGCCCCGGCGCTGCGCGGCTGGCAGTGGATCGCGATCCTCTCCCCGCTCTTCGTCATTCTGCTGCTCACGAAGGTGAGCGGCATCCCGCTGCTCGAGGAGAAGGCTCAACGCAAATGGGGCGACGACCCCGAGTATCAGGCGTACCGCGAGCGCACGCCCGCGCTCATTCCCGGGCGCCGGGGCGTAGCCGATCGCAGTCGCGCACGGCGCGTACTCGGTGCGGTGGGTGCCGGGGTACTGTCGCTCGTGCTGGTCGCGGTGGTCGGCTTCGTCATCTGGGCGGAGCAGACCTATCAGGCCGAGCCGCAGGCGCTCGCCGCAGTGAGTCAGGACGACCGCGTCGAGGTCTCGCAGGCGGGCGGACCCATCGTGATGACGCCGACCGGCGAGGCCAACGGGCAGGGGCTCGTGTTCTTCGCCGGCGCCAAGGTCGTGCCCGAGGCGTACGAGGCGACCTTCCGCGACACCGTCGCCGCCGGCACGACGGTCGTCATCACGCAGTCGCTGCTCAATTTGCCGCTCTTCGAAACGCGACCGCTGGCCGACTTCACCGGCCTCGCACCCGAGGTGACGAGCTGGTCGGTGGGCGGGCACAGCATGGGCGGAGTGAAGGCGTGCATGTACGCCGATGCGGATCGCGATGCCGTCGACGGCCTCGTGCTGCTGGCCTCCTACTGCTCGGGCGACGCGCTCGCCGCGCGTGATGACCTGCCGGTGCTCTCGATCTCGGGTACGAACGACGGCCTCGCAACCCCCGAGAAGATCGAGGCGTCGGCCGCGGGTCTCCCTGCCGACACCGAGTTCGTTGCGATCGACGGCGGGGTGCACGCCCAGTTCGGGGCGTACGGTGCGCAGTCGGGTGATGGCGAGCCGACGATCTCGGATGATGCGGCCCGTGCGCAGATCACCGAGGCGCTTGAGGAGTTCTTCGCCGCACGCTGAATCGAAGGTCGCTCAGCCCGAATCTGCCACGAGGACGGGCCCCTCGATCTCGCGTCACCTATCCGTGCTGTGCCGTCGACTGGGACGGCCGATCAGGCTGCGGCGAGTTCGATCTCTCGCGTTACGTTCAGGCAGGCTTCGGATACTTCGCGCACCGTGACGACGCGTTCGATGCGCTGGGGAGACGATGGGTGCTCCGGCGCGGTGGGTGATCGACCCGATCATGCGACGCATCGCTGCGGTGCGACGCGCTGAGGCCCCCGGCGAAACACTGCCGGGGGCCTCAGCGCGTTTGCGGTTCGAGTATTTACTCGTTGCCGACAGCCTTATCGGCCGCATCGCGTGCGTCCTGAATCTGGCCCTCGAACTTGCCGCCGGTCACCTTGTTCGCGGCACCCGCGACGCCGTCGAGCAGCTTGTCGCTGATGTCTTCGGCCTGCTCGCTCTTGAGCGCGTCGGCAACCTTTCCGTCGCTGAGGAATTCCTTGGCTTTTGCGGTGAGATCTTCGATACCCATGTGCTGCTCCTTCGTCCCCGGGCGACCGGACGCCGCTCCTGCGAGTATCTTCTCGCGACGGGCGGCCCTGCGTAAAGCACTGATTCCCTGAAGCCGTCGCGCGGCGTCACGCGTGCGGTGTGTTGGGCTTGCCGATGGAGTCGGCGTGCGCGTGCAGCGCCGCCTGGTCGACCGGTTTCAGATCGACGAAGCGATCCGGCCCGACTCGCACCGGTTCGGTGTCGATCCACACGCGGTTGCCGTCGACGCGCAGCACGCCGACGTAGAGCACCCGATCGGTGTTCGAGGCCCACACGGTGATCAGGAGTTGGTCGCCCGGGTGCTTGAATGCGGTGGTCAACGCCGTGATGATGCCGTCGCGATCCGTGCTTCCCCGGCGGATCGCATTGACCACGAGATCCGTCGGGAATGTGGCGGTCACCCCGTGAACCAAGGGGTTCGTCAGCACGCCGCCGCCGCGCACGCGCCAGCGGCGAGACCCGACGAAGATCATTACGACGCTGAAGAGCGCGATCGCCGGCGGCAGGAAGAACGATCCGGCGATCGCCATGCCCGCGCGGCGGCGGCCGCCGAGCATTTCGACGATGTCGGTCGGATGCAGCAGTACGATCACCGTGATGACCGCGAACACGGCCGCCGTGATGCCCCAGAACCAGGTGCGCTTCGGGGAGCGCTCCGCGACGAAGTCTTCGGGACGCGTGGCGAACCAGGCTGAGAGGTTGCGCGAACGCGAAGAGATCGGGGCGAAGCTCATGTCGCTGAGCGTACCAATCGAGGAGCCAGAGTGCCCGCGGTCGGTTACGGCTACTTCCAGGTGGGGGGGGGGCAGTTGGTGCCCGAGCGGGGAGCAGGTGCATCTCTTCGCACGCAAGTTCGGCCGCGATGGGGTCATCGGCGCCGAACGCCTCGCGCATGCGTGATCAGTGGCTCGCGAGTGTGTGAAGCGTCGGATCGACCACACGCGTGTGGGTCTGCGCGTCGTTCTTCGGCTTCGCGGCGCTGGGAGTCGGTTAGTCCGTAACTCGACGGGTGCTCGAGCGCGTTGCCCGTGATCCTGCGAAAGAGCTGTGCGGACCTTGCGGATGCTTGGTATTTTGATATTTTAGATATCAAGTCGCTCAACGGGGCGAGAGGTATGGAGGGAGACGGCAGATGCTGACGTACGCAACCCCGCTCGAGGGAAAGCGATTGGAGTATGCGCGCGCGGTCGGGTGCGCCGACCTGACGCTCGAGAAGCTACGTATCAATCAGGTGCGCGCCGTGCGTTCGGCACTCGATCACGCGCTCGCTGAGTTTCGAGCCGGCGATGGGACCAGTGCGCACGCCTACATCGCGCTCGCGGAGGAGCTCGATCGTCGCTGAATGGCTCGGCGGAGTATTCATCAGCGACATGCAGACAGCAGAAAACCCCGCCGCTATCGCGACGGGGTTTTCTTTCCTATGTGCGCCCCAAGGGATTCGAACCCCTGACCTTCTGATCCGTAGTCAGATGCTCTATCCAGCTGAGCTAGGGGCGCCCGTTGGTTACCCAACTCGAAATACTCTACACGAGCGTTTCGCGAAACTGAAATCGAGGCCGCCTCGCGCAAGGTCTCCGCGCGTGTCGCGAGTGCCCGGTACCCTGGAATGCGTGTCACAGACCCCTGAACTCGTCCGCGCGGAAGCACTGATCCGCGAGATCCCGAATTACCCGTCGCCGGGCATCCTCTTCCGCGACATCACGCCGCTGCTCGGCGATGCTGAGGCGCTGCGCGCCACCGTGCACGCGCTGATCGCGCCGTTCACAGGCACCTTTGACGTCGTCGCCGGTCTGGAAGCGCGTGGCTTCTTGCTTGCGAGCGCCGCCGCATACGCGAGCCAGACCGGCCTCATGCCGATCCGCAAAGCCGGCAAGCTGCCGCGGCCGGCGGCCAGCGTGGGGTACGCCCTCGAATACGGCACGGCCGAGGTCGAGGCGCACGACGACTTTGCTCCCGGCACTCGCGTGCTGCTGATCGACGACGTGCTCGCGACGGGCGGCACGCTCGGGGCGGCACATGAACTCATCGAGCGTCTCGGCTACGTCGCAGCGGGCACGTCGGTGCTGTTCGAGATCGACGGTCTCGGCGGCCGCGAAGCTGTCGGCGACCCCGCACTGCATACGGTGTTCCGCAGCTAAACGCGAATGTCGGAGGTGAGGGCGAGGAACGGCAGATGAGTCGACGCACGAGGCGCAGCGAGTCGTCGCTTCCCGCTCCCAACTTCTTCGATCTCGCGGGCAGCGATCCTGATCTGCTCAACTCGGGGCGCATCCCCGATCCGCAGCCCGAGCACACGCCGCTCTTCCGCTGGCTCGCCCGAGTGCTCACCGCGGTCGAGGCCCGGCTGCGCGCGAATGGCGATGCGACGCTGCGCAATGCTCTGCGATTCTTCTGGGTGCTTGTCATGGGTGCGGGCGTCTTCTTGATGCTCGGTCCGGTGCTGAACCCGCCGATGAGCTTCGACGATGTGATCGACTCGGCTGATATCGACGAGGTCGACTGGGTCGCGCGCGACGCAAAGCTCGACTACGTGATCGGTCGTACCGACGACGGCGGTTTCTCCGCTCGGGTCACCGAGTCGTACGAAGCAGACTTCCGCAACGGCCCCGAGTCGAGCGTCGAGCGTGTCATCGTGACGGAGTTTCAGGGGCACGACGTGCGGCTTGAGGTCGCCGGAGCGACGGTCGATGGCGACGCCGCCGACGTCAAGATCACCCCGAAATCGACCACCACGGAGCTGCGCATCACGCGAACTGACGGTGAGCCGTTCGCGGGCACCGAGCGGATCTCACTGTCGTATGAGCTGCACGATCTCATCACGAGCGAGGTCGATGAGGCGACGGGTGCGGTAGTCGATCGCTTCCGGTGGTCGCTCTTCGCGCCGACCTGGCCGCAAGCCACGAAGGGCGTCGAGGTCTCGCTGACGCTGCCGGCCGAGATCAACGACGCACTTGTTCGGGCCCCGCGCGGTTCGATCGCCTGGCTCATCAGCGCGTCGACCTGGTTGACGCCCGATCGGGTGACCGACGACGGCGCAACGGTGTACTCCTTTACGAACGACCAAGCGCTGCCGCCCAACGCCGAGGCAACGCTTTCCGCGAGCTTCGCCGATGGTACATTCGTGCAGCCGCCGACGACACCGCTCTACTGGGTGCAAACGTACGGTCCGCTGGTGCCGCTCGTGTTGCTCGCCGTGCTCGTGCTGTTCGCCTGTGCGGCCCGGCGTGTCGTGTGGGCCGATAGTGCCGGTGACCCCTGGTATCTGCCGCGGGCCGAACCCCCTGACGGGCTGACTCCGGATCACGCGGCGCAGTTGCGCGGATGCGTGCGGCACGCCGAACTCGTTGGGACACTTGGCGAAGCGCCGGCGGCTGCCTCGAAGCGTCGTGAAGAGTGGCTTGCCGCAGTCGCGCGCGCCGCGCGTCGGTCTGGGCGATGGGGCAACCTGCCGTCGGTGGTCAAGCGTGCAGTCCGCTGGCGGGCCGCCGACGCCGCCGTCACAAACGGGCTGCGCTGGGTGCCCGACAGCTATGTGCGCGACTTCTTTACGTTCGCGCCGATCGCGCTCACGCTGGTGCAGTGGGGTGTGCTGCGCCAGCTGTCGCATCAGGTGATTCTGGCGATCGTCTGGTGGCCGGCGCTCTTCGTGGTCGCATCGACCGTACTGGCGGTCATCGCGGTGAGTGTGGTGCATCGCCCGCGCCCCCTGACCCGAGAGGGTGCACTCGCCGTGCAGCAGCTCAAGGGCATCGACGTGTGGGCGCGCGCGACGAGGCTGCTCGAGCGAGGCACCGTCGACGACGCGCTGCTCCCATATGCCCTGCCGTTCGTCAGCGCGCGGCGCGCGGGGCGCGCGGTGGGTGAGCTTGCAACGCAGGAATCAGGTCGACGCGATATTGCGCGCGGGTGGCGCAATGAGCACGTCATTTCAGGAGTCTCGATTACCGCGACACTTGCGGCCGCCGCGGTCTTGGCTGGTTCGGTCGTTGTGGTGTCGACGCTGCCGCCACCGCTCGCATTCGAACACGAATTCGTGACCGACACCGACGACCTCCCCGGCACGTTCTCCACCGATGTCACGGGCGTCGAGATCGCGGGCGAGCTCAGCCGAACGGCCGAGGGCAGCGCACAGGTGCGAGTCACCGAACGCCTGAACGTGCGATTCGACGGGAACGGGTCGCGCGTGCCGCAGTTCGCGAAGGAGTGGCCGACCGAACGCTACGACCAGTCGCTCGGCTTCCGTCTCGACTCGGTGAAGATCGACGGCGAAGCGGCCCCGTACGTGCAGCGATCGCAACCCGCGACGCGCACCGAGGCAATGGTTACACAGTTCTCCGACGTGCTCGACGGCAATCACGAGATCGAAATCTCCTACACGCTCGACAGTGCCGCCGTGCGCGTTCCCGGAGATGACGGTGCAGATCAAGTGCGCTGGAGTGCGTGGAACGCGTTCCTCGATACCGACTATTACCGAGATGTCGATGATCTCGACGCGGGCATCGCGCAGATCCGTCCGCTCCGAGTGCAGGTCACGGTGGCTTCCGAGCTGGTGCCCGAAATGGGTGAGAGCGGGTGGATCGGCTCCGACCCCGATCGTGACTTCGAGCGCGATGAAGACGTGCTTCCGCTTGAACGTGGGCTCGTAGCGGCGCCCTGGGTGCACGAGAGTCAGTACACCGTCGACGACGCGCTGCGCACCCGGCTCGACCTGCGCATCGGTGCGGTGCAGGAGCGCGCCGACGGGGCACTCGTCGCCACTTTCGATGCCGACCAAGTGCAGTCGCGCACGCGAGAAGATCGGCTCGAAGACACACCGGCGGGTCCCTGGGGCATCGACCCCGACGTGAACCGAGCGCTCACGAGATACGACCTTGGGCTTACGAATGATCTGGGCGCGGTGTTCGACTTCCCTGCGGGCACGTTCACCGACACGTCTCCCGCCGCGGCTGAGACGTACGCGCTCGGCCGGGCGCTGCCCTACGCGACGGTGTACGCGCTGCTCTTACTGGTGCTGCTCGCAAGCTCCGCCGTCATTGTGCAGTGCCGAAGGAGTCGGCATCGCGCGCCCGAAACGCGTTCCGCGTCCGCGAGTCTGCGCACCATCGCGTTCGTCGCGATCCCGCTGCTCGCGCTCGCGCAGTGCGTCATC
The DNA here is from genome assembly GCF_001273855.1 of Leucobacter japonicus. NCBI lineage: Bacteria > Bacillati > Actinomycetota > Actinomycetes > Micrococcales > Microbacteriaceae > Leucobacter > Leucobacter japonicus. Next base: position 276,786 of record NZ_JHBX01000108.1, on the reverse strand, counting down.
TTCTGCTGGACGGTGATGCCCAGTTCGGGTGGCGACTCGCGTGGAGGGTGGGCGATGGCGGCCGGCGCGGTCATGCTCATCGCGGTGGCCACGGAGATCGTGATGGTGGCCCGCCGGTCGCTTGCGACCGCCGGGAAACCGCGGCCGAAAACTTCGAACGGTGAGCGATCGAAGTCGCGCAAGGGAGCAGAATAGAGCAATGACTGAGATCGATGCCACGGCCGCCTTCTTCGCCGCACGGGATCAGCTGCTCGCCAGCGCCGGAGACCCGCAGCGGCAGCGCACCGAGTTCACCTGGCCCGATGTCGGGCCGAATTTCAACTGGGCTCATGACGTCTTCGATGTCATCGCACGCGACAACGACACCACCGCGCTGTGGATCGCGGAGCAGGACGGCAGCGAGCTGAAGCGTTCGTTCGCGCAGCTCAAGCAGCGTTCCGACCAGGTGGCGAACTGGCTCACCCGCATCGGCGCCAAGCGCGGCGATGTGGCGATGCTCATGCTCGGCAACCGCGTCGAGCTCTGGGAAATCATGCTCGCCGCCATGAAGATCGGCGTCGTGATCCTGCCGACCTCCGTCGTGCTCGGCGCACACGAACTCGACGACCGGGTCTCGCGCGGAACGGTGCGCTGGGTCTTCGCCGCGGGGGAAGACGCGGTGAAGTTCCGCGATGTGCCGGGCGAGTATCGCGGCATCGGCGTCGGGCTCGACGCCGCGACCGACGATCAGCGGGCGAGCCTGTACGACTGGGAGCGCTACGAGGAATCGTCTGCGGCCTCCGTGGCACCGGTCGCGAAGTCGACGACGAGCGATGACGCAGCACTGCTGTACTTCACCTCGGGCACCACGAGCCTGCCCAAGATCGTCGTCCACTCGCATACGAGCTACCCGGTCGGCCACCTCACGACTCTGTCGTGGCTCGGTGTGCGACCCGGCGACACTCACCTCGTGATCAGCGCACCGGGTTGGGCGAAGCATGCCTGGTCGAGCTTCTTCGGCCCGTGGCACGTCGGAGCGACGATCTTCGTGGCGAACTACGCGCGATTCGACGCCGAATTCTTGGTCTCCGAGCTCGACCGGGTTGGGGTCAACACGTTCTGCGCACCGCCCACCGTGTGGCGCATGCTCATCCAGAAGAAGCTCGAGCTCAAGCCGCGCGCGCTGCGCGAGATCGTCTCCGCCGGCGAGCCGCTCAACCCTGAAGTCATCGCCCGTATTCAGGAGTGGTGGGGTCTCGAGATTCGCGACGGCTACGGCCAGACCGAGACGACGGCCCTCATCGGCAACCTGCCGGGCGACCCGATCGTCGCCGGTGCGATGGGGCAGCCGCTGCCAGGCGTCGACGCCGTGCTCATCGACCCGCTCACGGGTGCCGAGGTCGAAGAGGGCGAGATCTGCCTGCGCCTTGCGCCGCAACGCCCCGTCAACTTGATGCCGGGCTACTTCGGCAACCCCGAGGCGACTGCGAAAGCGACACGCGACGGTCTGTTCCACACCGGCGACGTCGCTCAGCGCGGGGAGAACGGCGTGCTCACCTTCGTCGGCCGCACCGATGACATCTTCAAGTCGAGCGATTTCAAGGTCTCACCGTTCGAGGTTGAGAGCGCGCTCATCGAGCACGCGTTCGTGGCCGAGGCCGCCGTCGTCGGCGCTCCCGATGACACGCGTCTCAACGTCACCAAGGCGTATGTCGCGCTCGCCGCAGGTGTCGAAGCGTCAGCGGAGGCCGCGCGCGAAATCCTCGCTCACGCGCGAGTGGCGCTGCCTCCATACATGCGCGTGCGCCGCGTCGAGTTCTTCGAGCTGCCGAAGACGACGTCGGGCAAGATTCGTCGCATCGAGCTGCGGCAGCGCGAAGAAGCCGCGCACGCGGCCAGCGAGCGCATCGACAGCGAATGGCGCGAAGAGGATTTCCCCGGGCTCAAGGGCTGAAACGCCCGTCGCCGGGGTGGTGCGCGTCAGCCGTGAGTCAGGAGCGCGTAGGTGCGGGCGATACGATCGCGCCACCACTCCTCGCGATCCGGAGCCGCACCGAACCGCTCGATGAGTGACGCGTCAAGCACCGGTCGCCCCACGGCAATCGCGCCATTCTGCGGCACGAGCGGTGTGCGCGTCACGTCGCCGTCGAGCAGAGCGACGGTGCCGAGGCCGCACGCTCCAGCGAGCATGCCCTCGGGCAGTGCGGCGGCGAGTTGCACCCCCATGGCGATCCCTGCCGAGGTGTCGAGCGCGCTCGACACGACCACCGGCAGGCCCGCCTCGCGCACGATCGACAGGGCGCGTCGCACGCCTCCGAGCGGCTGCGCCTTGACGATGAGGAGGTCCGCAGCGCCGGCCCGGGCCACCGCGAGGGGATCTTCGGCTTTGCGCACGCTCTCATCGGCGGCGATGCGCACGTCGAAGCCGAGTTCGCTCAAGCGGGCGCGCACGGCGACCAAGTCGGTCACTGCGGCGCAGGGCTGTTCGGCGTAATCGAGATCGAACTGCGCCAACTGTGTGAGCGCGATGACAGCCGATTCGACCGACCAGCCGGCGTTCGCGTCGACGCGTACACGGCCGCTCGGCCCGAGTTCCGCGCGCACGGCACGCACCCGGGCGACGTCGTCGGCGAGGGTCTGTCCGCGCTCGGCCACTTTCACTTTCGCGGTCGTGCACCCCGGAAAGCGCGTGAGAATCTCGGGCACGTCGACCGCAGCAACGGCCGGCACCGTGGCGTTGATCTCGACGCGCTCGCGCAGAGCGACGGGCTGCTCGGCCCAACCGAAGTCGAGTGCCGCCGCCAGCCATGGCGACGCCTCCGCATCGTCGTACTCGGTGAACGGCGAGAATTCGCTCGCGCCCTGCGGCGCCGCGAACACCACAGCCTCGCGCACACTGATGCCGCGAAACCGGGTGCGGGTCGGGATCGCCACGACGCGTGCCGTCGCGAGCACCTCGGCGAGTGGCGGCAGCTCGATGGCCGACGTGCGGTGGGCGGCAGGCCCTGCATCGGGCGAATCGTTGGGGCCGGGGGCAACGGACATGTGTTGATCCTCCCATCTCTGCCAGTGACGGGCACCCGGAGGCGCCGCATCGCGCCCGCGACGCCCGCCCCATTATCGGCGGTGGCACCTAGGGTAGAGACATGACGCAGCAGGTATCCGAACTCTTCGACGCGGCCGAGTGGCAGCTCGCCCCGGGGTCCGAGCACTACACCGATATCACCTCGCACCTGAGCCTCGACGGTCGCATCGCTCGGGTGGCGTTCGATCGCCCCGAGGTACGCAACGCCTTCCGCCCTCGTACGGTCGACGAACTCGCCGATGCGCTCGAGCGGGCGCGCATCAACCCGAAGGTCGGCGTCGTACTGCTCACCGGTAACGGGCCGAGCCCAAAGGACGGCGGGTGGGCGTTCTGCTCGGGTGGCGACCAGCGCATTCGCGGGCGCGACGGGTACAAGTACTCGGAAGACGAGACCGCGGTCGGCCCCGAAGCTGCGGCACGCGCCGGTCGTCTGCACATTCTCGAGGTGCAGCGGCTGATTCGTTTCATGCCGAAGGTCGTCATCGCACTGGTACCCGGGTGGGCGGCCGGTGGCGGGCACTCGCTCAACGTGGTGTGCGATCTTACGATCGCGAGCCGCGAGCACGCCAAGTTCAAGCAGACCGACGCCGACGTGGGCTCATTCGATGCCGGGTATGGCAGCGCCTACTTCGCGAAGCAGGTCGGGCAGAAGTTCGCCCGCGAAATCTTCTTTCTCGCCGAGGAGTACTCGGCCGACCGAGCGCGTGAAATCGGTGCGGTCAACGAGGTCGTGCCGCACGCCGAGCTCGAGCGCACCGGCATCGCGTGGGCGCGCACCATTCTCGGCAAGTCGCCGACCGCGATTCGCATGCTCAAGTACGCGATGAACGCGGTCGACGATGGCATCGTGGGGCAGCAGCTGTTTGCCGGCGAGACGACGCGCCTCGCGTACGGCACCGACGAGGCGGTCGAAGGGCGCGATTCGTTCCTTGAGAAGCGCGAACCCGACTGGAGCCCGTTCCCGTACCACTACTGATCGGCCGGGCGCGGCCACGCGTCAGGTCAGGCGAGTTCGACGACCGCGGCCGGGAAGGGCGGAGCCCCGGTCGTTCCGAGGCTCGGCACGTACAGGTCGAAACGGGGCGCGGCGCTGGTACTGGCGTGGGTTTCGGAATCGGTCCCTGGCTCGGTGTTCGCCCGGGCTCCGGGGTCGGTCTGGGCATCAGGGAGTGCGACGGCCGCGAGCAAGCGCGTCGGGCGGGTGGCCGGATCCGCCACCTCAGTCGCGTCGAGTCGCGCCGCAGGGTATGCCGCGACGTGCGCGGACTCCGTGATCGGTGCAGGCTGCGCACCCTTCGACGCCCAGAGGCACACTGCGTCGCTCCGCGACATGAGGTTGACGGCGTGGCAAGGCTCTGAGAGCGCCACCAAGGTCACGTCGGCGTCACCGCTGAACCGCAGCACGGTGCCGCTCGGCACCTCGTGCCGCACCCCGCCGACCTCGAGTACGACATCGCCGCCGACCGGCATGAAATTGCGGTGCACTTCGGGCAGCGGTGAGAAAGCCGCCGGTTCCCGCAACTCCGCGATACTCAGACGCCAAGCCGGTGCGTCGAGTTCGGGGCGCACCGCACGCGAACCGTTCATGCCGACGATCTCGGTAGTCGCCCCCAGGCCATTGGCCCAGGGAGCAGCGGTGAGTCGTTCGAACGGCTGCTCGAGGAGCCAACTCTCGGGCGAGACTCGCGCATCGACACTCATGCACCCACGCTAGCGCGTGCAGCGGTCGCTCCATCGTCCCTCACCCCTCCACCCCTCCACCTCTCCACCGCACCCCACCTTCCGCACGCAGCGGGGTCACTTTCGGAGGGTGCGCGGCGTACGACACCCTCTGAAAGTGACCTCGCTGCAGCGAGCCACGCGCGGCGAGGGGCGCGAGGGGCGACTTCGCGTCTTCTCGTATCCGTAACTTCGCGCCTCCGCACGATCGGGGTAACTTCGGACCAGTGTTGGCGGCCAACACCGCCCCGACACTGGTCCGAAGTTACCCCGATCGCATAAAGGGGCGGCAGCGGCATCGCCGCACCCCGCCGCACCCCGCCCCGCGCCCCCAGCGAACGGGAGTACGCTGAGTGGGTGACTGCGCCCCACGGACTCCGTGCGATCCCGACTGAAGATCGCGCCTGGCTCATGGCCGGGCTCGCCGACGCACTCGCGGGCGGCGCCCCGATCGTTCCCGTGGCGCCGGGCACCGATCCTGACGCGATCGCGCACCTGCAGCAGCAGGAGCTGCCCGAGGGCACCGCGGTGGTCGTGCGTACATCTGGGTCGAGCGGCACCCCGAAGGCGGTTGCGCTCTCGGCCGACGCGCTGCGCGCGAGCGCCGAGGCGACGGCCGAGCGATTCGGTGGGCACGGCCAGTGGCTGGTCACGTTGCCTCCACACCTGATCTCGGGCCTGCAGATGCTGGTGCGCAGTGAGCTTGCGGGCACGCAGCCGGTGTTCTTTGACGGGCACTTTGACCCCGCCGCATTCTTGGAGCGCGCCGAGACTCTTGACGCCGAGCGCCGCTACGTGTCGCTCGTACCGGTGCAGCTCGCACGGCTCTTCGACATGATCGAGACGGATCGCGCGGCCGCCGACGTGTTGCGCCGTTTCGATGCGGTGCTTGTCGGCGGGCAAGCCGTGAGCCTGGCCCTGCGCAGTCGCGCGCACGCGCTCGGCATCGGCCTGAAGCGCAGCTACGGCATGACCGAGACCGCGGGCGGTTGCGTGTACGACGGTGTCGAGATCGGCGATACGCGGGTGCGCATTCGCGGGGGAGAGGTGCAGCTGGCCGGCCCGACGCTGGCCCTGGGCTACGTCAGCGATCCCGAACTTACCGAGCGCGCGTTCATCACGGAGGCGGGCCGCGACGGGGTGCCCGTCCGGTGGTATCGCACCGGTGACTCGGGCGAGCTGCTGGGCGGCATGCTGACGGTCACGGGCCGCATCGACCGGGTCTTCATCTCGGGCGGCGTGAACGTGTCGCTCGACGAGGTGGAGCGCGTTGTGCGCGATCAGACGGGCTGGGAGAGCGCGGTCGCGCTCAGCGCCCCGCACCCCGAATGGGGCGAACGGGTGTCGCTGGTGGTCGAGATTGATCGCTCGGCAGACCCGACGCGCCGACCGAAGCATTCGGCTGTGGCGCCGCGTGACGCGCGCGTGAGTTTCGAGCGAGTGCAAGAGGCGCTGCGCGGCGCACTCGGCCCGGCGTCGGTGCCCGAGTGGGCGACTGAGATGGAAGAGATTCCGCGGCTGTCGGGCGGCAAGCCCGATCACGCGGCGATCAAGCAATGGATGGGCCGCCTGCGGGCGAGCTTCTCTGAAGTACGACGGGGAGACGATCAGGCGTGAACGCGGCGAAGAATGGACGACGTTCGGGCAACCCGGCGACCCGTGAAGCGGCGAAGCGTCAGGCCGCGGCGGGTGGCCCGCCGCGCATCACCTGGCGCAACTGGGTGGGCGGCGCGCGCCTGCGCACCCTGCCGCTGGCGGTTGCGCCGGTCGCGGCGGGTACGGGCATCGCGTACATGGTGCGCGGCTTCGATCTGACCCTTGCCCTCCTCGCGCTGGCGGTCGCGGTCTTCCTGCAAATCGGCGTGAACTACGCGAACGACTACTCCGACGGCATCCGTGGCACGGACGCCTACCGTGTTGGCCCGGCCCGGCTGACGGGTTCAGGGCTCGTGAACCCGAAGCGCGTGCTCGCCCTCGCCCTGATCTTCTTCGCGCTCGCCGCAGTGGCGGGCATCGTCGCGGTGGTCCTCAGCGAGCGCTGGTGGTTCCTCGCGCTCGGCGCGATTGCGATTGTCGCCGCGTGGTTCTACACGGGGGGCAAGCGCCCCTACGGATACTCGGGGCTCGGCGAGCTCGTCGTCTTCATCTTCTTCGGCCTCGTGGCCACCGTCGGTACGGTGTGGCTGCAAACAGAACTCGACGTGCAGGAGCCCTGGGTGGCCGGCGCGGGTGTCGGCCTCTTCGCGGTCGCGGTGCTGGTCGTGAACAACCTCCGCGACATCCCGACCGACAAGCTCGCCGGCAAGCGCACCCTCTCCGTGCGCATCGGCGATCGCGCGTCACGCATTCTGTACGTCGTGTGCGTTGTGCTGCCGTTCGCCGTGCCGGCCCTCTACACGGTCGCCCAGCCGGGCATGATTCTGGTGTGGTTCGTGCTGCTACTCGTTATTCCGGCGATCATCATCACGCTGACCGCGAAGACGCCGCGCGAACTCATCATCGTGCTGCAGCTCACGAGCTTCGCCGCGCTCGCATACGGCGTGCTGCTCGGCATCGCGTTCGCGTTCTGACCTCGGGTGACGCGGTGCCGGATCACCCGGCCGCCCAAGAACTGCTTGCCCCGAGGTGCGCAACCTGGCTAGGCTGATCGACGGAAACCCTGACCCCGGAGAGGAGCGACCCATGGCGATCATCGAACAGCCGTCGGCGCCGTACTTTCCGGGCACCCCGAAGTCCGGGCATTAGGTCGACGCGGCTCGTGTGCTGAGCAAATCGCACACTGCCGCACCACCCCAGCTTCCGCATCCGTCTTCGCGCTACCGCGCACCCGGGCCTTCGCGCCCCGTGCATCGGTGACGCCGACACCGTCAGGCATCATGAATCACACCGCTGCACCCCAGCATCCAGAACCCCAAGACTCCGGGGCCACTCCTCCGCAGGCCGCACCCGGCCGCGTCTCCACGCTCCGTGCACTCGCGCGGCTGCTGCCTTTCGCCCGCCCGGCGCTGCCCAAGCTCATCGGCGGCATCTTCCTCGGCCTCGGCGCCGCGGTCGCGAGCCTCATCATTCCGCTCGTGCTGCAGTGGGCGGTCGACGGCCCCATCAACTCGGGCGATCGCGTGCAGATCATCTGGGCGACGCTCTTCGTGCTCGCGCTCGGCGTCGCCGAGGCGCTGCTCGTGTTCTTGCGGCGCCGACTCGTGCTCGCCCCAGCAGCGTCGGTGGAGTACGCCGTGCGCCAAGGGTTCTACGAGCGCCTGCAGCGTCTGCCCGTCGCGTTCCACGACCGTTGGCAGTCGGGCCAGCTGCTGAGTCGCATGATGCAAGACATCAGCTCGATCCGCCGCTGGCTCGCGTTCGGCTCGATTCTGCTGCTCGTCAACCTGCTGACGATCTTCATCGGTATGGGCCTGCTCTTCCGCTGGCACTGGGCGCTCGGTGTTGTCTTCATCCTCTGCTCGATTCCGATCTGGGTGGTCGGGTACCGGTTCGAACAGGTCTATGGTGTGCTTTCGCGGCGCAGTCAGGATCAGACCGGCGATCTCGCGACCTCCGTCGAAGAGAGTGTGCACGGCATTCGCGTGCTGAAGGCATTCGGTCGCGGCGGGCATGCGCTGTCGCAGTTCACGCGCCGTGCGGAGACGCTGCGCGATACCGAGATGCGCAAGGCGCGCGAGGTCGGCGGGTTGTGGTTCTGGTACGAGCTCGTGCCGATTCTCGCGATGGGCGCCTGTTTCATCACCGGTGTCTGGCTCGCTGCCCACGGCATGCTCACGACCGGCGAGCTCGTCGCGTTCTTCGCGATGGCTGCCGCGTTGCGCTGGCCGATGGGGTCTCTGGGCTTCCTGTTCTCGTTCCTCATCGACACCCGCACCGCGACCGATCGCGTGTTCGAGGTGTTCGACGCCGAGCAGACGGTGACGGATCCGGAGCATCCGAAGACCATCGAGCACGGTCGTGGCGAGCTCGTATTCCGCAATGTGCATTTTCGCTATCCCGATGCGGCGCCCGAGGAGCGCGACCTCGTCGATGGCTTCGATCTCGCCCTGCGCCCGGGCGAGACGCTGGCGCTCGTCGGGTCGACCGGCAGTGGCAAGACGAGCATCACCACCCTGCCGACGCGTCTGTATGACGTGACGGCGGGTGCGGTCGAGCTCGACGGTATCGACGTGCGCGACCTGCGGCTCGAAGAGCTGCGTCGGCGCATCGGCGTTGCATTCGAAGAGCCGATTCTGTTCTCGGCGTCCGTGCGTGAGAACGTGCTGCTCGGCCGCCACGATCTCGAACCCGGTAGCCCCGAGGCCGAGCGCGTGCTGCTCGATGCGCTCGCCGTGGCGCAGGCGGGCTTCGTGAACGATTTGCCGCAGGGGCTCGACACCGAGGTCGGCGAAGAAGGGCTGAGTCTGTCGGGCGGTCAGCGCCAGCGGCTCGCGCTCGCGCGAGTGGTCGCCGCAGACCCCGATGTGCTCGTACTCGACGACCCGCTCTCAGCGCTCGACGTAGATACCGAGGCCCTCGTCGAGGCCGCGCTGCGGCGGGTGCTCGCCGACACGACCGCGCTGATCGTGGCGCATCGCCCCTCGACGGTGGCGCTTGCCGACCGCGTTGCGGTGATGCGCGACGGGCGCATTGACGCCGTGGGTACGCACTCCGAACTGCTGCGCACGAGTGAGCACTACCGACACCTGATCGCCAGTATCGATACCGGCACCGAAACCGACCCCACCAGCACCGAGGAGGTGCGACCATGAGCCCCGAGAGCGTGCACGGCACGAGCGGTGAAGACCGCGACACCTACACGAAAGCGGAGAGCCGCGCGATTCGCCGGCGATCGTTGCGCCTGCTGGGGTCGATCCTGCGCCCCCTGCGTCGCCTGATTCTGCTGACGGCCGTCGTCGTCATCACTTCTTCGGCGATGCGCGCCATCGGCCCGTCGCTCATCGCCTACGGCATCGATACGGCGCTTCCGCGTGCCCTGCAGGCCGGCGACTGGGTACCGGCAGTGGGTGTGGCACTCGCGTTCCTCATCACGGGCGCGATCGGTTCGTTGCTGGTCGGCTGGTACGTCGTGCTGATCGCACGCCTGACGCAGGCGGTCATGATCGAGCTGCGCACGCGCATATTCCGTCACACGCAGCGTCTCAGCCTTGAATTCCATGAGGGGTATACGTCGGGCCGCATCATCTCGAGGCAGACGAGCGACCTCGAATCGATTCAGGAGCTCATGGATGGCAGCCTGAATGAGCTCGTCGACGCCGTGCTCATCGGCACGTTCACGCTCGTGATGCTCTTCCTGCTCGACTGGAAGAGCGGTCTCGTGCTGCTCTTCATGGGCATTCCGCTCGCGCTGCTGATGCGCTGGTTCGTCGTGGAATCACAGAAGGGCTTCCGCTCGACGCGCGTTGTGAGTGCGCGGCTCATCGTGCAGTTCGTTGAAACGATGACGGGCATTCGCGCGGTGCAGGCGTTCCGTCGCGAGCGCAAGGGCGACGCCGACTTCGGCGAGGTCTCCGACCAGTACCGGCGCGCGAACCTGCGAGTGATTCGACTCTTCGGCACGCTCGACCCGGGGCTGATCCTGCTCGCCAACATCACCATTGCCGTCGTGCTGCTCTGGGGCGCCCTGCGCGTGACGAGCGGGGAGCTCGCCATCGGCGTGCTCATCGCCGCGGTGCTGTACGTGCGCAACTTCTTCGGCCCGCTCGAAGACGTCGCGATGTTCCTGAACTCGTATCAGTCGGCCACGGCGGCGCTCGAGAAGGTGTCGGGTGTGCTCGAAGAAGAACCGACGGTGCAGGATCCCGCGACGCCCGTTCGACTCGAGCGTGCGCGAGGAGAGTTGCGCTTCGACCACGTCACCTTCGCCTACGGCACGGCCGGGGTCGCTGGTCGCACCGTGCTCGACGATTGTGATTTGGTGTTGCCCGCGGGTCAGACGGTCGCGCTCGTCGGCACGACGGGAGCGGGCAAGTCGACGCTCGCGAAGCTCGTGGCGCGCTTCTACGACCCGACGTCGGGGGCGGTGCGGCTCGACGGGGTCGACTTGCGCGACCTCGATGCGGCGGACCTGCGACGTGCGATCGTCATGGTGACGCAGGAGGCGTATCTCTTCAGCGGAACGGTTGCCGAGAACATTGCGCTCGGCAAGCCCGATGCGACGGCAGATGAGATTCGCGCTGCGGCTCGCGCGGTCGGCGCTGAAGCCTTCATCGAGGCTCTGCCAGACGGCTTCGACACCGACGTGAACAAGCGCGGGGGGCGCGTGTCGGCCGGTCAGCGGCAACTGATCTCGTTCGCACGAGCCTTCCTCGCCGACCCGACGGTACTGATTCTCGACGAGGCGACCGCCTCACTCGATCTACCGAGCGAGCGGCTGGTGCAGGAGGCGCTGCAGCGTCTGCTGGCCGATCGCACGGCGATCATCATCGCGCACCGTCTGTCGACGGTCGCAATCGCTGACCGGGTCCTCGTGATGGAGCACGGTCGTGTCGTCGAGGATGGCTCCCCGGCAGAGCTCGTCGAGCTCGGTGGTCGCTACGCGAAGCTCTACGCCGAGTGGGAGTCGACGCAGGTCTGACGGTTCGTGAGTGCTGAATCGGTGAGCTCCAGGTTGGGGCTCGCCGATTCAGTTGCGGAAGTCGGTGCGCAGAACTGGAGTGTTGTGCAGCCTGCACTCAGCGTCGGCGTGCATGCTGTGTCATGTGAAATTTAAGAATATATCGACTCAATGCGGAGGAACTCTCGCCGCTGGCGCCGCCGTACTCGGGCTTTTCGGTTGCGCACCAGCCGAACCGTCGAGCGCTGTCGAGTACGTGGTGCAGTCGTCGGACACGATCGGCGAAGTGACGTTCTATCAGTACCGGCAGCTCGACGGGGCGCTTGTGCTGCCTGAAGAGGTCGACGCATCGGCGTGGGTGAGGCGGGTCGATGGTGGCTCGCAGCCCGAGGTGTCGTTGACGGCGCCTCAGCGCGGCTACGCCACCTGCCTCATTATCGACGCGAAGGGCTCGGTGCTTGCGCAGGCATCCGGATCGGATGGGGAGTCGATCTCGTGCGTTGCCCCACGGTCGGACATCTCACCGAAGGGATGAGTGAAAGAGCGTTTGCGGTGCTCTACGCCCGCTCACCGGCATCGGATGACGGCGTGCGTGATGCAGCATCCGCGGGGTCGCCACTGATTGTCGTATCTGCCGGGGCGTCAGATCCGGATGCGGCGGGAGTGGCGTCGGCCTCGGCATCGACGGCCTCGTCTTCGACGATGTCGTCGGCCGTGCGGTCGCGATTGCGCCAGTCGTAGATGCTCTCTGACGCGGTTGCGCGCGAGCGCGAGAGGAAGATCACCGAAAGCGCGACACCGATGAGTGCTGCGAAGACCGCCGCCAGCCACGGCTGAATGCCGATGAGATACAGGGCCGCGAACGGCACTGCGAAAAAGAGCAGTCGCAGCACGATGTAGACGAGCCAGGCGGAGCGGGTGTTCTTCACCCGCACGAGTGTAGTCGCGGCACCTGTGCCGTCCCTTGGTGCAAGCCCCAGGGTTTGTCGCATCGAACCGAGTACGATTGGGGTATGGTGCGGTTCGTGATTATCGGAATCGTCATCGCTGTGGCCTTCACGCTGTACGCGCTGGTCGACGCGGCGATGACCGACGCGTCGCGCGCTCGCGGTGTCGGCAAACCGGTCTGGATCGTGCTGATCGTGGTGCTCCCGGTGATCGGTGCGGCGCTGTGGTTCTTGATCGGAAAAGGCTCGCCCCAATCGCAGGCTCGCGCGGCGCAGGTGCGGCGCTCGGCACCCGACGACGACCCCCGCTTCACCGGTACTCGGCTCTCAAGCAACGATCTCGACGCGCACATGCGCGACCTCGAAGATCGCCTGCGCGAGCTCGACAACGAGACGTTCCCGGGTGAGACCGCGCGCCCCGCAACGGAGGGTGCAGATGATGCACCGGATCGCCCGGGCCCGCAGAGCGACGCCCCGACGGCTGATGCCCACGACCTCGAGCCGCGCACGTCGTCCGACCCCCGCGAAACGACCGCTCCCGAGACGGAGTCTGAGTCCGGATCGACGACGAACTCCGAGCCCGGCGACGCGAGCCCGGCAGAACCCGGAAAGCGCCCCGACGGCGATTCCGCCTCGTGACCGTGCCCGAACACGCCCCACAGGCTGTGTCGGCGGGGCAGCCAGCCGCGGCCTCGGTATTCGCGGTCGAGCTGCTGGCCGAATTCGTGCGTCGTGGCGTGCGCGATGTTGTCGTGTGCCCGGGCTCGCGTTCGCAAGCGCTCGCACTCGCGGCGGCGGCGGCGGAGTCGACCGGTGCCGTGCGTCTGCACGTGGCGCTCGACGAGCGTTCGGCCGGCTTCTTCGCGCTCGGTGTTGCACGTGAAACTGGGCTCCCCGCGCCGGTGATCGTCACCAGTGGCACGGCGGTCGCCAACCTCGTGCCCGCCGCGTTCGAGGCTCATGAGGGCAGAGTGCCGTACGTCGTGCTCTCGGCGGATCGGCCAGACGAGCTGCGTGGTGTGCGCAGCAACCAGACCACGCGTCAGGCCGGCGCCTTCGCGGCAGTTGCTCGGTGGTCTGCCGATGTTGCGGCGCCCGAGTTCGTTGACGGTGACCTGCGGCGTGAACCCGAGCGTGATCCGGCGACGCTCGCGGCTCGTGCCCTGCGCGCGGCGACGGGTGTCGCTGGAGGCGCGCCGGCCGGTCCGGTCCAACTCAATCTCGCTTTCCGCGATCCGCTCTCGGGTACTGCGGGCTTCAATCGCATGATCGCTGCTGGCTTTACCGCCGCCGCCGAAGAACGCGACGCGGCGGCGGCTGATGACGCACCGGTCGCACCGAACGATGCCGAGGACACGTATGCGCACTCCGGCGACGCGCTGGCCGTCGTTATCGCCGGCTCAGGTGCCGGTGAAGCGGCGGAGCAGTTCGCGCGCGAGTCAGGGCTGCCGTTGCTGGCAGAGGTCGTCAGCGGTGCTCGATTCGGGCGCGAGGCGATCACCGGCTACGCCACGCTGATCGACGACCCCGAGATCGGAGGGCTGGTCGAGCAGGCAATCGTGTTCGGGCACCCGACGCTGACCCGTCAGGTTCCGGCGCTGCTGCGTCGAGACGATGTCGAGGTGATCGTCGTCGACCCGCACGACGGGCCGCGGGTCGAACACGTCGACCCCAGCCGCAGTGCCCGCGTTGTGCGTGCCGCCCGAGTCGCCGACAACCATGATCCGCGCGCCCTCCGCAGGTGGCTCGGCGCGTGGGTCGTTGCCGATCGTGCGCTGCAGCGCGAGCGCACCACCGTGCACGAGCCCGATCTCGAAGCGGCTCAGGCGACCGGATACAAAGAGCGCAACGCGTACGCACGCTCCGAAGTCGCAACGATGCGCGAACCGATCTCTCGAGCATTGCTCGTCGAGAGCGTGTGGCGCGGCACGTGGCCGCACGATCGTCTGGTGGTCGCGGCATCCAGACTCGTGCGGGTGCTCGACGGTCTCGCGCCGGCCAGGCGGGTCGCGGTGCACGCGAATCGCGGCCTCGCGGGCATCGATGGCACGATCGCGACGGCATTGGGCGTCGCCACGGCGAGCCAAGACGTTGACGACCCCGCACGCGGAGCCGGCACGACGCGCGTGCTCATCGGCGACCTGGCAACCCTGCACGATGCCGGATCGCTGCTGCTGCTCGAGGGGGAGCGCCGCCCGCGCGTCCAACTCTTCGTCGGCAACGACCATGGCGGCACCATCTTCGACGGCCTCGAAGTCGCGGGCACGGCTGATCCCGATGCGTTTGCGCGCGTGATGCGCACGCCGCACCGTGCCGATCTTGCTGCACTCGCACAGGCCTATGGTTGGGAGTATCGTCGCGTTGCGACCCGCAGTGAGCTCGAACGATTGCTCACCGAGCCGGTCGCCGGCCCGAGCATCGTCGAGATCCCGTTCGCCGAATAGCGCGCTCGACGCCGACTCCGCCCTACAGTGGAAGGCACGAGTTCGTGGGCGACCGGCTGCACGAGCGACTGCGCAAGGCCGAGGAGACACGATGACGAAGACCTTCTGGACCGACGAGGTCACCGAGCTGCTGCGCGTGCGCGAGGGGTTCCAACTGAGTGCGGTCGACCCGGCATCGAAGCCGGGCACCGACGCCGACAAGCGCGCAGGTGAGAAAGAACTCGCGCGTGCGGCGCAGGAGTTGCGGGTGCTGCAAGAGAAGCTGTTCGCGCAGAGTCGACTCGGCGCGCAGGATCGCCTGCTCGTCGTGCTCCAGGCCATGGATGCAGCGGGTAAGGGCGGCATCGTCAATCACGTCTTCGCGCAGACGGAGCCGTATGGTCTCGCGCTCACCGCGTTCAAATCGCCCACGGAGGAGGAACGCGCGCACGACTTCCTGTGGCGCGTCGAACCCCGCGTGCCGGGCCCGGGCGTGATCGGGGTGTTCGATCGCTCGCATTATGAAGACGTGCTGATTCAGAAAGTGCGCGGATTCGCGCCCCCGGAAGAGATTGAGCGACGCTACGGTGCGATCAACGCTTTTGAAGCGCGCATCTCGGCTGAGGGCGTGCGCGTGGTCAAGATCATGCTGCACATCGCGCCCGAGGAGCAGGCTGAGCGCCTGATCTCGCGTCTCGACGACCCCGAAAAGTACTGGAAGTACAACCCGGGTGACGTCGACGAGCGCCTGCACTGGCCCGCGTACATGGAAGCGTTCCAGACGGCGATCGAGCGCACCGACTCCGATGCGGCGCCCTGGTACGTGGTGCCGGCCAACGCGAAGTGGTACGCGCGCGTCGCGGTGCAGCGCATCGTCATCGCCGAGCTCGCGAAGCTCAGCCCGCACTGGCCCGCGCCCGATTTCGACGTCGCCGCCGAGCGTCAGCGCGTCGTCGACTCGCTCGACATCAGCTGGCCGAATCGATGATCTTCGGCTGGGTGGAGGAGCGCGCGACTACTCGGAGCTGGTTGGTGAGCTGAGGGGTTCGAGGAGGAACGCGGCCTCGAACGCTGCAACAGCGGTTGCAGTGTCTCTGGCGCTGACTGCAGCGACGAAGCGCTCAACGTTCGCCGCATACTTGCCGAGATCGAACCGCTCGAATACAGATTCTGTTTTGATCGCGAAGGCGAGGCCGTGGAAGCTCGCGCGGTGAATTTGCAAGAGTACCGGGTTGTCGCAAGACTCCTCGAACGATGCAAGAACCGCGAGCGTTGAGTCACGGACGCCTTGCGCATCGTTTGCCTGAAACGAAGACTGATAGCTCGCGAGATTGCCCTCGAGGTGCCGCAGCTGCGCGTCATTCATCTGGGGCAGCGATTGGCGAATGATTCCACCGTAGATCACGGCCACCGTGCGAAAGGTTGCCACGATGTTGCCGTAGTCAGGCATGGCCACACGTGTGTATCGATTCGGTGAGGTCTCAATGAGCCCATCACGCACGAGTTCGTTAATTGCCTCGCGAATCGGCGTGCGTGAGACGCCGAGCCACTCCTGGAGCGCGTGATCATTCAAGTCTTCACCGGGAGCAAGCGTGCCGTCCATGATCGCATCGCGAATTCGATCGCGAACGGTATCGCGGAGTAATTTGCGTTCGCTCTTGATCGGCGCTGAATTCTGCGGAACCGGCATCTGTGCCCCCTCATTTTGAATAGTAGTATATTGCACCGAGGGGTATGGTGCCGCATCAGAATTCTGAATACTTGTGTGGAGCCACCGCTCTCGCAAGGTGACGAAAGGATGCCCGATGCCGGTCCCGAAGAAGAACCCGATCGCTGAAGGAAAGCGTGTGCTGCTGCGCGACGTCGTCGAGGAGCAGATCCGTGAAGCCATCATGGACGGCACGCTCGAGCCGGGTGAGTCGCTGAACGACAAGGCGCTCCAAGACTGGCTCGGTGTTTCGCGCACACCGATTCGCGATGCGCTCAATGAGCTCACGCGTGCCGGGTTTATCGAGATGGAGCCGAATCGGTACACCCGGGTCGCAACGCCCAAGCCTGAAGAAACGCTCGAGGCGATGCAAACGCTGGGGGTGCTGCTCGGGGGAGTCGTTCGACTGGCGGTCACGCGCCTGAGCGATGCGGAGCGCGATGAAGTACTGGCGATCCTGCGCCGCTCCCGAGCGCAGCTCCGTGACGGCAAGTTCCCCGAAGCGCGCCGAACCGTGCTCGGCATGTGGAATCTGCTCGCCGCACAGTGCGGTAACAGTCTGCTGCTGAAGGTCTACACCGACACGGCGGCGGGATTGATGTTCAAACTGCCCGGCGAATACTTCACATCGATGTTCGCAGGAGCCGAGCTGGAGGCACTCATGGATGACCTCGACGCCGCAATCGCCGGTGGCGAGTCCGTCGCCGCGGAACTCGCCACCGAAAAGCTGTTCAAACTGCCGTAGGGCTCGCGCGGTTAGTACGCGCCCGAGCTTCGCGTGACGGCCTTCACGGTGCGACCGAGAATGGCGAGATCCAGACCGAACGACCAGTTCTCGACGTAGTGCAGGTCGAAGCGCACGTTTTGCTCCCAGGTGAGGTCGCTGCGGCCGGTGACCTGCGAGAGCCCGGTAATGCCGGGGCTGACGAGCAAACGCCGCTCGGTGTGCCGCTCGTAGTCGGCGACCTCGGTGGGCAGGCCCGGTCGAGGGCCTACGAGACTCATCGTGCCGAGCAGCACGTTCATGAGCTGCGGCAGTTCGTCGATCGAAGAGCGGCGTAGAAACGCCCCCAACGGCGTGATGCGAGGGTCGTGCTTCATCTTGAAGAGCGGCCCGGCGCCCTCGTTGTGTTCGAGGAGAGCAGCTTTCAGCGCCTCAGCATTCGTTACCATCGTGCGGAACTTGTAGATGGAGAACGAAACGCCGTTGCGGCCGATGCGTTCTTGCTTGAAGAATACCGGGCCCCCGTCGTGGCGCTTCACCAGAAACGCGACGATGGCGAAGACCGGGCTCAAGAGAACAAGAGCGAGTGCGGCAGCAGCGATATCGAAGGCGCGCTTTGCAACGCGGCGCAGACCCGAGTACTTCGGCATCTCGACGTGCATCAGCGGCATGCTGCCCGCCGGGCGATGCTGCACGCGCATCTGGTCGATGCCGGAGAGGGGAGACGGCACGATCAGCTCGATGGCGTGTTTCTCGAGTTCCCAGGTGAGTGTCCGTGCGCAGAGCGAATCGCGCTCAAGACCTCCGGCGATGATCACGGCCGAGGCGTTGAGGAGTTTCGCGGTTTCTGCCGCATTCGCGGGAGTGCTGACTGTGCCCACAACGCGCAGGCCCGATTTCGGTGTCGCATTGATCTGCTTGACAACGCCACTGGTCTCCTGTGGGCTGCCGACAACGATGACGTTCGAGAGATATTCGCCATGGCTGCGTTGCTGCGCCAGCCACGTGCGCCAGATCTTCCGGCTGAGGCACAGTGCCGCGATGCCCGCGGGTAACGCGAACGCGAGGTACCCGCGGGCAATTTCGAGCTGCAACGCGTAAGCGACGATAGCGACGACGCCAAACACCGAGATGCTTGCGAGCACCACGCGACGGTATTCATCGTCACCGACACCGAGCACCCGCGCATCTCTCGTGCGGAACATCGAGAGTGCGATCAGCCAAACGGCGGCGAGGCCGACGGTTACCGTGAGGTAGTTGACGCCGACCTCGCCGAGAAACAGGTCGGAAGACGCGGTCAGATCCGAGAACCGAAAGAGCTGAGCTCCGAGCGTGGCCGCTGCGATGATGACTGCGTCGGTCGCGAAGATCGATGCGCGTATGCGCGCGATCGCCGAACCGGTGCGTAGGCGCGGCCGCGCGAGGCTCGCCTGCAGCGCGCTGGAATCAAGGACAGCCACGTTGGCTTCTTTCTGTTTCAGGGGAATGAGGAAACTCGGGTGATCGGGGCCCTTACTCGGGGGCCACGACCTCGTTATCGGCTCCGTTTTCGGTAACGGCGGGCTCCCCCTGGCTGACAACGACGTTGCCGCTCGACTCCTCGACGAACGTGATGTTGTTCGCGGACACCGTGACGACCTTGTTGATCGAACCGCCCACGGAGAGCTGGTCGACGTTGCCGGTGATTGAGATCAGCGAGTTCACGCCCGTGACCTCGACCGACGCGCAGTCGCCCTCGAGCGTGAGAATTGCGTTGCTCTCGGTGATGCTCGCTGCGCCATCTACGCACTCGTAGGTCTTCTCCTCGGGCACGAACTCTTCATCGGGCTGGGTCGAGGCCTGATCGCCGGACTGCTCGGCGCCGGCGGTCGGCTTGCCGTCTTTCGCGGCGTCATCGGGCTGGGTGCTCGTGCAACCGGCGAGGGCGATCAGCGCGATCGATGCGGCGGCGAGCGAGGTGATGAGGCGGGTCTTCTTCTGCATGAGGTACTCCAGTGTGTGGTTCGGTGTTACAGAGACATCCATGAGCGAATTTCGCCCTGGAAGCGGGTGGTGCTGAACTCGCGGGCGCGAGCTCGGCAGACTTCGGTGTTCATGCCCGAGGCCCAATGCACTGCGGTGGTAAGCGCGGCCGGGGTGAATTCGCTCAATGCGACGCCGGTGTGCCCCTCGAGCATCGATTCGGAGGCGCCGCCCGCAGCGTTCACGATGACCGGGGTTCCGAGAGCCATCGCCTCGACGGGCATGATGCCGAAGTCTTCGACGGCCGGGAAGATGTAGACCGCCGCGTGCTGCATCAGCGCCGCGAGCAGTGCATCTGAGGGAGAGATGACGAATCGCACCTCTGCCCCGAGGGAGGCGGCATGAGCTCTGAGGCGATCCTCATCAGGGCCGTTCCCGGCGATGACGACCGGCATGCCTGTCGCGGCGCCGGCTGTGATGACGGTATCGAGCTGCTTGTACGGAACGAATCGTGAGGCACCGAGGAGATACGGCTCGGTGATCGTCGCCATGAATTCGGCTTCGAACTCGTCGAGTTCGTCGCGCCAGTCCGCGACCCGCTGCAGTCGGTCGATGTCAACCGGGGGGTGGATCACCGTGGCGTCGACACCCCACGTGCGCGCGATGCGAGCACGTACGAAGTCGCTATTCGCGGCGACGTTGCGGTGCTCCCGAGCTGCGCGGGCGTCGAGGGCGCGGAACATCGGTGATGCCGCGCGTACGGCGGGGGAGGCGCCGCGAGCATCGAGCTCCGGTTCCCAAAGATACCGAGCCGGCGTGTGCGTGTAGACGAACTTGCGATTCGGGTCGAGCCCGGGCACCTGAGCCTGATGGGCAAAAAGGTGAGAACTGATGAGGAGCCAGTCGTAGCCGTCGTTCGACAGCGAGTTCCACACCTTGGGCATGAGTGGCATCGCCAGGGCCTTCCGGCCGCGCAGTGGCGTGCGAGCGAGGAAGCTCTCGTGCACCGGGCGCGAATAGCGCTGGGGTGCGTCGTTCCAGAGGCAGAACATGTCGGCATCGGCGAACGTGTCGGCGAAGGCGTCGAGCACCTTTTCGGCGCCGCCTACCTGTTCAATCCACTCATGCGCAATGAGTCCGGCCATTGATTTCACGTCCCTTCTCGATATCCATCCAGTGCTGAAATATTAACATCTTTGCATTCTGGGGTTCTGGAATGTAGACTATGGCATGGATTGAAATACTGCAACACAACATTTCAATATTTTTTAGAAAGGACGGAACTTATGTCGTGGCAAACCGCGCACGATGTCGCCGAACATCTGCCAGGTACGATCAGCACCCAGTTGCAGCATCGTCGGCTGCTGCGCCAAGACGTCTACGACGTGCTCGTGAACGAATTCATCAACGGCGACTTCGCTCCGGGCGATCGAATCCGCGATGACGAAGTCGCCCAGCGTTTGAATGTCTCGCGCACGCCCGTGCGCGAGGCGCTGGCAAAGCTGGCGACAGCGGGCCTCGTCGATACGGCGCCCAACCGCTACACCCGCACGACCGACCTCTACGAGGGTGATCTCGACGTCGCGCTCGAATTGCTCGCGAGCACGTATCGCATTGGGCTGCTGCAGCTCGTGCGCGACATTTCGGCCGACGATCGCCAGGTGCTCGAACTCCTCGAACGGCGCATTCGCGTCGCTCAGCCGAACGATGCCTACGCTGTGCTGCAGGCGTTCGGTCGATTCTGTGCCGAGCGCATGTCGGCGCCTACCCTGCGTCGGGTGATCGACATCGTGCAGCCGAGGTTGCAGCGCGTGCTCAAGTTGAACCCCGACGTGCTGCATTCGGTCAATGCAATCGCGGTCGTGAGGCGACTCATCGTCGCGTTGGTTGCCGGCGACGAACCGGCGATTGAATCAGTGTGCGCCACCATGCTGGTGGGGTTGCGCACGGCGATTGGCGATGCAGCGACCGCGTCGCGCTAAGCGCCCGTGGTGAGGGGCATCAGCGCAGCATCGACGCTGCGCTGATGCCCCTCACTGCGTGTTCAACGGTATCGGCCATCGTCACGAACGCCGCGGTGCCGAGGCCGTAGGGATCCTTGAGGTCGGCCTCTGGGCCCGACACAAGCTCAGGGTGCTGGCCGCGTCGAGAGATGCAGGAGCGGACTGCCGAAGTCCAGGCGTCGCGTGCACCCATTGCGTCAGCAGTGGGCTCACCAGCGCGAACGAGCCCGGCGAATTCGCGCAGAGTCAACGTGCGCTTAAGCGCGACGGGCGAAATATCGAGCACCTGAGCGCGATGCTCGCGCGTCATCGTCAGCACGACGGTGGCGCGATCGATCATGCTGGCGGTGACCTGCCGAGAGCGGAACGCCGGGTCGGGATGGATGCCGCGGTGCACGAGTTGCGCGACCGAGTCAGCTGCCATCTCCATGCCGGGCCGGGCACGCGTGCCTGCGCTCTCAACGCGGATGTCGGCGTCGCGCAGGGCAGCCTGCAGTCGCGCAGCGACGTAGGGGGATCTGCAGATGTTTGCCGTGCAGACGACGAGTACGCAGGCCGTCTCGCTCATTGCTGTGCCTGTGACGAGTCTGTCATCTCGAGGCCGCGTCGACCCCGACGCGGCCCGGGCTCGGCGGCAGGCTCAACCTCGTCGGTCGCGCGTTCGCGACGCGACCAGAACCGGCGCCGGTCGCTGCGCTTCGTTTCTGTCTCGAGGTGCGATTCGTAACCGTAGTAGCCCTGACGACGCCCGAGATCGACGCGGTTCAAGACGAGACCGAACAGGCGGGCATGCACGAACTGCAGGTTTTCGAGGGCTTGACTCAGCTGATCACGGTGCAATCGTCCGTCAGCGCTCGCGACGAGCAGCACACCGCTCACCATTGCTGCCAGGCTGCTGGGGTCGCTCACTCCCACGAGTGGCGGACTATCGATGATGACGACGTCGAATTGCTCGGTCATGTCTGACACCAGTTGCTCCATGCGCGCGGAGGCGAGCATCTCACTGGGGTTCGGGGGGAGCGCGCCCGCGGTCAGTACCGAGAGCGTGCCGCCGAGAGAGACCTCTTGAACGGCGTCCTCGAGCGAAATGCGTCCGGTCAGAACGGTCGTCAGCCCGACCGATCGCTCAAGCCCGAGAAGTGCGTCGACCCTCGGGCGCCGCAGATCGGCGTCGACAAGGAGCACGCGTACGCCGCTTTCGGCGAGCACAATTGCGAGATTCGCGGCCGTCGTGCTCTTGCCCTCGCCTGGGGTAGCCGAGGTGACGAGCACGGAGCGCACTCCGCCATCGACACCGACGAACTGCAAGTGCGTGCGAAGCTGTCGGTAGGACTCGGCGCGACCGCTGTAGGTTTCGAGGTCGCGGAGTAGGAGCTCCGAGCCGACCCCGGTCTCGGGAGCGAACGTACCGAGGATGCTGGCGTCCGTGATGTCTTCGATGGCGGAGCGACCGCGGAGGCGAGTATCGAGCTTCTCGATGAGCAATGCGAGCGAGACGCCGATCAGCAGTCCGAGCACAACGCCGAGGAGGAGGTTGCGCGAGTTGCTTGGCGCGAACGGGCTCGTCGGGGTGCCGGCGTCTTGCACCTTCGTAAGGGTGACGGGGGCGGTCAGCCCATCATCTGCGCCAGGATTCTCTACTGAGTTCACCAACTCGACCAGGCGGTCTGCCGTGAGATTCGCGATGCGTGATGCCTGCTGCGCGTTGGTGCTGGTAGCGCGGACGTTGATGAGTACGGTGTTATTCGGGTTCTCCGCTGTCACGTTCTTTCGCAGGGCCTCGACCGAAACACCGAGTTCCGTACCGACGTCGCCGAGCACTCGATTGCTCGTGGCCAAGGAAACGTAGGAGGCGACCCGGCTTTGCGCAAACGTATTGCCTTGATTGAGATCGCCGACCGAATCATTGCCTTGAGTGGCGACGAAGAGCTGGGCGCTCGAAGCGTATCGAGGGGTGATGAGCATGGTGGCGCCCTGAGCGATCACGCCTCCGAGGAGTACGAGGGCTGTGATTAGGATCCAACGGCGTCGGAGCGCCCGAAGAAAGTCCTTGAGGTCCACGGTTCCGCCCAATCTCCGGAGCATTCTCCGGGAAGTTATTTGTCATTGTAGAAGTGTGTGTGAGTTCGCCGGCGGCGCACAGGCAGGCCGCGATGAGCATCCACATGCCCGGAGTCGTGAGATCGGGCAAGCTCACGATCTTCGCCGCGAGAAAAGCGATCAGTGCCCATGCGTACGGAATGCCTGTGCCGCTGCGGAGTGCGCGTGCGATGGCCCGCCACACGAATATGGCAAACGCGATGGCACCGATGAGGCCGACACATGAAACGAGCATCGTCGCGAACGACGAGGGACGGTTGGCACCGAGGCCGACGCCGAGACCCCAGGTATGCGCTGCGAGGTCGAGCGAGAAGGTATCGCTCGATGAACGAGAATTCAGCGACTTGCTGCCGAGCTTGCCCGTGAAGATGTCGAGGCCCCACGCGAGTACCCGACTCCCGGTGAAGAGTAGAGCGAGCGTGCCGATGGTTGACGTGTAGAAGATGAGGAGTGCACCGCGACCGGTCGAGATCAACCGCCAGATGATTGCACCGACGCCCGCGACGACGATGAGCACGAGGCCCGCGAGCGCGGTACCGGCTTGCACTTCGGACAGGTTGATCAGTGCGAGTAGCAGCAGTGCGATGCTGCCCCCTCGCTTCAATCCCTTCGTGCGTGCGACCAGAACAGCGAAGAGCGCTGCGGCGGCCACGGTGAAGCCGGCGAACTCTGATGCTTCATTGAAGATGCCGCCCCGGTACCGGAAGGCGTACAACACGTTCGGTGAGGTATCGAAGAGTTGTCGAGGCCACGGCAAACCCCAGGTGACGCAGGCGAGGTTTACCGCCCCGAGAATGGTGCCGACCGCGAATGGAAGAAGGGCGACTTTCGCGGACACCCGGTTGCGAACGAGGTACAGCACCGCTCCCGCGGTGAGCGCGAGATAGGCCGCCTGCGCCAGCATAGAGACCCCGAACCCGAGCTGGTCTTGCGACTCGATGGCGTGGTCGATGCCGGTGCGTGAGCCGAGCACTGGTTGCCCCGCGAACATCATGGGCCCGAGAGCGGTGATGAAGAGCGACCAGATGACAAAGACCGCAAGTGGAATCGCGATCTTTCGGGGGAGCGGTGCGCGTTGGTTGCGGTCGCGGTCGAATATCACGAGCAATGTTGCAACCGCGGCGGTCAAGTGGAAGAGGTAGAGCGTATTTCCGGCGACGACGAGCGCAGCGGAGTACGGGAAGGCTGCGGAGAGCGCGAGCACCCAAGGGAAGTAGCGCCGATTCAATAGCCCGAAGGCGATCAGCGTGATGAAGACAGCGCCGAGTACGGTCACGTGATCCCTCCGCTCTGGTGTTTGTGCATGACCTGATCTACGATATATTAGAATTACAAAATACGAAAGTGGTGAAATGATGGCGACTCAGCAGTCGGGCTTGGCACGTGTTGCCGCCCGCGGTGGAATGATGACTGCTGCGGGTACTTGGGCGCGGTTCGTCATCCAATTTGCAACTGTCGTGGTCATCGCCCGGATTCTCGGTCCGGGCGAATACGGGTTCGCCGCTGTGGTGCTGGTGTTCAGTTCAGTTTCTGAATTGCTGCGCGGTTCGGGGCTTGCGTCTGCGATTTTGCAGCGCGACGATGTTGATCGCGCAGTCGTGAGTCGTGTGCATTACATCAGTTGCGCGGCGGGGGCAGTGCTCGGCGGAGCTATGCTGCTGCTCGCTCGCCCCTTGAGTGCCGTATTCTCCGATGCCCGGCTCATCGACTTCGCACCGTTGCTCGCACTCGTGCTGCTGTTCGCCGGGGCGAGTGCAGCACCCACTGCCGTGCTGGGGCGAGAACTGCGGTTCGGTCGTCTCGCGCTGATTGACTTCGGCGCCGCGGTGTCCGGTTGCGCGATTGCGCTGATGTTGGCCGTGAATGGTGCGGGTGCGGCGAGCCTCGTCTGGCAGGCTGTCGTCGTTGCGGGCGTAGTTTTTCTGGGAACCTTGCTGTTCGGCACATTCAAGCCGGGGCGGCCCGCATCCCGCGAGCGCACCCGCCCCTATAGCCGGTTCGGTGTGAACGCTGCGGTCACCCAGATCGTGCGTTATGTTGCACAGAATGCTGACCGCGTGCTGCTCGCCACTACGGCCCAAGCCGCGAACGTGGGCTGGTACGCACAGGCGATGCAGCTGATTCAGCTTCCGATTGCTCAGCTCAGCGCACCGTTGCAACGGGTCATCATCCCGGTGCTGAGCCGTCTCGTTGTCGACCCCGCACGGTATCGTCTGTACTTTCGCACTGTGCTGCAGATTTTCGCGTTGCTCCTGTGGCCGTCGCTCGCCGCACTCGCAGTGCTCGCTCCTGAATTCATAGACGTCGTCTTCGGAGATGCGTGGGCGATGTCGGCACCCGTTATGCGGTTGCTGATGGGAACCGGCTTTGCGGCACCGATGATCTTCGCGGCCTCATGGGCATTCGTCTCGACGGGGAGCGCTCGGAGTCAGGCGCTGCTCATGGTCGGAGTTGCGGCGGTCACGGTCATTGCCGTAGTGCTCGCATTGCCCCATGGGGTGACCGGCGTTGCGATTGCAGTGAGTGCTGCATCGCTGGTGACAGTGATTCCTGCGATTGCCCTCGCGTGCTGGTGCGCCCCATTGCGTACGAGCGATTTTTGCGCGCCGGTGCTCTGGCCCACGGCGCTCTCGTTCATCGTTGGCGCGAGCGTCTGGGGGGCAACGGTGCGCGTCGATACGGCGCCTGCGGCGCTCGTGATCGGAGTACTCGCGGCCGTCGTTTCCGCCGGCGCAAGCTTCTTCTTGATTCCCCCGCTTCGGCGCGCAACGCTCGGCATGTTGGCCCTGCTGCGACGAAGCACATCGATTTCATCGACCAGAGAACTGGAGACCACCCCGTGATCCGTGCATCTTCTCGCGAGCTCGTCTATCTCGGCTGGCAGAGCAACAACAACTTCGGCGACGAGCTGATCTATGACTTCTGGAAAGCGGCATTGAATCGGCCGCTCGACATCGAAGCGCCGCTGACGTTGAAGCGATATCTGACGAAGCAGATCGCTGCGTTCCTGCCGGATCGCGTGAGGCTCGTCGGGCGCGAGCGCGCGATCTTGTTGGGCGGGGGTACGACCGTCGGATTCGGCACCTGGGCGCGTCATGCGCGACTCGCGCAACGAATGTACGGTACGACGAGGGTGCTCGCGGCCGGTGCGGGTGCGGCCGAGCGCGGTGACGAGTTCACCCTTTCGCGGCAGCCGCATGAGTGGCAGGCATGGCGAGATCTGCAGGGCTTCGAACTGCTCGGCGTTCGCGGGCCGCTCACCTCATCGGCGTGCGCGGCGGAATTGCAGCCGTCTCCAGTGATCGGTGACCCTGCCCTGGCCTACCCCCACTTCATCGATGTGCGACGCAGGCCGCGCAATGTCATCGGGCTCTGCTTGGGGTCTGAGGGATCGAGTCGGTTCGAAATTGCCGAGGTTGCCGAGGGAGTGCAACAGGCTGCGGCGAATATGGGTGCCGAGATCGTGCTGTTCCAGATGACCGATGCTGATGCGCCGGTCAATGAGCAATTGCGACGTGTGCTCGGTGACGTGGACACGGTCGTATTCGATGGCGATGTGCTGGGCATGATGGAGCAGATCGCTGCATGCGCGGCATTTGTTTCGGAACGTCTGCACGGCACCATTGCAGCAGTGGCACTCGGTGTCGCGGCCACCCCGCTTCCATACGCCAGCAAGTGTGATGATTTTTGGCTCAGCGTCTGTGACGAGCGACCTTCACTCACACCCCAGAGTGCGGCTGTAGAGATTGCTCAAGCGGTGCTCGCAAGCCGTGATCCGATCGAGTTGGAACGCATATCAGAGCGGGTGGCCGTGCACCGTGCAGCGCTGATCGGGGCTGCGGCCCGCATTTCTCAATGGCTTGATGGTGGTGCGTGGCCCGAGGTAAACCGATGAACGCCTCAATCGGGGTCACCGTCGTCGTGCCGGTTGGCCCGGATTGGGCATGGCTCGGCGCTCAACTGCACGCTCTCGCCGAGCAACGACTTCCGGAAAATCGCAGCGAACTTGTGCTCAGCTGCAATGGCTCGAGCATCGCAGCTGTGCACGAATTGGCACGGTCGATATTTGTCGACGGGCGCTGGGAGTTGCGCGTCATTGACTCGTCCGAGCGACGCGGACCGAGCCATGCGCGAAATGCGGGATGGCGCGCGGCACAAGGAGAGCAGGTGTTGTTCTGCGACGCCGACGATGTGGTCGAGCGCGGGTGGATTTGGGGCCTGAGCGCCGGTTTGCGGCATGCCGATGTCGTCGGTGGGCGTTTCGAATACGAGCAGTTGAACCCTGACGGTGTGGGAACGTGGGGGGCAATCGGTACCGATGGACTTCCCGAGAAGTTTCGACACCTGCCGTTCGTACCGAGCGGCAACCTTGGAGTTCGTCGCAGCGCACTCGAAACCCTGAACGGTTTCGATACAGAACTTGACCGGAGCGAGGACGTCGACTTCTCGTGGCGAGCAGCGTACGCCGGCCTGCGGGTGGCGTACGCTGCTGATGCCTTACTGCACGTTCGGCGGCGCGAGAGCGCAAGCGGGCTCTTCGTGCAGGCGCGCGAAGATGCGTGCTTCGATGTGCCGCTCATCGAGCGTCATTGGCCGCACGGAGCCGAGTGGTCGGTGCGTGATCTCGCCCGCGAGGCCGCGGGAACCCTGGTGGCGCTCGTTCAGGCACCGTTCGGTGCCGGGCATCGCGCGAAGCTCGCAACGCGATCGGGGCGGTGCCTCGGGCACATCGCTGCAGCGCCGCGGATGTTGCGACGTTCGGTCATTGCCGGCAGTACACGCTGAAGAGCCGCGTTGCGGCCCAGGAATGCCCTGGGCCGCAACGCGGCTCCGGCGACCACCGATCGAAGCAGTCAGGTGGACTGGCGGCCGCCCGCGGTGAATTCTACGGACGCGTAGCGGCGAATTGGTCGACGGTGTCGGTAGCGAGTGCGTCGCGTAACTCGGCAAGGCCGGCTTCGTCGATGTACACCACTGATTGATCGCCCTCCATACCCGTGCCTGACGCCGGAACGGTGAAGTATGCGACGTTGCTCGGGCGAATCTCACCGAGACTGAATCCAATTTCGAGCATGCGCTGCGAGGTGAATCCGCGATCGACTGAGAGATTTCGCGCGATGGCGTCGACGAGGGCGGCCATCTTCGTGGGGCTCGTCAGGGTGCCCCCGCTGATCGCGCGATTCGCAAGCGCTCGAATGAAGGCCTGCTGATTCTTCACCCGCTGGAAGTCGCCGGCGGCGAAGGCATAACGTTGACGCACGAACACCAGCGCCTGCTTGCCCTGCATATCGGTCTGGCCCTGCTCGAACCTGAAGCCGCCCTCGGCGAACGGCGCCGGCACGTAGACGCTGACACCGCCGAGCGCGTCGGTCATTTGCTCGAACCCTTCGAAGCCGATCAGTGCGACGTGATCGATACGCACTCCGAGCAACTGCTCGATCGTCTGCACGGCGAGGGGTGTGCCACCCCATGACATTGCTGCGTTGATCTTGGCCGGCCCGTGGCCGGGGACATCGACCCAGCTGTCGCGCATCAGCGACATGACTTGCACGTGCTGGCGGGCTGCGTCGACATGCACGAGCATCACGACATCTGATCGTTGACCGGTCGATTCCTCGTCTTCGGTGACTTCGGCAACATCGCCTCGCGAGTCCGATGCCAGTACGAGGATGTTGAGCTCGCCGCGGTCTGAGACATCGGGCCGAGTGCTCTCGTCTGGGAAGACTTCGGCGTCGGTCAGCACCTCGACCTGCCCATCGAATGAATGGGTCAATTGCACTCCGAAGAGTGCGATGCCGCCGATGCCGACGAGTACCAGCGCACACGCCGCACCGATCGAAATCATCACTCGCCGCAGACGTTGCGAGCGTTGCGGGCCCTGCGACTGCTTCTGACGCGTCCGCTGACGCATACCATCACCCCACCTGAATACTTTTATTTGGAATCTTGCAATGCTAATATATCATTATTCACAACGAAGGGGGAAATATCGTGAAAGTCGTGCTGTTCAGTCACTCCGCTCGACCGTCGGGCGCAGAACTCTTCATGGTGCGCGTCGCCGAGCAGATGACCGGCTCCACGGTGCTCGTGGTGCTCGGCGAGCACGGGCCGCTCGAATCGATGCTCACGGAACGCGGCATCGAGACGCTCGTCGTGCCGCTCGCTGGCCGGGTGTCGGCCTACCGCGCCGGTAGTCGGGTTGCGCTCGGCGCTCCCGCTGCAGCGGTAGGCGCAGCACGTCGGCTCGCTGCTGAATTGCGTCGACGTGACGTCGATGTGCTCTATACCCACTCAGCGAAGGCGCATCTCATCGGTGGTCTCGCCGGTCGTCTCGCCGGGGTGCCGGTCGTCGCGCACGCCCATGATCTGATGGGAGCACCGGCGCGCGGCATGCTCGATGCGCTCGTGCAGCGCATCGGCATGGCGGTGCTGCCGCTGCGGCGGATCGCCAATTCCGAGGTCACCCGCAGGTCGGCAGGCTGGGCGGCCGGTCTTGACTGGCGCGTCATTCCGTGCCCCGTCGCGGTGCCGCAGCTGTATCGTCATGCCGATCCCGTCTATGACGACTCGCCACCGATTCGGCTCGTCGTGCTCGGCCGCCTGGCCGAATGGAAAGGGCAGATGCTGGCAATCGAGGCCGTTGCGCGGTTGGTCGCGTCTGGCAGAGATGTCACGCTCGATATCGTCGGGGCCGCCCAGTTCGCAGATGACGAGACTTACGCGCGGCAGCTTGAAGCTCACTCGGCGAAGCTCGGCATCACGGACCGCGTGCGGTTCGTCGGCCATCTGGACGACCCGTTCGCGGCGATGCGCGCGTCGCACATCGTGCTACATACGAGCCTGCGACCCGAGCCGTTCGGCCAGGTCATCGTCGAGGCCATCTCATGCGGTCGCCCCGTGGTCGTCGCCGACACCGCGGGTGCGGTGGATGAGTTGGAGCCCGGCGTCGACTGCGTCGTGTACCCCATGGGCGACGCTGTGGCGCTGGCCGACGAACTCGCGGAGCTCGTGGACGACGCCTCGCTCCGCCGGCGTATCGGGCGCGCAGCGATGATTCGGGCGCGGCGGTTTAGCGCTGACATCGTCATCCCTGAGATCGAAGCAGTGCTGCGCGAAGCCTCGGCCTCGGCGCGCCCGCTGCCGATCACTGCGGCTTGAGCGGGCGCGGCCCTGCCGCCTCGTGACGAGGCTCAGCCGCTCAGCGCCGCCCGGGTGCGATGAGGTGCAGTGATTCGAGGGCCAGGCTCGCCAGTTGCGGTCGATGCTCGGACAGCCCGGTGCGCAGGGCCTGATACCCCTGCGTGAGGGTGTCGGGGGAGAAAAGCTGCGTGCTCGGTGTGGCGCGGAGGCGAAAGCCGAGTGAGGTGAGTGCGTCACTTGAGACGTGCTGCAGCACCGGATTCTGGCACTGCGCATTGAGCACCTCGTGGAGTTCGAGCATGGTGGTCAGATGCGATCCGGGCTCGCGATCCGGGTGCTCTCGCGCGGCGAGGTCGACGATGTCGATCAGTTGTGACCGAACTTCTGGCGTCAGCGTGGGCTCGGTGACCCGGAGTACGCCACCCATGAGTGCCCCGAGTGCCTGCACCGCAGATCGCAGGTCGGCCGGGTCGGGCTTGATGACGCGCGTGTAGCTCTGCGCCGCGGTTTCGACGAGGCCCTCGATCGCCAGCGCGTTCAAGGCATCGCGCACCGGGGTGCGCGAGACGCCGAGCCATTCTTGCAGCTGCTGGTCGTCGAGCTGCTCACCCGGGGCGAACGCGCCGCTGAGAATGGCGTCTCGGATCGCATCGTGCGCTTCTTCGCGCAGCAGGCGGCGTTTGGAGATCGGTGAGGACGAGCGAGGCACTGGCACAGGTTCCTCCTGAATCGAGCGGTACGGAGCACCCGCAAACTGGGTTAAGTTTTAGAATACTTGCACATAAGGTGTGAATCTCCGATTCCTGACATTCCAGTTGTTTGGGGTGAGTTGAGCCGAATCGAGTGTTGAGTGACCCGAATGCATCTGTGCGTGTGCTTTCGGGTACGTCAGGCTTGACCCGGCTCAAGGCGCACGCCGTGCGGTGGGGGAGCCGACACCATCGTTCACGACCGGGCGCGCATGCGTCGCTCGGCAGACTCCTCAGGAGCCCACCATGTCGTTCACCCCTTCGTTCCGCGCACCCGCCATCGCTCTGGTGCTCGCCGCCGCGGCAGTGCTTACCGGATGCAGCGCTACGTCAGCGGTCGGCGCTGACAGTGAGGCCGACGCCGCCCCCGCCGCAGCCGTCGAGACCACCTTGCCGCCGGTCAGCGAGGCGCTGTCGTTCCCCGCCGCAGATCTCGACTGGGTCGAGCTGCCCGGCAGCGGCGGCGTGCAGTACGCGAACGTGCGCGGCGATCTCGCCGGCAGCGGCCCGTACGAGGCCTTCGTGAACTTCCCGGCCGGGGCCGACAACCCGTTCCACACGCACTCGCAAGACCTGCCGACCGTGGTGCTCGACGGCACCTTCTACGCGGTGATCGACGGCGAGCGGGTCGAGTACGGCCCCGGGTCGTACTACGACCTGCCGGCCGACCTCGAGCATTTCAGCGGGTGCACCGCTGAGAAAGACTGCCTGCTGTTCCAGTACCAGGCCGATCACTTCGATCTGGACGCCGTCGACGAGAAGTAACTCGAAGTCACCGCGCAAACGACTCGGTGATGGGGCGAAACTTCGAGACAGTCTCGCCGAGTTCGTGCTGCGGGCTCGATCCCTGCACGATGCCGCCACCGGCGCTCGCCAACACGGTGCGAACGCCGGTAGCGGCATCGCTCGCAGAGACTTGGGCGCAGCGCAGTCCGATCACCCATTCGCCGTCGCCGGCGGCGTCGATCCACCCGACGGCACCGGCATAGCGGCCCCGGTCGAACGGTTCGAGCTCGGCGATCGCCTCGACCGCCGTGGTGGTCGGGGTGCCGGCCACGGCAGCCGTCGGGTGCAGGGCGCCGACGAGCTCGATGGCCGAGCTCTGCTCGCCGAGCGTGGCCCCGAGGTCGGTAGCGAGGTGCCACACGTTCGGCAGCTGCAGCGGAAACGGCTCTTCGCTCGTGCGCAGGTCGCGCACGTGGGGAGACAGTGCGGTGACGACGCTCTGCACGGCGAAGGCGTGCTCGTGCTGCTCCTTCGCGCTGGTGAGGAGCTCGTCGCGGGCGCGCAGGTCGCGCTGCGCATCTTCAGCGTGGCGGCCGTGTGTGCCGGCGAGCACGCGGGCCGAGACGGCGCCGTCGGTCGATCGAATCAGCGTCTCGGGGCTCGCCCCGATGAAGCCGTCGACCGCGAAGGCCCAACAGTCGAGGTAGCGCTCAGCGAGGCGCCCGATCGGCACCCGCAGGTCGGCGTGAGCATCGAGCTCGCCCTCAAGTTGGCGTGCGAGCACCACCTTCTCGAAGACGCCGGCGTCGATGCGCTGCCCGGCTTCGCGCACGCCGCTCAGATAGGCGGCGACCGAATCACCCTGCGCGAGCGAGCGATCTACGAATGCGACGCCGGGCCAGTCGCCGAGCGGTGAAGCGGAGGGCAAAGCGATAGTTGATGCGGGTGCCGCAGGTGCCGGATCGGCGTCGAGGTCGACCACCTCGGTGATCCAGGCCTGTCCGCGGTGTCGAGCCACGAGCACCCGAGGCACGATGAGCACACTCTCCGTCGGGCTTCCGTCGGCGAAGGCGAAAGATCCGAGCGCCAGAAGGCCGGAGCCGGGCATGCCCACGGGGTCATCGATGACGGCGGCCTCGGCGATCCGGCGCCACGAATCAGCGGCATCGATGAAGCGACGCGGGCCGGTGAAGGCGAGTCGCAGCACCTCGCCGATGCCGACGCAGCCGCGATCGTCGCGAGTCCAGATCATCGGATGCTGCGCGTCGGCGAGCGCAACCAAATCGGGAATCTGCTCGAGCCGCCGGGTCACCGCGCGCAGTCGGGGTGCCGCAGAGGTGGCCGGAGTGGAGCTCGTCACCCCCACAATCTACTCCTGTCGTCTGCAGGCATCGCTCAGGGGTCGGCTCGCCCCGGCTTCGGCCCGATGCGCAGCCCAGGTGATGAATAGGTGAACGGGATAGCATGGTGGGGTGACCCGCCCCGATACTGCGACCAAGCATGCCGCTGATGTCTCTGCCATGTTCGACGAGGTGTCGCCGCGCTACGACCTCATCAACGACGTGCTCACCGTTGGCAACGATCGGCTGTGGCGCATCGCGACGACGAAGGCCATCGCACCCCGCAAGGGCATGCGCGTGCTTGACCTCGCGGCCGGCACCGGCACGTCGTCGGCCGCGATCGCCGCGCACGGCGCGCATGTCGTTGCTGCCGACTTCTCCGAGGGCATGCTCGCCGAGGGGCGCAAACGTCACGCGGGCAACGAGCTGATCGAGTTCCAGTGGGCCGACGCAACCCAGCTGCCGTTTGACGACGACAGCTTCGACGCCGCCACGATCTCGTACGGCTTGCGCAACGTCAACGATCCGAAGG
This sequence comes from Leucobacter japonicus, assembly GCF_001273855.1. Taxonomy (NCBI): domain Bacteria; kingdom Bacillati; phylum Actinomycetota; class Actinomycetes; order Micrococcales; family Microbacteriaceae; genus Leucobacter; species Leucobacter japonicus. Next base: position 243,093 of record NZ_JHBX01000108.1, on the reverse strand, counting down.
CCGCGCTCGCCGAGATGCGTCGCGTCGTGAAGCCGGGCGGTCGCGTGGTCATCGCCGAGTTCTCGACCCCGCCGTCCGCCCTGGTGCGCGGACCCTACGCGTTCTACGGCCGCCACGTGCTGCCGCGGGTCGCCGGCGCGATCAACCGCGACGCCGCAGCTGCCTACTCGTACCTCAACGAGTCGATCGAGGCGTGGCCCGACCAGTCTGAGCTCGCCGCGTGGATGCGCGAGGCCGGTCTTGAGCGGGTCGCCTACCGCAACCTGACCTTCGGTATCGTCGCCCTGCACCGCGGGTTCGTGCCGCGAGCGGCACCGAAGCCCGCTGCGGCCCCGAAGAAGCCCGCAGCTACGAAAAAGCCCGCGCCCGCGCGCAAGCCGGCGGCCAAGAAACCCGCTGCGGCCAAGCCTGCCGCTGCGAAACCAGCGGCCGCGAAATCTGCCGCCGCGAAGCCTGCCGCCAAGAAGCCTGTCGCGACCAAGCCCGCCGCGACGAAGCCTGACACCCCAGACACCGGAGACACGAAGTGAGTCGTCCCATCGCCGAAGACACGGCTACCCAGGCGCTGCCGATGCGCCTGTTCCACGGGGCTGCCGATCGTCGTCACGCGAAGCAGATTCAAGAGCAGCTCGAGATCATCGAATCCGAGCTGCTCGAGCACCTGCGTTTCGCGTCGCCGGTCGCCGATGCTCCCGCCCGGTACTTGATGGGTGCCGGGGGCAAGCGGATCCGCCCCGTGCTCACCCTGCTCACGAGCGAGCTCGGCTCTGGCCCGAACGAACTCGTGCGCCGCGCGGCCGAAGCGGTCGAGATGACCCACCTCGCCTCGCTGTACCACGACGATGTCATGGACGATGCGCGTCTGCGTCGCGGGGTGCCCGCCGCGCAGACCGTGTGGTCGAACTCGGTGGCGATTCTGGCCGGCGATCTGCTCTTTGCGCGCGCGTCGTCGCTCGTATCGGGCATGGGTGAAGCCGCGATTCTGCTGCAGGCGAAGACGTTTGAACGACTGTGCCTCGGGCAGCTGCACGAGACAGTCGGCCCGCAGCCGGGAGACGACCCGAAGGCGCACTACATTCAGGTGCTCGCCGACAAGACCGGCGCGCTCATCTCGACCGCGGCGCGCATGGGCGTGATGTTCGGCGAGGCTCCGGCCGAGTACGCCGACCCGGTCACCGAGTACGGTGAGCGCATCGGCGTCGCCTTCCAGCTCATCGACGACGTGATCGACCTCTCGCCGAAGCAGGAACGCACCGGCAAGCGCGCCGGCACCGACCTGCGGGCCGGCGTCGTGACGCTGCCGCTGCTGCTGCTGCAGGAGCGCGCGGCCGCCGGCAACGCCGACGATGCAGCGCTGCTCGCGCGCATCGACGCGGGCGTCGCGCAGATTCGCGAGGGCGCCGACCCCGCGCTGCTCGACCCCGAGGTCGTGGCGCTGCAGACGCACGAGGTGACGCGCGAGACCGAGGCGACCGCGCACCGCTGGGCCGAAGACGCCGTGCGCGCACTCGATGTGCTGCCGAAGTCATCGGTGAAGCGAGCACTCGAGCGCATGGCCGACTCCATCGTCAACCGCGACGGCTGACGCCCGGCGGCTGCGCCGGCGCCGCCGCTGATCGTGCCGCACGCACACCGAACCACCCGATTCTCGAATCCCCGCGGAGAATACCGTCAGGGGAACGGAAGGAAGAACCGAGCGATGAGCAAGATGCGACTGGCGATCGTGGGGGCCGGCCCGGCCGGTATTTACGCAGCAGATCTGCTGCTGAAAGCCGAACGCGATTTCACGGTCAAGATCGACCTCTTCGAACAGCTTCCGGCACCCTACGGGCTCGTGCGCTACGGCGTCTCGCCCGACCACCCGCGCATCAAGGGCATCATCAACGCGCTGCGCGACGTGCTCGACCGCGCCGGCTCGGGCGAGACCGGCGACGATTCGATTCGCTACTTCGGCAACGTGCGTTACGGGCAAGACCTCACGCTCGCCGACCTGAAGCGCCACTACCACGCGGTCATCTTCTCGACGGGCGCGATCCGCGATGCCGCCCTCGCGATTCCCGGCATCGACGCCGAAGGTTCGTATGGCGCCGCCGACTTCGTCAGCTGGTTCGACGGTCACCCCGATGTGCCCCGCACCTGGCCGCTCGAGGCCCAGTCGGTGGGCGTCGTCGGCAATGGCAACGTCGCGCTCGACATCTCGCGCATGCTGATCAAGCACGCCGAAGACCTGCTGCCCACCGAGATTCCGTCGAACGTGCACGCCGGGCTCGAAGAGAACCCCATCGAGGAGCTGCACCTCTTCGGCCGACGCGGCCCGAAGTACGTGAAGTTCACGCCGCTCGAGCTGCGCGAGCTTGGCGAGGTGCGCGACGTCGACATGGTGATCGACGAGCGCGATTTCGCGTTCGACGACGCCTTCGCCGACGAGGTGCTCGTGAAGAACAAGCAGGTCATCGTGATGACCCGCATCATGGACAAGTGGCGCGACGAGCAGCGCGCGCGCGAAGCCGGCGAGGTCGCCCCCGCATCGCGTCGCCTGCACCTGCACTTCTGGTCGAAGCCGGTCGAGGTCGTCGTCGAAGACGGCCGCGTCGCCGGGCTCAAAATCGAGCGCACCGCTCCCGATGGGCAGGGCGGCATTGTCGACACCGGCGAGTTCGAAATCGTGCCGATCCAGTCGATCTACCGTGCCGTCGGCTACCTCGGTTCACCGCTCGAAGAGATTCCGTTCGATGACGCGAAGGGCGTGATCCCGAACGCACAGGGGCGCGTGCTCGACCTCGAAGGGCAGCAGATCGCCGGTGTGTACGCGACGGGCTGGATCAAGCGCGGCCCCGTCGGGCTCATCGGTCACACGAAGTCGGACGCCATGGAGACACTCGAGTGCCTCCTGGAGGATCGCGACAACCTCTGGCAGCCCGAAGCCCCGGAGCCCGACGCGATTCCCGCGCTGCTCGAACAGCGCGGCGTGCCCTACACGACCATCGAGGGCTGGCATCGCCTCGACGCCCACGAGCTCGGCCTCGGCGAGCCCCACGGTCGCGAGCGCATCAAGGTCGTGCCGCGCGATGAGATGACGCGCATCTCGCGCGGGGAGTAGTGCTCATCGGGTGCTGAATCTGTTTAGCTCAGCACCTGCTCCAGCGCCTCGAGCACCTCGGTGGCGCTGCCGTCGATGCGCACGGCCAGCCCAGGCCTCGCGTCGACCGCGGTTGGGCCGCGGTTGATGACCGCGAACGGGATCTCGCGCTGCTCCGCGCGATGCACGAGGCGAATGCCGGTGTTGACCGCCAGCGAGGTGCCGATGAGCAGCAGCCCACCCGCGCCGGCGACGAGATCAGCGGCGGCGGCAAACACGGGCTGCGGCACGAACTCACCGAAGTAGACGACGTCGGGTCGCAGCGTCGCGCCGCACTCGGGGCAGCGCGGCTCGATGACCGCGGCGGTCTCGGTGACGAGCGCGTCGCCGTCGGGCGCGATCTCGGCGTCGGCATTGCGCGCGGCGAAGCCGGGGTTCTGCTCGTCGAACCACGCGAGCACCTGGTCGCGGGTGAAGCGGTGGCCGTGTGCGGTGCAACGGATCACGTTGCCATTGCCGTGCAGTTCGACGACGGTGCGCGATCCGGCGCGACGATGCAGGTTGTCGACGTTCTGGGTGATGACGCCGTTGATGCGCCCGGCGGCTTCGAGGCGTGCGAGGGCGAGGTGGCCAGCGTTGGGGGCGACGCCGGCGGCGCGTAGGGATCCGATGCGCGCACCTGCCCAGAAGCGGCGGCGGTAGGCCTCGTCGTGGGTGAACTGCTCGATGCTCATCGGCGTGCGCGGGGGAGTGCCGGCGCCCCGGTAGTCGGGAATGCCCGAGTCGGTGCTGATGCCCGCGCCGGTGAGCACCGCGAGCGGTGCGCGTTCGAAGAGGCGCGCGAGCTGCGCGATCTCGGTGGGGTTCGGGGCAGATGACATGAGGCCCTCCGTTCGACTCAACGGTAGTCGAAGGAGGGCCTCATGAGGTGCGGCTTCGCCCGCAGCGCAGTGGAAACCTTACGCGGCAGGAGCGACCACGAAGAGTTCGCGGTCGTGCAGCGGCTGCACCGGGCGGTGGTTGTCGGGGTACACGTCGGTGTACTTTGCGAGTTGGTTGGCTGACACCGTCACGGGTTCGGGGAAAACGTTCCACTGCACGCCTTCTGAGCAAGGCGGGGTGGTCAGCGAGCCCGAGTACTGCACGCTCGTGAGGTCGGCGGGCAACAGGTCGGCGGGGTTGATCGGGGTGCTGAGCGCTTCGCCCTCGTCGCCCGAGACCTCGTCAGTGATGCTATCGAAGAGCTCGTCGAGCGCCGGGTTTGCGTCGCCGACTTCGAGCAGCACGCCGATCACGAGTAGTTCGCCATCGGCGCTTTGGTGCACGAGGTGCAACTCCGCTGCGGTCGAGGTGCCATTGAACGTGTGTTCGCTCGACGCATGGAAGTGGAACTGCTGCAATTCGTAGGTGACGCCATTGCGCTCAACGCTGTTGGCATGCAGGTCAGTGGGAATCGCCTCGATGGTGTGGCCGTTGTTCTCGAGTTCGAAATCGGCAGCCGCGTAGCTGAATGAGATCGGTGCGGCGTCGGCCTCAGCGGCGTCGGCGGCGATCTGTCGTGAATCGATGTTGATGGGTGACTCCTGCGATGCCTCGGTGTTCTGGCACGCGCCGCCGTATTCACCCCAGTGCTCCGGACCATTGGCTCCGGCGTATGACCAGGTCGTATTGGACACCTGCGCGTTCTGCGGTGAGTCGAGCGACGGACTCCCGTTCGAGCAACCGATCAATACGAGGGACGCGAGAGCGACGGTTCCAATGCCGACTGTGCGAGACACCGGAGCAGAGATTCGTGAAGAATGTTTTAGCATTTTAATATTTACGCACACATTAAGAATTTTTGCTGTCACCCGTAGTGATGCATTCTGTGTTTTAGTATTCAAAATATAGCGCTCATTTAAGTTGCTCAAATTTTAGAATATTTAAATAATAAAGAGGCACACAGATCGTGCGGCTGGCTTGGTGGCTTCTGTGCGCTGTAAGGGCATTTCCCTTCCGCTTCTCGGTGGCGAGTACCTCAGCCGCTGAGAGAGAGGAAGATGAGCCATGGCTCAGCAGCAAACACGACGAAGGCTCACATTGATGGGCGCGGTAACCATTGCGGTGACTGCCTTTGGGGGGTTGGCTACGCCAGCCCTCGCGGAACCGGTGCTCGATGATCCGTCGCCAATGATCGCTGAGGTCGAGGGACCGAATGGTGTGGTGACGCCTGAATTGACCGATGCAGAGCAGCAGGCTTCTGGCGAAGGTGCGGAGAGCGACTCCAAAATCGCGACGGTCGGCGATCCGACCTTGGTGCAGCGCGAAGAGCCCAAGGTGTTCGCGGGTCATACGACTGCGATTGGTGCGACGCTGGAATTGGCGGACGGTTTTGTCGATTCGAGCAATGCCGAGATCACTTTTGTGGCGCCCAAGGGTCTGAAATTCGCGCGTTCGCTTGTGACGGCACAGTTTGCTCAGGATGCTGTCTCTCGCCGCGCGGCCGGTGTGCTCAGCGCTGATGGGACAACACTGGTTGCCAGTGTGCCGGGATCGTGGCGCGGTTCAGTTGCGCTCAGTGCGGCGTTCACGAATGAGGGACCATTCACGAGCACTGGTTTGATCGGTGGCGGAAGCGTGACGGTGGGCAGCGGTATCGATCTGGTGACCCCTGGTCTTACCACCGAGCTCGCCTATCGTGTGGGTGAGACGATCACGGCCGCTGTCCCCGAAGTCATTGCGGCCGGGGCCACCGGAGCCGTTGCCGCGCACATGGAGATTCCTGCTGGGCTTGTCACGGAGCCGGGGGTGTCGCTTCGCCTCACTGCGCCCTCAGGCACAACCTTCGAGGACACCAACTTTGTGGTGCAGCCTACTGCGGGCGCGAATCGATCTTACGTGGGGCGTCTGAATGGTGATCGTAAGACGCTGACGGTCTACATGGCGGACACTTACTCGGGCGAATTCACCGTATACGCGCTGGTGCGCTCAGAAGCTGACAATGTGCGCGTGGGTGTCGTTGCCGACGGCAGCATCGAAATTATCGGTGGACAGGAAGGCCTCCCGACCGGGGCGCGTGCCTTGCTGAGCTACGAGGCCGTCGTTGCATCTGTGCCTGATAACGATCAGCTGGTCGTGGTCGATCCAGCTGTCGGGGCCGTGGTTTCCGCGGGAATCGTGACCTTCTCGGGCACTGCGGCTGCAAATACTGAAATCTCCCTGTACTCAATTACGTCGGGCTCGTCGCTCGGTGTCGGCACGGCCGACGCTGATGGAAAGTGGTCTGTCACGGTGAACCGGCCGCTCGCTGTTGGTACCTACACCATTGGCGTGACCGACGGCCTGACGGATCTGCGTCGCGCTTTCAGCGTGCGCAACGCGGTGCCCGACTCGCTCACGGTGACTAGCCCAGCGCAAGGTGCGACGGTTGCCCCGGGCGCGGTGACATTTACGGGGCGTGCCAATGCTGGAGCCACTATCAATCTGGTTTCGGCGGCCACGGGTGCTCGACTGGGAACCGGAACCGCGCAGGCGAACGGCGGGTTCACTGTGAATGTCAACAAGTCGCTCGTAAGCGGACGCTACGCCATACGTGTCGTGAATGGATCGGCCTCGGTGTTGCGATCGTTCATTGTAGGAACCCATGCGGCCTCGCTCGAGGTGCTCTCGCCCCAGGAGAACGCCTCAGTGGCGCGTGGAACAGTGACTTTCTCTGGAAAGGCAAACCCTGGAGCGGCTATTGAGTTGCGTTCGCGCGCGACCGGTTTGATGCTCGGTGGCAGTACAGCGGCTGCGGACGGAACCTGGAGTGCGGATGTCGATAAGCGGCTTGGAGCATCGACTTATGTCATTCGCGTCGTCAACGGGAATCTGCAGATCGACCGCGCCTTTCAGGCAAAGTGATATTTCAACTAGACAATATTTTAGAATTCCTGCATACTAAATCTGCGCGGCGTACAAAGTCGCGCGGATGCGAAATAGATCCTTTGATCGTCAGGTTGACGATCGATCCACAAACATAAGGAAATGAAGAATGGCTAAGTTCACAAACGTGCGCCGCTTCTCCGTCGCAACGATTACTGCGACGGTGGCGCTCTCGGGTATGGGGTTCGGCATGAGCCCGGCCCTCGCAGACGAACTTCCGGTAACGCCGGACAGCACGGAGGTTCAGGTTGACGGTCAGGTCGTCGCTGACGATGCAGATATCGCTACGACCCCTGATGCTGAGGATGCGGAAACACTGCATGCTGCCACGGTGCCCGAAGTGATCTCAGGGCAGCCTGAAGGCAGCACTACGAGCGAGCCCCAGGTGTCTGCGGACGCGATCCAGAGCGTCATCGAGGACCCAGCGCAGGCGGAACTCCAGACAGGTATGCCCGGCCAGAATGTGATGGTCGTTATTCGACAGGTGAACAACGGATCCTCTCCTCATGGTTCGAGGGCAGGGTTGAAATTCCAGGCACCGAGTGGTGCAACTTTTGCTAACGGCACCGTTACGTACTTTAACTACGACAAGAGTGGTAGGCGGCTCGGTACGTCGCCGCTTCCTGGCACGTCATTGAGTGCAGATCGGAAAACCATCACGGTAGGCCACACAAACTGGCAAGTTCCCGCTGGGCGCCAAGATCTCGTGGTGAACTTGAGGCTCGATCGCATCACGCCGGGGCAGACCGTCACCGACGGCTTGGTGACTTTTGAGAGCGGTGACACCTATCCCGTTGGAACGACAGCTAGCTTTGGGTATGCCACTCCTGACGGCCCTTCACAGAAGGGAGAAGCGAACGGTATCGCCGGCTCAAAGGTGCGCGTTACGATCACCCACCCTAATCCTACGGCGACTCAGGTCGGAACTCGAATGGTCGGTTCAATCACGGCACCCGAGGGTACGACCTTCGACAGTGGACAACTTTCGTACGCGAACATTCCGGGTGGATCAAACGCTCTGACCGGAGGATCGTTGAGCGCCGACCGTAAAACGCTAAATTTTAACAGTCCGCAGACGCTCCAGCTGAAGAGCGTCCAAGACATCTCCTTTGATCTTCGTCTCGGCGCCAGCGTGTCAACGGGTGATGTACTTGATGGTAAATACACGTTTACCGGCGGCGACATCTACGCTGCGGGTACTACTGCTGACTTCGCGGTCAATGTCGTGAATCCGCTCTCGCAGTCGCAGGTGCCGACGCTCGGTACGGGCGCAATCGGCCAGGCGACGGTCTCGATCAATAACCCAAGCCTCGACGCGCTGCCCGCAGGCGTTCAGTTCGAGCTTGATGCGCCGGCGGGTACGACCTTCGCAAGCAACAACGTGCGTCGTTCGCTGAACAATGGCGCTTCGAGCGCATTCCCGACGGCGACGCTTTCGGCAGACGGAAAGCGCATGTTTGTGTCTGACCCGAACTACGTCATTACCGCGGGCGCCGAGATGAAGGTCATGTTTGATCTGCGTTCAGACGCGAACAACAGCCGCGACGGTGTAATTTCAGATGGTCGGTTCGTCGTGAACGGGGGCAATGCTCTCAAGGTCGGAATGTCGCAGGCCGTCTCCTACACTGCCGTCAACACGATCGTTGAGTCGCTCAATGTGTTGACTCCGGCCGAAGGCGGTTCGGTTGAACCTGGCACCGTTACCTTTACCGGCGAAGCGAACGCCGGTGCTGCTGTCGAGCTGCGTTCGGTAACCACCAATGCGCGCCTCGGTGCCGGCACGGCAAACGCTGCCGGCGAATGGACCGCAGTTGTCTCTCGACCGCTGGCGGCGGGTAACTACCGCATCAAGGTGGTCAGTGGTTCGAAGGAAGTCATTCGCGCCTTCACGGTGAAGCGCGCTGTTGTCGACGAGCTCGACGTGCTGACGCCTGCCGCCGGTGCTGAGGTCGCTCCAGGCACGGTGACCTTCACCGGCACCGCGAATGCAGACGCCGACATCGAATTGCGCTCGGTCGCGACCAACGCGCTGCTGGGCACCGGCAAGGCCGGCGCGAACGGCAGCTGGACCGCTGCCATGAACAAGGCGCTGGGTGAGGGCAACTACCGCATCAAGATCGTCAACGGTTCGAAGGAAGTCATTCGTGCGTTCACGGTGAAGCGCCCTGTCGTGGCTACCCTCAACGTGCTGACCCCGGCAGCGGGCGCTACCGTTGCCGCGGGCACGGTGACCTTCACCGGTGAGTCGAACGCCAACGCGACCATTGAGCTGCGCTCCATCTCGACCGGTGCGCTGCTTGGCTCGGACACCGCGAATGCTGCGGGCGAATGGAGCGTCGAGGTCAACAAGTCACTCGTCGCGGCGAACTACAAGATTCGCGTGGTCAATGACAACGTTTCGGTTGATCGCGCTTTCACCGCTCGCTAAATCGCGCAAGCTCATAACTAAATAGACAACTCAACATCGGATCCCCCAGGGGCCCGCACCACGAGACAGTTTTCCCCCTTCTGTCTGCCTCGAACGGTGCGGGCCCCGTTCCGTTCCCCGAACACGGCACGGCGATCCACCACCAACCCCTCGCCAGTAGAATCGACGCCATGACCACTGCGCGCGAACAGCTCATCGAACTCATCACGAGCGAGGCCGTCTTCCACGGCGACTTCACGCTCACGAGCGGCAAGAAGGCGACGTACTACATCGACCTGCGCAAGCTGAGCCTCGACCACCGTGCGGCCCCGCTGATCGGTCAGGTCATGCTCGACCTGATCGACGACATCGACGGGGTCGTCGCGGTGGGCGGGCTCACGATGGGTGCCGACCCGATCGCCTCGGCGATCATGCACCAGGGTGTCGCGCAGGGCAAGGTGTACGACTCGTTCGTCGTGCGCAAGGAGCCGAAAGATCACGGTCGCGGCCGCCAGGTCGAGGGCCCCGATCTCGCGGGCAAGCGCGTGGTCGTCGTCGAAGACACGTCGACCACGGGCGGCTCGCCCCTGAATGCGATCGAAGCGCTGCAGAAGGTCGGCGCTGAGATTGCCGCCGTCGCGGTCGTGGTGGATCGCCAGGCCCCGGCCAAGGAGCGCATCGAGGCAGCCGGCTTCGAATACCGCTACGCCATCGGCCTCGACGACCTCGAGCTCGCCCCGCAGTAAGCGCCCCGCGCCCGCACGACAACGGCCTCCGCCCCTTTCGGGAGCGGAGGCCGTTGTCGTGCGGTGGAGCACGCCGGCTACAGCACCTTCGACAGGAACTGGCGGGTGCGCTCGTGGCTTGGGTTCGTGAAGACCAGTTCGGGGTCGCCCTGCTCGATGATGGCGCCCGCGTCCATGACGATCACGCGATCCGCCACCTCACGAGTGAACCCCATCTCGTGGCTCACGATAATCATCGTCATGCCGGCCTTCGCGAGGTCTTGCATCACCTGCAGCACCTCGCCCACCATCTCGGGGTCGAGGGCGCTCGTCGGCTCGTCGAAGAGCATGAGCGCGGGGCGCATGGCGAGTGCGCGGGCGATCGCGACGCGCTGCTGCTGACCCCCCGAAAGCGAACGCGGCCGCTCATCGGCTTTGTCGGCAAGCCCCACGCGATCCAACAGCTCACGCGCGTAGGCGATCGCTTCAGACTTCTTCTCGCCCTTCACCCGCACCGGCGAATGCCAGATGTTCTCGAGCACGGTCATGTGCGGAAAGAGGTTGAAGTGCTGAAAGACGAAGCCGATGTCGGATCGCTGCGCGGCCAGCGCTTTCGCCGAGATCTCGCGGGTCTTGCCGTTCTCACCCACGCGCTCGCCGATGCGCTGCCCGTTGACATAAATCTCGCCGCTGTCGATCGGCTCGAGACGGTTGAGCGTGCGCAAGAAGGTCGTCTTGCCGGCGCCCGACGGGCCGACGAGTACGACCACTTCGCCGCGCTCGATTTCGAGCGACACGTCGGTGAGAATGTGCCGGTCGCCGAACCACTTGTTGATGTCGACCGTGCGCACGATCGGGCCATCGGCGATGGTGACGGGGGCGGTGTACTCGGTGGTCGCGCTCATGCTGCGGCTCCTTCGAGGTCGGCGATCGGGCTCTTCGGGGCGACCCGGTCGCGCTTGCTACGGAAGCCGAACAGACGCTTCCAGATCGACTCGGCCTTCGGCAGGCCGGCCTTGGCGTTGAGCCAGTTCTCGATGAAGGTTTGAATGACCGTCCACACGGTCGTGAGCAGCAGGTAGTAGAGGGCGACGACTATGTAGATCTCGAAGACCTTGAACGTGGCGGCGCTCATGGAGCTGCTGACCTGGAACATTTCGGCGACGCCGATGATCGAGAGAATCGAGGTGCTCTTCATGAGGCCGTTGAACGAGTTGCCGAGCGGCGGCACCATGACGCGGATCGCCTGCGGCACGATGATCCACCGCATGGAGCCGAGCGGGGTCATGCCGAGCGACAGCGCCGCCTCGGTCTGGCCCTTCTCGATCGACTCGAGGCCACCGCGCACGATCTCCGAGATGTAGGCGCTCTCGTTGAGCATGAGCGCGACGATCGCCGCCTGCACGGCGCCCTTGACCATGAGGCCGACGGTGAACGCGTCGAACTGGAATGCGAGCGACAGGTCTTCGAAGCGGAAGAGGTTCGCGGCCGCGAAGCCGGTGTAGATGATGACGAGTTGCACGAGCAGCGGGGTGCCGCGAATGATCCAGATGTAGAGGCTCGCGAGCACGCGCAGCGGCACGAAGCGGCTGCGGCCCATGAGGGCGATGATGAGGCCGAGGATCAACGCGAGTGCCATCGCGACGATCGAAATGATGATGGTGAGCCCGAGTCCGTTCAGAAAGCTCTCGCTCGGCGAGAACAGGCTCTGCCAGAAGTAGTCCCAGTCGAATTTCATGTGGTGTCTTTCGTGAGGTCGGCTGCGGGCGGCACGCGTCGTCGTGCGCCGCCCGCAGCCTGCGGATTACTCGGGCTGGGTGATGTCGTTGCTCTCGACACCCCACTTGGCGAGGATGTCGGTGTAGGTGCCGTCGTCGACGATCGCGGCGAAGGCGTCGTCGAGCGCCGTGTTGAGGTCGGTGTTGTCTTTGAGCGTCGCCGCACCGATGCGGATCTTGCCGAAGGGCTCGCCGACCGACACCAGGTCGCCGTCGGACTGCTGCTCGTAGTAGCTGACGATCTCGGTGGTGTCGATGAACGCGTCGGCCTGCTGGGCGAGCACCTGCTGCAGGGCGTTGGTGCCCTCGTCGACGAGCGTGATGGCGAGCGGCTCCTTGCCGTCGGCGACGCACTCGTCTGACTTCTCTTGCGCCGAGGCCGCGCCCGTCGCGCCGGTGATGCCGACGACCTTCGTGCCGCAGAGTGAGTCGTCGAAGCCGGTGACCTTCTTGGGGTTCTCCTTGTTCACGGCGACCGCGGTGCCCGAGTACAGGTAGGGCACGAAGTTCGCAATCTCTTCGCGCTCGGGCTTGATGTAGAGCGACCCCATGATGACGTCGCACTGCTTCGCCTGCAGGGCGGGGATGAGGCCGGCGAACGCGTACTCGCCCAGCGTCGTCGAGACGCCGAGCTTGTCGGCCATCGCGTTCGCAATGTCGATCTCGACGCCCTGCAGCTCGTTGTTCTCGTCGTAGAAAATGTTGGGAGCGCTGTCGCCGGTGCAGATGGTGAGGGTGCCGGCCTTGATGATGGTCGGCGGTTCGAGGGTTGCGACCGGTGCTCCGCTGCTCTCTGAGTCGCCCGATCCACCGGCGTTGTCTGCGGGGGCGTTCGCGGTGACGGTGCACGCGGCCAGCGACAGGGCGAGGCCTGCGGCTGCGGCGAGTGCGAGCACCGGAGCGGTGCGCGGTGCGGTGGGGAAAGCCACGATGATTTCTCCGTTCAGTGGGATCCGCCCGGCTCTGGGCGGAGGTCTTGCGCATTCCCGGCGGGCCGGGTGTATGCTCGATCAGCAGTTGGTAGGACCAACGGATGAACTGAATGGGACGATACCCCGGTATTGGCCATCGAGTCAACGGGCAAGCCGATCGGAAACGTAACTGCAACACAATCCGCACCGTCGGCGGCGTCCACTACGATCACGAGAGCACTGAAGGAGGCGCACATGGACTGGAACGACATTGGCCGAGCGACAACGCTGTCGCTGCCCGACCGGTTGTCGGTCGACATCGAACGTCTGATTCTCGACGGCAAGCTCGAGCCCGGTGAGCGGCTGCCGGCCGAGCGCGACCTCGCCGAGCACTTCGGGGTGTCGCGCGTCTCGATTCGAGAGGCCCTGCGCGAGCTCGAGAATCGCGGGCTCATCGACCGGCGGCCCGGCCGCGGCACCATCGTGCTCAGCCCGGGGGAGCGCGCCGACGTCAGCGACGGTGCCCTGAGCCGGTTGGCAGCGCTCAAGCCCGACCTCCACGACATCATGGAGCTGCGCGCCATCGTCGAGCCGCCCATCGCCGGCATCACGGCCGCCCGCGCGACAGCCCGCGATGTCGCTCAGTTGCGCGAGCTCGTCGAGGCGATGGAGGTCGACGTGACGAAGGAGCGCTACGCCGAGCTCGACCGCGCCTTCCACCAGGCCATCGCGCAGTACGCGCACAACCCGCTGCTCGAACTCATCAATGAGCAGATCGCCCAGCAGATCGCCCCGAGCCGCGCGAGTCGCTACCAGACCAAGGCCCGCCGCAACGCCTCGAGCGTCGCGCACCGACGCATCTTCGAGGCGATCGCAGCCGGCGACGCCGAGCTCGCCGAGACCGAAGCTCGCGCCCACGTCATCGACATCAGTACCCAGATCGCCCACGCCGCAACGACGCCCGAGGAGACGACCCCATGACCGACGCCCCACCCGCATCAGCGGCTGCGCCGCACGCGGCACCGTCTGCAGTGCCGCACGGTGCGCCAGCGGTGCTGCCGGCGCGCAGCGCCATCTCGACCTCGCACCATCTCGCGACCGAGGCTGGGGCCGCAGCCCTGCGGGCCGGGGGCAACGCGATCGATGCCGCCCTCGCGGCCGTCGCGGCACTGTGCGTCGTGTACCCGAACAACACCGCGCTCGGCGGCGACCTCGTCGCACTTGTGCGCAACCCCGCCGGCGAGGTGCGCTTCTTGAACGCGACCGGGCCGTCGCCCGCCGCGCAGACGCTCGAGACGCTGCGCGAGCGCTACGGCGACCTGCTGCCGCTGCGCGGCATCGACACCGTCACCGTGCCCGGCGGGGTCTGCGGGTGGAACGCGCTGCACGAGTACGGGGCGACCCGCGAGTGGGCGCAGCACTTCGAGGCCGCGACGCGGTACGCCGAAGTAGGCGTGCCGACCGGCCGCTCGGTGGCCGCCGGCATCGTCGAAGATCGCGAGGTGCTCGAGCTCGACGCCGGGTGCCGCGACATCTTCTTCGACAACGGGATTCCGCTGACCGAGGGCGCACCGCTCGTGCAGCCGGCGCTCGCCGAAACGCTCAAGCGGCTGGCGGCGGGCGGATCCGCCGAATTTTACGAGGGCGAGCTGGCTCAGCAGTGGGTCGCCGGCCTGCAGGCACTCGGCTCGACGCTCACGCTCGCCGATGCCGCCGCCTACTCGGCTGAGTGGGGCGAGCCGCTTGAGGGCGAGTTCGCCGGGCACCGCGTGCTTACGGGTCCGCCGAACAGCTCGGGGTTCATGCTGCTGCGCGCCCTGCGCGAGATCTCCGAGGGCATCGACGAGCCGCTCGGCGCCGATGCCGGTGCACTCGCCCGCGCGTTCCGCGACGCCAGCGCCGTGCGCGCCGCCTCGCTCGCCGACCCGCGCTTCGGCGGGGCGACGGGTGCCGAGCTCATCGCGGCCGAGGCGCCGGCGCACCCGCCCGTGCGCGAGGGCAAGCCGACGGGCGACACGGTCGGGCTGAGCGCGGTGAGCGCCGACGGGTGGGCCATCTCGCTCATTAACTCCGTCTACTTCGGGTTCGGCGCCGCGATCATCGAGCCCACCACGGGCATCCTCTTTCAGAACCGCGGCACGTCGTTCTCGCTCGACCCCGCGCACCCCAACGCCTTCGAGCCGGGCAAGCGGCCCCGCCACACGCTCATGCCCGTGCTCGTCTTGCGCGGCACCGAGTTGGCCTGGGTGCCGGCGACGATGGGCGGGTCGGTGCAGCCGCAGATTCACACCCAACTGCTGCTGCGATCCTTCGCGGGAGCCACCCCGCACGAAGCGACGCACGCTCCCCGCTGGATCATCGACGAACCCGGCATCGACGGCATCGTGCGCTCGACGATCGAAGAGAACGTGCCCGCCGCGGTGCACGCGGCGGTCGAGGCTGCAGGCTTTCCCCTCAAGGTGGTGCCCCCGAACACCGAAGACCTCGGGCACTCGAACCTCATTCGCATCGGCCCAGACGGCGCCGTCGACGCGGCGAGCGACCCCCGCTCAGACGGGTCGGCGATCGTGATCTGACCTCGCCTCCGTGCCGCGTTGTGCGGCGTTCTTGCCCGCGCACCGTCGTCGTCCGGTATACCTGTAATGTTCGCGGCATCCGCAGCACCGCGTGATTGAGAAAGCAGCACATGACCCAGATCGCCCGCCCCGGCTTCTTCCCGCTCCTCCTGGTCGGCATTGCCGGCGGCATCCTCTCCGGCCTCTTCGGCATCGGCGGTGGCACCATCATCGTGCCGGCGCTGGCGCTCTGGCTGGGCATGCCCCAGAAGCTGTCGGCGGGCACGTCGGTGGCGGCGATCCTGCCCGCGGCAATCGTCGGCGCGACGACCTACGGGCTGCAGGGGCACGTCGACTGGATTGCCGGCGCCTGCCTCGCGGTCGGCATCGTCGTCGGCGCGCAGGTCGGCAGCCACCTGCTCGCGAAGCTGCCGGTCGGGGCGATTCAGTGGGGCTTCATGGGCTTCCTCGCGGTCGTAATCGTGAGCCTGTGGTTCGTGGTGCCGCAGCGCGGCGACGAGATCGAGCTCTCCACGCTGACCGTGATCATGCTCATCGTGACCGGCTTCATCACCGGCATTCTCTCGGGCCTGCTGGGGGTCGGCGGCGGCGTGGTCGTCGTGCCCGTGCTCATGTTCTTCTTCAGCTCAAGCGACCTCGTGGCAAAGGGCACGTCGCTGCTCATGATGATCCCGGGCTCCATCTCGGGCACCATCGGCAACTTCCGCCGGCAGAACGTCGACCTGCGCGCCGCCGCGATCGTCGGCATCACCGCGTGCGTGTTCGTGCCCGTCGGCAACTTCTTCGCCGTCGGCATCGACCCCTTCTGGGGCAACGTCGCGTTCTCGCTGTACCTCGTGTTCATCCTGGTGCAGATGCTCGTGCGCAAGCTGCGCTCGAAGAAGTAGCGCGGCGGCGGTTTCAGTGTGTGCGCATCATCTTTAAGCTGAAGGCATGATGCGACGGATCGGCTTGCTCAGCAGTGGGATCGTGCTGGTGGCCCTGTTTCTGCTGTGGATGCTACTGAAAGGCGCCGATCCGATGCGCTCGTGGATCGAAGATCATCAGGAGCTCAGCCTGGTCGCGTGGGGCCTGGCCTGGGTCTGCGCATTGAGCGGCGCGGCGCTGATCGCCCGAGCGACACGGCGCCCTCCATTGCCGCCCGCCGAGGAGCCCGCAGTGGAGCCCGCCGAGAAGGGGTGAGCTCGGTCGCTGCCACCCCCGCCGCAATCGGGGCCACTTTGGTGGGGTGCAGCCGTCGGAATTCGGCTTAACACTGGTCGAAACCTACCCCGATCCGGAAGCGCGGCTGAGCCGAGGGGCGTCGAGGCGAAAGCGCGGCTGGGCCGAGAGGGAGCCAAAGCGAACGTGCGGCGGGGCCGAAGGGCGCCGAAGCGGAGCTGTGGAGGCCCGCAGGTCAGCCGTCGCATTTTTAATTATTTCATTTGGGCATAATTGTGCTTGAATGTGCGTATGACCGATGAAGATCACCCCCTGCGCATCGCCGCGTGGCAGGCCGCGAGCATTCCCGCCGACGTGACGGCGAACCTCGTCGCACTCGAGCGCGCCGCCACCGAAGCCGCAGAGTCGGGCGCCGAGTTGCTCATCACCCCCGAGATGTTCATCACCGGGTACAACATCGGCGACGACGTGCGCCGTCTCAGCGCTCAGCACCCCCTCGAGCGGGTGCGCGGGATCGCCGAGCGCGTCGGCATCGCCATCGTCGCGGGCGGGCCCGAGTTGCTCGGCGACGACTCCGACCGCGATCCCATCGCAAACGCCGCATGGTTCATCGATGACACCGGGGCGGTGCTCGCGAAGCACCACAAGATTCAGCTCTTCGGCGATCTCGATCGCGACCTCTTCGTCGCCGGCGACGAACCGGCAACGGTGGTCGACTACCGCGGGCATCGCATCGGGGTGCTCATCTGCTTCGACGTGGAATTTCCGGAGACCGTGCGCGCGGCCGCGCGGGCCGGCGCCGATCTCGTCGCCGTGCCCACCGCGCAGATGGAGCCGTTCAGCTTCGTCAACGAGCACCTCATCAGGGTGCGGGCGTGGGAGAACGGCGTGCACGTCGCCTACGCGAACCAGCACGGCCCCGATGGCGACCTGCACTACGTCGGTCGCAGCGTGATCGCGAGCCCCCTCGGCGCGCACGTCGCGCAGGCTCCGGCCCGCGGCGAAGCACTGCTCACCGCCGTTATCGACCGCTCGCTCGGCGAGCAGTCGCGCGCGCAGAACCCCTACCTCGCGGAGGTGCGCAGCGGGCTCTTCCGCGACGACGCCCACCCCTGACCGCGCTCGGCCAGAGCCGAGCCGGCAGGCACCGACCCAGACTCCGGCCCCGCTCCGACCTCGACCCCGACCCCGACCCCGAGTCCGCCACCGCGCACCGCGGCAGCGGCGTCGACCGACCCCGAATTCGAACAAGGAAGTTCTCATGACCACTGACGCTCCTCGACCCGCCGAGCGCTCGCGCCTCACGGGCAGTCTCGGCACCGGCAGCATTGCCTTCATGGTGATCGCGGCCGCGGCCCCGCTCACCGTTATCGGCGGCAACGCCCCGCTCGCTATCGGTCAGGGCAACGGCGCGGGCGCACCCGTCGGCTTCTTGCTGGCGTCGATCGTGCTGCTGCTGTTCGCCGTCGGGTTCGTCGCGATGACCCCGTACGTGAAAGAGGCGGGCGCCTTCTTCAGCTACGTGACCATCGGGCTCGGCAGTCGTCTCGGCATGGGCACCGCGTACGTCGCACTCGTCGCCTACACCGCGATTCAGGTCGGCATCTACGGCTACATGGGGTGGGCGGTGATGGATCTCGTGCGCCACTACGGCGGGCCCGAGATTCACTGGTCGGTGTTCGCGATCGCGGCCCTGCTCATCGTCGGTTTCCTCGGGTACCGGCACATCGACCTCTCATCGAAGGTGCTCGGCGTCGCACTGCTGCTCGAAATGCTCGTCATGATGATCGTGAACATCGCGGTGCTCATCAACGGCGGCCCCGAAGGCCGCTCCGCCGAATCGTTCGACCCGCAGGTCTTTCTCACCCCCGGGCTCGGCGTCGCCGTGCTCTTCGCGCTGACCGGGTTCATCGGCTTCGAGTCGACGGCGATCTACCGTGACGAGGCTCGCGATCCTGCACGCACCATTCCGCGCGCCACCTACCTGGCTGTCGCCATCATCGGCGTCTTCTACACGCTCTCGGTCTGGGTGCTCGTGGTCGCATCAGGGGCGAGCAACGTGACCGAGGTCGCGCAGCAGACGCTGTTCGGGTCGAAGAATATGCTGCTCGACACCGCGGGCGAATTCGCCGGATCGCTGACGCGCAGCACCATGCAGATCTTGCTCATCACCAGCCTCTTCGCGTGCGTCTTGAGCTTCCACAACATCATCGCGCGCTACCAGTTCGCGCTCGCGAAGATCGGCTCGATGCCCGCGCGACTCGGCATGGTGCACGCCAAGCACCACAGCCCCGCCTTCTCATCGATCGTGCAGAGCATCACCGCGCTCGTGATCGTCGTGATCTTCGTGGTCATCGGCCTCGACCCCTTGGTACAGGTGTTCGGATACATGGCGGGCGTCGCGACAGTCGGCATGGTCATGATGATGCTGCTCACGACGATCGCCGTGGTGTTCTTCTTCCTGCGCAACCCGCGACTGCGGAAGAACGTGTGGACGGCGACCATCGTGCCGATCTTCGCCGTCGTCGCGCTCGGCGTTTCGGCCTGGCTCGTGCTCTCGAACTTCACCATGGTGACGAGCGGCAGCCTCGCGGTGAGCATCGGGCTCGCGCTCGTGCCGCCGGTCGCACTCATCGTCGGCGCGATCGTCAACCGCAAAGACGGTGGCCGCACCGTCGACATTCAACTCGACCGCGTGCTCGAGGCCGAATCGCGGCCCTGAGGCCGGGCGATCCGCTCGCTAAGCTGAACAGATGACCGGTGCAGCGACGCGCGTGATCGGGGAGGATCAGCGAGACCCCCTCGACACCCCGCGCGTCGCCGCCATTTCTCGCCTGAGCGCGATCGACACGGTGCGTGCACGCATCACCCTCGCGATCACGCTCGGGCTGCTCGTGGCCGGCGACCGGCTGCCGCCCGCCGACGAAATGGCGGAGTCGTTCGGCGTCAGCGTCACCTCCGTGAACCGCGGGCTCGCCGTGCTGCAAGACGAAGGCGTCGTGGTGCGCCGCGCCGGGCGATACGGTGGCACATACGTCGGGAGCCCCGAAGCCGCCGGGCAGCACGGAATGGACGCACCCGTGCAGTCGTTTCTCGACGACGACTCGCACGTGCACACCCTGATCGACGAGCGCGCGGTGCTCGAGGCCGGCTTCGCCGCGCTCGCCGCAGCCGCCCGGAGCACTGACGATCTGCGCGAACTCACGCATCTCGCCGAACGGATGGCCGAGACCGAGAGCTGGGCCGAGTTCAGAAACCTCGACCGGGCGTTTCACCGGCGCGTGGTGGAGGCAGCACGCACCCCTCGGGCCGAGGCGCAGGTCGCGCGCGTCAACGCCGCGCTCGACCCCTACTTTCTGCCCTACAGCATGGGCCTGCTGCGATCGAGCAACCAGGAGCACCACGACATCGTTGCCGCGCTTGCGGCCGGCGACGCGGGTGCAGCGGCGGCGCTGACGGCCGCGCACGTGCAAGAGCTGCACCACTCGATGTACGTCGGGCTGACGAACGCCGGGTGATCCGCCGCGCTGCTGCGCTGTGCTGTGCCGCTGTGCCGCTGTGCCGCTGTGCTGCCGCTCAGCGTCTCTGCCGCTCCGCCGCTCTGAGTCTGCCCCCGCGTCCCGCCGCGTCCATCTCCAACGCACGATCGGGGCAACTTCGGGTGGGTGTCGCGTGCGCAGAACGCCGCAACACTGGTCCGAAGTTACCCCGATCGTGATCAGGTGAGGCGACTACCTCTCCGTTGACTCAGCGACGCGCGAGCGGCGACGGCGCACCGCGATCAGCGCGGCGCCGAGCAGCAGCGCTGCGCCGCCCGCGAGCGCGATCGGCGCCAGCGTCTCGCCACCGGTGCGCGCGAGCCCGGTGTGTGAGGCGGGCGTGACCGGCGTGCCCGGCTTAGGCGTCACCGTCGGGGTGGTCGGCGTCGTGGGCGTGGTCGGCGTCGTGGTCGTCGAGCGCTCGATCGTGACCGTCTGCGCGGCGTCGTCGATGTCGTGGTGCACGGCGATCGGTTCGACCGACGTGTCGGTGCCCGTGAACAGCGACTCGAAGGCGACGAGACGCGATCCGGCATGCCCCGACGGAACCGTGAAGGCGACCTCGACCGAACCGCTGGCCTCGGTCGGGGTGAAGGTCACCGAGCCGGTGATGCCGGTGCCCTCGCCCGTGGCCTGGTCCATGAGCTCACCGGTAATGGTGTACTCGGCGCCCGGGGTCAGGTTCTGGTAGGCGACGACGTCGGTGACGCGTCCACCGGTCGCGGGCAGCACCCGGTCGCCGTCGGCGTCATCGGTCAGGGAGGTGCCGATGGTCGGGTTCGCGGTCACCACGTTCTCGACCGCGACGGTCTGCGCCGCATCTTCGATGTCGGTGTGCTCTGCGGAGGCCTCATTGTCGACCGGCGACCCCACGTACAGCCACTCGAACGCGACCAGCGTCGTGCCGGCGTAGCCCTGCGGCACGACGAACGTGACCTCGACCGAACCGCTCGCCTCGGTGGGCGTGAACGTGGCCGAACCCGTGATGCCGGTTGCATCGCCCGTCGCCTGGTCGTGCAGCTCACCGGTGACGGTGTACTCCGTGCCGGGCGTCAGGTTCTCGTAGGTGACCGTGTCGATGACGGTGCCGCCGTTCCACGGCAGCACGTGGTCGCCGTCGGCCGAGTCGAGCAGCGTCGTGCCGATCGCCGGCGTCGCCGTGGTCGGCACCTCGCCGATCGTGACAGTCTGCGCGGCGTCTTCGATATCGGTGTGCTCGGCGATCGCCTCGCCCTCGGTGTCGGTACCGAGGTACAGCCACTCGAACGCGACGAGCTTCGTGCCCGAGTACCCGGTCGGAATCGTGAAGGTCACGTCGACCGTGCCCTCCGCCTGCTCCGCGGTGAACGTCGTCGAGCCGGTGATGCCCGTCGGGCTGCTGTCGGCCTGGTTGTACAGCTCGCCCGTCACCGTGTACTCGGTGCCCGGGGTGAGCCCTGCGTACGTGATGGTATCGATGACGGTGCCACCGTTCCAGGGGAGCAGTTGATCCTGATCGGCACCATCGACCAATGACGTGCCGATGCTCGGGATCGCCGCCTCGGCGAACACCACCTCAGCCGAGGCGACGAGCGGCTGCTGGCGCTCGGGCTCGAAGGTGGCGAAGATCTGGCAGAGCGTGTCGCCTGCGAACCTGCTGGTCTGTGCATAGCCCACGTTCTCGATCACGGGCGGCACACCGCTGACCGCCACCGACACCGTGCCCGCGTCGGCGCGCGTGACGTGCAGCGTCAGCGTCGCCGGGAGCGTCGCATCGTTGTCGACCGTGAGTGTGGTGCCGTTCAGCGTTGCCGGGCCGTCGACACTCTCGAGGGTGCCGCCGGTCACCTCGACGGTGAGCGGGATGCCCGCGAGAGTCGTCGTGACCGTGACGGTGCCGTCGGCGCCCGGGGTGAGGGTTGAGGTGGGGCTCTCGGCGGCGAGCTGCGCCTCGGGAGCCGACCCGATGATCTCGAGGATGCGCGCCTGAGTCGCCGCGCTCATATTGTCGGCACAGAACTGCTCGGCCCCGCTGCGCCCCGGGTTGTCGATGCAGTGCACCAGGTTCTGACGCAGCACGCGCTGCGCCGGGCTGTCGTTGTTCGCGACCGTGTCGGCTGCGACCGTGCCGCCGTTGCCGTTGGAGCCGGCGACCACGGGCAGGTCGTTCTGAATGATGTACGCCTGCAGCTTCTTCTGATCGTCGGTCAGGCGCGTGTCGGGGTCGACGTACTCCATCGCGGGAAGCACCGTGTCGTTGCGCTGAAGGTAGCCGTCTGCATTCGTCCAGGCGCAGACCGAGGCGCGATCGTAGGTGCAGTACGTCCACGACGAGACCGGGCCCTCGGCCGCTGCCGAGTAGCGAACGGTGCAAATCGGGTTCGCGGCGTACTGACTGGTGCCGTTTGACCAGCCGCTGCGGCCGTTGTTGTTATAGAGCGGCACGACGCCGCCGGCGTTGTAGGTCTCGAGGCGGCCGCCGAAGACGCTGAGCAGGTTCGCGACCGGACCGTTGTCGGCGTCGACCGCTGGGTTGCCCGTCGTGTTCTCGCAGAGCCCGGCGGCGAAGGCTGCGGCGACCGGGGTCGGCGGCGCATCGGCGTGGGCGGGGGTCGAGGCGGCGATTGCTCCGCTGAGCAGGGTCACCGCCAGTGCGGCGACGGCCAGCAGCGCGAGCCACACCCGCCTGTCGCTCCGTCGTACTTGTGCAGCTGACACGTGTTCCTCCTCGAAATCGACCTCGCGACCGCGCCAGTGCGAATCGCGCGCGGATGCGCGCGTGGGCGCGGTCGAGATCCCACCCGAGAGAAAATGTAACCCGAAATCCGTGCGGTGGGGAGAGCGTGACCCCTCTGCGGGGGACATATTTTTGCATAGCGCCGTCTATGCTCACGGCCGCGCCTGCTGCCGTGCCGCTGCGCTGCCACTCGGCCCTTCCGGATCGGGGTAACTTCGGACCAGTGCGGCGCGGTTCTGCTGCCGAAACACTGGTCCGAAGTTACCCCGATCCGCGAAGAAGCGGCGGCGGGCCGAGCGGCGGCGGGGCGGCGGCGGGCCGAGCGGCGGCGCGCCCTACAGCAGGTCGGCGACCGAGCCGATGACCTCGTCGGGGCGGAACGGGAAGCGCTCGATCTCGGCGCGATCCGAAATGCCCGTCATGACGAGCACCGTGTGCAGACCTGCCTCGATGCCGGCGACCACGTCGGTGTCCATGCGATCGCCGATCATGCCGGTGTTGTGCGAGTGCGCGCCGATCTGGTTGAGCGCCGAGCGGAACATCATCGGGTTCGGCTTGCCCACCACATAGGGGTGCTTGCCCGTCGCCTTCGTGATGAGCGCGTTGATGGCGCCTGTCGCGGGCAGCGGCCCCTCCTGGCTCGGGCCGGTGGCGTCGGGGTTCGTCGAGATGAAGCGCGCGCCGCCGATGATGAGGCGGATCGCCTTCGTGATGGCCTCGAACGAGTAGTTGCGGGTTTCGCCGACGACCACGAAGTCGGGGTTCGACTCGGTCATCACGTACCCCGCGTCGTGCAGCGCGGTCAGAATGCCGGCCTCGCCGATGACGAACGCCGAGCCGCCGGGCTGCTGCTGCTTCAAGAACGCCGCGGTCGCGAGGGCGCTCGTCCAGATGCGATCTTCGGGCACCGCGATACCCGAAGCATGCAGACGCGCACTGAGGTCGCGCGCGGTGAAGATCGAGTTGTTGGTGAGCACAAGATACGGAATCTCGTTCTGCTGCCAGTGCGTGATGAGTTCGGCGGCACCGGGGATCGCCCGATTCTCATGGACCAGCACGCCGTCCATGTCGGTGAGCCAGCATTCGATCTCAGCGCGGCGGGGGTGCGGTTCGTTCTGGGTCATGACCTCAGCGTAGTCCGCACGTGTGAACGTGCGGTTTCAGGCCGGGCGGCGGCGGAGCGCGAACTCATCGTGAGATGGTGAGCTCGCGTTCCGCCGCCATCAGAGGTGGTGCGGGATCACCGACCCACGAGGGCCGGCACCGCACCGAGCAGTTCGCGTGTGTAGGGGTGCTCGGGCGCCGTCCACACCCGCTCCGTCGGGCCCTGCTCCACGAACACTCCGGCGCGCATCACCGCGGTGCGGTCGGCGATCGTGGCGACGACGGCGAGGTCGTGCGAGATGATCACCATGCCGATCTGCAACTCGTCGACGAGTCGCCGCAGCAGTGCGCCGACGTGCTTCTGCGACGACGCGTCGAGCGCCGAGATCGGTTCGTCGGCGACGATCACCCGCGGCTCCGCGAGCAGCGCTTTCGCAATGGCGATGCGTTGCCGCTGCCCGCCAGAGAGCGCGTGCGGGTATCGGGTGCGCAGGGCCGGATCGACTCCGACGCGTTCGAGCACCTCGGTGATCGCGCCCTGACACGCTGCAGCGGTGCGTGCGACCCCGCGTGCGCGCGCCGCCGCATGCCACACCTCTTCGAGCTGGCGCTCGATGCGTCGGCGCGGATTGAGCGAGGCGTACGGATCTTGGAACACCATCTGCAGCGGCACGAGGTGCCCGGGCCGACGGCGGATCGGGAGCGGGGTCACGTCGGCGCCGAGAAATCGGATCGACCCTGAGCTCAACCGATTGATGCCGACGAGCGCACGTGCGAGTGACGACTTGCCGCAGCCGCTTTCACCGACGATGCCGATGATCTCGCCGGCGCGCACCTCAAGATCGACTCCCTGCACCGCGATGAACCGACCCTTGCCCTTGATGCGATAGCTCACGACGGCGTCGCGCACCTCGACGAGGGCGGCGGAGAGCTGTGTTTCGTTCACGACTGGACCTCCTGTGGCAGTGGCCACGGTACCTGCGGCACCGCATCGAGCAGCACCCGCGTGTAGGGGTGCTGCGGGGAGCGGAAGACGCAATCCGCGTCTCCGGACTCGACGATCTCGCCGGTGCGGAAGACGTTCAGCCGATCCGCGATCGTGCTCAGCATCGCCAGGTCGTGCGTGACGAAGATGATGCCCATGCCCGACTCCCGTCGCAGTTCGTCGAGCAGCGCGATGATGCCGGTGCGGATGTTGGCGTCGAGCGCCGTCGTCGGTTCGTCGGCGATCAGCAGCTTCGGATCGCACGCGAGTGCGATCGCGATCGAGACGCGCTGCTTCATGCCGCCGGAGAGTTGATGCGCGTACTGGCCGAGCAGGCGCTTCGGTTCGCGCAGATGCACGCGCTCGAGCAACTCGATCGCGCGCGCCTCGGCGGCTGCGGAGCTGATGCCGAGGTGCTGGCGCACGTGGTCGGTGAGCTGTTCGCCCAGCTTGAGCATGGGGTGCAGACTCGACGAGGGATCCTGCAGCACCATGGCGATCTCGGCGCCTCGGGTGCGCTCCCACTCTCGCGGCGACTGTGTGAGCAGTTCGCGCCCGTCGAAGCGGATGGAACCGCGCGCGACCAGACCGTCGGGCAGCAGGCCGAGCAGACTGAGCCCGGTCAGCGTCTTTCCCGACCCGCTCTCGCCGACCACGCCGACGACCTCGCCCGCACGCACCGAGAACGAGACGCCGTCGACGAGCGGTGATCCGGCACCGCTGGCCCGGGCGATGGTGAGTTCGGTGACCTCCAACAGCGTCATGCGCCGGCTCCGTTCTCGCTGAGTCGTGGTTCAAGATGGTCGCGAATGGCGTCGCCGATGATGTTGAACGCGAGCACCACCGAGACGATGGCGAGACCCGGCGCGAGCGCCAGCCACCACTGATCGAAGTACTGCACCGCTCCCGAGATCATCGACCCCCATTCGGGCGCCGGGGGAACGGCGCCGAGACCGAGGAATGAGAGACCCGCGAGAAACAGGATCGCCGAACCAATGTCGAGCATCGCGAGCACGAGCACCGAGCCGCTGACCGCGGGGAGTAGATCGACGACGATCGAGCGGAAAGGCCCGACCCCTGAGAGGCGGTTCGACAGCACGAACTCGGACTCGCGCAGCGCCAGCACGATCGAGCGCACGGCGCGGGCATATGCCGGCCACCAGCTGATCGCGGCGGCGATGACGGCGTTCTGCACGCTCGGGCCGAGCGCCGCGGCGATGGCCATCGCGAGGATGATTCCGGGGAAGGCGAAGACCAGGTCGGCGATGCGCATGAGGATCTCGTCGATCCAGCCCCCGAAGAAGCCGGCGACGAGCCCGATTGCGGTGCCCAGCACCGCCGCCGCAGCGACGATCATGAGGCCGTTCGGAATCGACGTGCGGGCCGCGGCCAGGGTGCGACTCAGGTTGTCGCGCCCGAGTGCGTCGGTGCCGAGTAGGTGCGCGGCATCGGGCGGCGCCAGTGCTGGGCCCGAGGTGGCGAGCGGATCGTAGGGGGTCAGCGCCGGAATGAGCATCACGGCGAGCCAGATCAGCAGCACGGCGGCCGCGGCGATCATCGACGGCGTGCGCATCCATGCGGGCACGCGCCGACGGCGTTCGGGAGTGGCGATCATCGAGATCACATCGGTGCGGCTCATTGGAGTCGGATCCTTGGGTCGAAGGCCGACGCGAGCAGGTCGGCGATGAAGTTGACGGCGAGGAAGATCACGGCGATCACGACGGAGATGCCGGTGATCGCGGTCACATCGAGGTTGGTCGCCGAGCGATAGGCGTACTGGCCGAGCCCGCCCCACGAGAAGATCTGCTCGACGTACACCGTCGCGGCGAGCAGGAAGCCGAACGACAGTGCGGTCACCGTGATGATGGGGCTCGACGCGCTGCGCACGGCGTACCGGATCAGCACGCGTCGACCGGGCAGGCCTTTGACGCGCGCCGCTTTCACCGCGTCGGTGTTCAACCCGTCGAGTACGGCGCTGCGGGTGAAGCGCAGCACCATGCCGAGGTTGGAGAGCGCGAGAATCATCGCCGGGAGGATGAGGTGGGCCACGGCCGACCCCCAGGCGCCGAGGTCGCCCGCGAGCAGGGTGTCGATGGTCATGAACCCGGTGACACGGGTCGGTGGGGTGGAAGACGCGTCGAGGCGACCGCTGCCGGGCAGCCAGCCGAGCTGGCGGAAGAGGATGGACGAGCCGATCAGCGCGAGCCAGTACGTGGGCAGGCTCACGCCGATGAGCGACACGACACGGGCCACGTGGTCGGGCCAGCGATTGCGCGCGTACGCGGCGATGATGCCGAGGGTGACGCCGATCAGCACCGAGAGCACGGTCGCCCAGAGCACGAGCTCGAGCGTCGCCGGAGCATACTTCGCGAGATCTGCCGAGATCGGTTGGCCGGTCTGCTGCGAGATGCCCAGATCGCCGCGGAAGAGGCCGCCGAGATAGTGCAGATACTGCTCCCAGACCGGCAGGTTGAGCCCGAACTTCTCGCGGAAGGCGGCGACCGCTTCGGGGTTCGAAAGCGCCTGCTGGCTCAGATTGGCCGTCTCGGGGCGCAGCGGCACGAGCACGCCGAGCCCGAACGAGACCACGGTGATGCCGAAGAGCGTGATGAGCGATGTGCCGAGACGACGGAGAACGAAACGGAAGTAGCCCGCTCCGCCGCCCGGCGCCGGGGCGGGCGTCTGCACGTCCGCCCCGGTTTCGGAGAGTGTGTGAGTCACGATGGGTTCCGTTACTCCTACTTGATCTGGGAGAGGTTGATGGCGGCGAGCGGGTCGTGGCTGACGTGCTCGACGCTGGAGGAAGCCACCAGGAAGAACGACGGCTCGAGCAGGAACGCGAAGGGCGCCTCCTCGTTCATCGCGGCATTCCAGGCGCTGAACGCCGCCTCGCGATCGTCACCGGTCGCGACGCGTGCCTGCTCGGCGAGCGCGGCGACCTCGGGGGCGGCATCCGCAGGCCAGTGCACGCGCTCGCCGATGAGGCCGCCGGGCGCGAAGACGAGCTCGTCGGAGGCGTCCGCCGTGTCCGGCGGCCACGACCAGAGCGCCATCTCCGTGTCGCCGTCGACGTAGCGCTGCAGCGAGGTTGAGGTCGGTGTGGGGTTCAGGGTGACCTTCAGCCCGATCGCCTCCAGCTGGGTCTGCAGGCCCTGGGCGAGGATGTTGTAGTCGATTCCGGCGAGACGCGTGTAGTCGTTCGCGTAGTCGAGACTGATCTCCGTGCCGCTCTTGCCCGCGTCGGCGAGCAGCTGCTTCGCGGCTTCCGGATCCGACTTCGGTGCATCCGACGCGGGGAGCGCGCCGAGCATCATCGAGGGGATGATGCCGGTCGCTTCCTTCGCTCCGGCGCCGACCAGCGTGCGCAGTGCTTCGTAGTCGATACCGGTCTTGATCGCCTCGACGATGTCGGGATCGGCCGTCGCGGCCCCCGACTTCTGCGAGAGCGCCAGGTAGAGCACCTCCGGAGACGACGAGGACTGCACGTGGAGCGCCTCGGATTCCATGCCTTCCGCGATGCGGCCCGGAATGTCGAGCGCGATCTGGCTCTCTCCGCCTTCGATGTTCGCCTTCTGCTGCTGCGCATTGTTGACGTTGCGGATCACGATGCGATCGTAGGCGGGGGCGTCGCCCCAGTAGTTCTCGTTCTGCACCAGCACGATCTGCGAGTTCGTGTCGTAGCTCTCGAGCGTGTAGGGGCCGCTGCCGACGCCGTTGTCGGGTTGGGTGAAGAGCTGGCCCGCCGTGTCGGTGTCGGCGGCGTCTTCGGCGTCGGTGCCGCCTGCGGCGCGCACGGCCTCGTCGTCGACGATGGCGAGCGGCGGCGCCGTGAGCGTGTGCTCGATGTAGGGCGCCGGATTCTCGGTGGTGAGCTGCACGGTGTGCTCGTCGATCTCGGTGACCGTCACGCCATCCATGCGATATGCAGGACTCGCCTGCAGGTGCTTCAGTCGGTTCAGCGAGAACACGACGTCGGCCGCAGTGACCGGATTGCCGTTCGCGAAGACGGCGTCGGTGCGCAACGCGATCGTGAATTCGGTCGCCGCATCGTTCGCGGTGATCGACTCGGCGAGCAGCGGCTGCGGTTCGGCGACGTTGTCGATGTAGGTGAAGAGCGTCTGATAGAGCCCGCTCGCCGTGATCGCGTCGGTCACCTGGAAGATGGTTGCCGGATCGATCGACTGGGCCGTGAAGGCCTGATCGATGACCAGGGTTCCGGACTTCTCCGTCGAAGCCCCTCCCGCCTGCTGCGCGCCGCTTGAGCAGCCCGTGACCGTGAGTACGCCGGCGAGCAGCAGAGCCGTGGCTCCCACTGCGTGTCGCATTGGCCTCGATGCCATAACGCGATTCCTTTCGGTGTCGGGTGTCGCTGGTGCACTGTTTTGGGTGGAGGGCTTGCCAGACCTCGTCGTCCAAACTAGTGTCAACCATATCGTGACAACTGTTTCTCATTTGGGAAGCAGTGAGAGCGATATTACCGGTGCCACGCGCGCCGTCAAGTGCGATTTGCGCATCGTTACCGATGCTTCACGCTGACGGTGTGGTGATGGTGCGCAGAAGATCGAGTTGACGGATTGCGCAGAGATGGCTAACTTCGTGTCATTCAATGCGCAATTTCGTCACGGAATGAGTGACAAATGACTGGAGAAATCATGACTGAGAGTGTTTCCGCGGGCAGTGGCACGGCGCCGCTGACCTCGAACCTCAAGATGTTGCGCCTGCTCGAAGAGATCGCGAAGACCAGCGCTCCCTTCGGTGTTTCCGAACTTGCGCGACGGGTCGGCGGGTCCCGATCGATGGTGCACCGCCAACTGGTGACGCTGGTCGCCGCTGGGTGGTTGCGCGCCGACTCGCAGGGCGCCTACACGCTGACGTTCGCCCCCGTGCGCGTCGCACAGGCCGCACTGCGCCACGCCAGCGTCGACCAGCGCATCGCCGAAGAGCTCACACGGCTCGCCGAGGAGCTGGGGGAGGGCACCTCGCTCGGCACCCTCGACGGCGACTCCGTCACCATCGTGGGTCGCGGCCTGCCGCCCCGCAATGTGCACGTGTCGCTCGAGCACGGCCAGCGGTTCGGGATCGCCGGGAGCGCGCTCGGCTCAGTGCTCGCGAGCTACCTCGGCGACGACGACCTCACCCGACTGCAGCGAGCCGGCGTGGAGCTTCCCTCGGCGGCCCACCGCACGGAGGTGCGCAGCACGGGCTACGCGATGCTCGTCGACGACGAGTTCGACCCCATCGAGATCGTCGCGGTTCCCGTCGGTCGCACGCCCGGTCGGGTGCGGTTCGCCCTGTCGGCCCACTGGCCGCACGGTCGCACGAAGCCGGACCACGTGCTCTCCACTCTCGAAGCTGGGGCCCGCGCGATCGAAGATCTGACACAGCAGAGCGCGGGAATCCTTCTCGCGTAATACCCCCTCACCACAAAGGAGTGCCGATGTTCCCCACGCCCCCGATCGTTCCGGTGCCGCGCCGGATTCTCGATCCCGACCTGCTGCTGCAGCCGAGCCGGTTGCAGTCGCTGCCCGCAAGCCGCATCTCTGCAGGGCGCAGTCTGCTCGAGAAGATGCAGCGGGAGGCGTGGACGTTCGAGATCGTGCACTTCGACATCGACGATCGCGCGGAGGGCGAAGCGCTCTACCGAGTGACGACGGGAACCGGCCAGGTCTTCGACTTCGTCGTGTTCAGCTTCGAACCGACACTCGACGGCCGCACCGGGCGCATCACCGGTCAGAACTGGGACATGATGGGAGCGCTGATCGAGGGGCCCACGACCGCTGAGGATCGCGCGCAGACGCGGACCGAGCTGCCCAAGCTCTACGCGGGCCGCGCGGTGCCCGGCACCCTGACCTGGGCCCGCTCCAATCGCAGCTTCCGCGCCTTCGACCACACGGTCGAGGCGCTCGCCGCGGGGAACCAGCCCGACCTGCGCGCGCTGTGGGAGGTCGGGTACCTCATGCGCAACACGGGCCTCGACGGCAACGGCACGTTCTTGACGCGCTCGTTCTTGACCCTCGAATCCGACCACGCACTGCGGCTGCCGCTGCACGCGCAATTGCTCTCCGCCTACATCATGCGCGAATTCGCGGCCGACCTCGTCGAGCAGATGGCGCGTCACCGCGACCCCGACGCGGCAGTGCTCGACCGCGAGGTGCGCCGCATGATCGGCATCGGCAACGGCTCCGCGCTCGGCCTGCTGTTCTTCGTGAACACCCACCCCATGCTCATCGGCACCTGGCTCGAGCAGCGCCAGACGCTGCTCGCCGAGGCGGCGCAGCTGCCGCTCGCACTCGATGCCGCGCGAAGCGACAGCGCGGCTGGCGAACTCGGTGCTGCTGAGCAGTATCGCGAACTGCTGCGGCGCGCTGCCGACTTCGCGCGCGTCGACCCGTATCACTACAGCCGCTTCGACGACCCGCATGAGGTCGCGGTGCAGCTCGATACGGCCATCGCCGAACTCGACGCGCTCCTGACGGCGGGGGCGACGACCGGCGCAGCACTGCTCGAGCGACTCGAAACCCGCATCGACCATGAGGCCTGGGAGCTCGTCGCGGCCAATCTGCTCGAGCTGCTGCCCTACGAACGCATCGAGCAGGCGCTCGAGGGCGGCATTCGCTCCGAGCAGTTCGTCGCCGATGCCGTCATGCCGACCAGCGAGCTCGCCGAGATCATCGAGCGCGACTACCGTTGGGCGCTCGACATCGACATGAGCGGGGCCGGAGCCCGGCACTTCGTCTGGTACAAGTCGGCAGATGCCGAGGAGCCGCGTCGCGGTGCGGCGACCGAAGTCGAGGGCGGCCACAACTGGGCGCTCGACCTGCCGACGTCCGTGCAAGCCCTGCACGCGGCACTCTCGACCAGCTCCGCGACAAACGTGGGGGAGCTGCTGCGCGAACGCCCCGACCTGCGCGCCGCGATCGAGCGCATGCAATCCCTGCGCGATTTCCGCTTCCACTCACCCCACATGAACATGCTCGACGAGAGCTTCGTTCCCGTCTCCATCGTGCGTTTCATGAACTCGGCCGTGCACGGGCTGCTGCGCACCGTCGACGAAGGAGACGATCGCAACGTGCTCGGCCTCATCTATCTTGGCGCCCCAACGGCCGCCGACCTGAATGAAGGCCTCGAACTCGAGACCCGCTACCCCCAGATGCCCGCCGCGACGATCGGAGCCGCACGATGACCACCCGAATGCGAGCGTCGGCCCGCGAAATGCGGCACATGGTGGGCCGCTACCTGCACGCGCAGTCGCTGCCCGGCTTCGCCGTGAACGCCGTGAGAGACGCGATCATGGCAGCCGAAGCCGAGGGCTTCGACGCGATCACCGAGATGGAACAGCTCAGCGGTGCGTACGCCGACGCACGCACGAGTTTCGCGGTCACGCACACCGATGCCGGCGTCGCGCTCGACGGCCGTGGCACCGCGGCGCTCGTGCTGCTCCCCGCGCTCGTCGACGAGCTCGCGCTCGCCGCCGCACGCGGTGAGACGCGGGTCGAGGTCGTTGCGACACCGGGCATCCGGATCGCCGCAGCCCTCGGCG
Source organism: Leucobacter japonicus (assembly GCF_001273855.1). Taxonomy (NCBI): domain Bacteria; kingdom Bacillati; phylum Actinomycetota; class Actinomycetes; order Micrococcales; family Microbacteriaceae; genus Leucobacter; species Leucobacter japonicus. Next base: position 210,669 of record NZ_JHBX01000108.1, on the reverse strand, counting down.
ACTACGCCGCCGTGCGCGGCGTCGCGTTCGAGATCGAACTGCCCCAGGGAGCTGACGCGAATTCCGGGGATCGGGCGATCCTCACCCCGCATGCGGTGCCGTTGTTGCCGGTGCACCCGGCGGAAGGGGCCGCGGGTGAACGCATGCGGCGCATTCTGCTCGACGGGTACGAGCTCGATGCTGAGCAGTTCTGGCGGCTCTTCCACGAGTCGAACGCCGCGCTCACCCCCGATTCGGAGCTGTCGCGCCGGCACGCCGGATCGCAGCTCTACGACGACGACGGCAACCTGCTCGGCGAAGTGAGCGAAGAGACCTATCTGCACTTGCGACGCGAAGCGCAGAGCACCGAGCGGGCGGTGCTGGCATGACCGGTGCGCACCGATCGGCCGTGATCGACGGACTGCAGTGCGGGCGATACGACCGGCAGACGCTGCAGCAGTTGCGCGACGGCGGCGTGCGAGCCGTCACCATCACCGCATCGTTCTGGGAGGATGCGCTCGAGACCATGGACGTGCTGACCGGGTGGAACGATCTCGTGCGAGAGCACGGCGACGTCGCACTCATCGCGCGTGCGGGAGCCGACATCGATGCGGCGATCGCCACCGAACGCGTTGCGATCGTGCTCGGCACCCAGAACTCATCGCTGTTCAACGACCGCATTGGGTTCATCGAGCACTTCTGGCACCTGGGCGTGCGCATCGTGCAGCTGACGTACAACATTCAAAACGCGATCGGCTCGTCGTGCTACGAACCGGTCGACTCCGGGCTGTCGCGGTTCGGGCACGAGGTCGTCGCCGAAATGAATCGCGTCGGCATGATCGTCGACCTCTCGCACGTCGGTGAGCGCACCTCGCTCGAAGCGATCGAGGCATCGCACCGCCCCGTGGCGATCAACCACGCGAACGCGCGATCGATCTACGACCACGCCCGCAACAAGGGGAACGAGGTGCTCCGCGCGCTGGTGGCGAACGGCGGCGTGCTGGGGGTGTGCACCTACAACAACATCGCCGGCGCGTATGCGGCCTCGCTCGACGGGTCAGCCGAGCTCATCGCGCGTCACGTCGAACTGCTCGGCGTCGACCACGTCGCCTACGGATCCGATCTCGACCCGAACGCCCCCGCAGGCAACCTCACCTGGATGCGGAACGGTCGTTGGAGCCGCAAGCCTCAGCAGGGCGCGTCGCGTGCCGACATCGCACCGCCGCCCGAGGCCTGGATCGACAACTTCGACTTCCACAAATTCGGAGAGGTGCGCGATCGACTCGTCGAGCGCGGCCTCTTGACCGCCGAGGAGGCGCAGCAGGTGTTCATCGGAAACTGGAAACGCATGTACGACGCGGGGTTCGAGCCCGAAGGCGGCCGAGCGTGAGCGCGCGGGTGCGACGCATCCCCGCCGAGTCGGGCGGCGCGCTGTCGTCGAGTATCACCGTGATCGGCAGCACCGCCTACACGACCGTGATTCCGCTGAACGCTGCGGGTGAGCTGGTCGACGGCATCACGGCGCAGTCTGAAGCGGTGATCGATGCGCTCGAGGCCGACCTCGCGGAGGTGGGGGCCACCCTTGCCGATATCGCCCACCTCACGATCTACCTGCGCGGGCTCGCCGAGCATCGCGCGGCGTTCAACGAGGTGTACGCGCGTCGATTCGGCAATACAGTGCCGGTGCGCTGCGCCGTGGGGGTGGCGGAACTCGCGCGGCCGACCATGCTCGTCGAGCTGACGGCGATCGCCGCCGTGCCGCAGGGCTGACTCGACCGGGCGCCCTCGGCCGCAATGTCGGGGGCGCCTGGCAGACTGGAACCATGCACGAACGAGCCGGATCCCCAGCGCGCACTGAAGACCTCATCGACGTCGACGAGTTGCTCACTGCGTATAGTGCGGTGACGCCCGACCCGTCGATCGCGTCGCAGCGCGTGGCTTTCGGCACGTCGGGCCACCGCGGCTCCTCGCTCACGGGCTCGTTCAACGAAGCGCATATCGCCGCCATCAGCGCCGCGATCGCCGAGTACCGTGCGGCCCAGGGCATCTCCGGGCCGCTCTTCATCGGTGCCGATACGCACGCGCTGTCAGCGCCTGCTGAGCACACCGCCATCGAGGTGCTGCTCGCCGCCGGGGTGCGCGTGATCGCCGCAGCAGGCGAGACCGGTGCGGGTGACGGGGAGGCCGCGTTCGTGCCGACGCCGGCCCTCAGCCACGCGATTCTGCGGCACAACCGCGGTCTCGCGGCTGACGACCCCGACCGGGCCGATGGCATCGTCGTGACCCCGAGCCACAACCCTCCCCGCGACGGAGGCTTCAAGTACAACCCGCCGCACGGCGGGCCCGCCGACACCGATGCGACGGGGTGGATCGCCGCGCGTGCGAACGAGCTGCTCGAGGCCGGCACGGCGAGCGCCCGGGCGACCGAAGCCGAGGTCGACGGGGTCGAACGCTACGACTATCTCGCGGCGTACGTCGATACGCTCGGCGAAGCCATCGATCTCGACGCGATCCGCGAATCCGACGTGGCGCTCGCCGTGCATCCGCTCGGCGGCGCGAGCGTCGCCTACTGGGAGGCGATCCGCGATCGGCTCGGCATCGACCTCACCGTGCTCGGCCCCGGCGTCGACCCGCAGTGGGAGTTCATGCACCTCGACTGGGACGGCAAGATTCGCATGGACCCGTCGTCGGCTCACGTGATGTCGACCGTCGACGCCCATCGCGGCCCGTACGAAATCATCACGGGCAATGACGCCGACGCCGACCGTCACGGTATCGTCACCGCCGACGGGCTCATGAACCCGAACCACTACCTCGCGGTGGCCATCGACTACCTGCTCGCGCACCGCCCCGAGTGGTCGCCGTCGGCGGGCATCGGCAAGACGCTCGTCTCGTCGGGCATCATCGATCGGGTGGTCGCCGCGCACGGGCGCACGCTCACCGAGGTGCCCGTCGGGTTCAAATGGTTCGTGCCCGGCCTCTCAGACGGCTCCGTGGTGTTCGGCGGCGAAGAGAGCGCCGGCGCTTCGTTCCTGTGCTTCGACGGCAGCGCCTGGAGCACCGACAAAGACGGCATTCTGCTCGCACTGCTCGCGGCCGAGATTCAGGCCGTCACCGGCCAGTCGCCGTCCGAGCGCTACCGCGAGCTCACCGAGCGCTTCGGCGCACCCGCGTACGCGCGGGTCGACGCCGCCGCGACGCCCGAGCAGAAGGCGCGCCTCGGGGTGCTCTCGCCCGACGACGTCACCGACACCGAACTCGCGGGTGATCCGATCACCGCGATTCGCACCACCGCGCCCGGCAACGACGCGCCGATCGGCGGGCTCAAAGTGCAGACCGATCACGCCTGGTTCGCGGCTCGCCCCTCGGGCACCGAAGACGTGATGAAGATCTACGCCGAGTCGTTCCGCGGCCCCGAGCACCTCGCAGAGGTGCAGGCGGCGGCGCAGGCGCTCGTCGCGCGAGTGCTCGGTTCCTGACGCTGCGACATGCACCTGAGCGCTCCTCCGGTACGCTCAGGTGCATGTCGCACGAATCCTCCGCATCCCGTCGATACTCCTACCTGGGGCCGGCGGGAACCTTTACGGAGGCGGCGCTGAAACAGGTGCCCGAAGCCGTCGGCCAGCACTGGCACCCCGTCGACAACCTCGGCGAAGCGCTCAACGACGTCGTGACCGGTGCGAGCGACGCGGCGATGATCGCGATCGAGAACTCGATCGACGGCGGAGTGACCGTGGCGCAAGACGCCCTGGCCACCATTCCCGGCCTGCGCATCGTCGGCGAATACTTGGTGCCCGTGCGCTTCGTGCTCGTCGCACGCCGCGGCACCACGCTCGCAGACGTCAACGTCGTGTCAGGCCACCCGGTCGCCTACGCGCAGTGCCGTGCCTGGCTCGACGACGAGCGACCGACCCACCGGCATCTCGTCGCCACCTCGAACGTGCAGGCCGCCGCAGACCTCTTTGCCCCTGAAAAAGGCATCGACGCGGCGATCGCACCCCCGGGCATCGAAGACCACTACGACGTCGACGTGCTCGCCGAGGGCATCGCCGAGAACCCCGACGCCATGACCCGCTTCGTGCTCGTGAGCCGCAGCGTGCCCGTGGCCGAACCCACCGGCGCTGACAAGACCTCACTCATCGTCGAACTCCCCGAAGACCGCCCCGGCGCGCTGCTCGACCTGCTCGAGCAGTTCGCAGCGCGCGGCGTGAACCTCACGCTGCTCGCCTCGCGCCCGATCGGCGACCGCATGGGGCGCTACCGCTTCGTCATCGACGCCGAGGGGCACGTCAAAGACGAGCGCGTCGCCGACGCCCTGCTCGGCGTGAAGCGCTTCAGCCCCAAGATGACCTTCCTCGGGTCGTACCCGCGCGCCGACCGCGTCACCGCAACGGTGCGCGACCTGCACGACAACGATCGATTCCGCGACGCCCGCGATTGGCTGCGCGGCGTCATCGAAGGCACCCCCGACGGCGAAGCGTAGATCGGCCGGGTGATCCGGCGCCGGCTGAAGCCCTAGGCGCTCACATGCCACTCGGGCAGCACGCGCACCACGAGCGCGCCCGGGTCGACCTCGCCGGTCACGGTGAGGGCGTAGCCGAAGTCGTCACCGTCGAGCTGAATCGGCTCGGGTTTCGGCACGGCGAGCGCGTACCGCTCGGCGCGCAGGTACGAGACGCTGCGGGTGTCGTTGACGAGGTCGATGATCTTGCGGCCGGCGCGGGATCGTCGCAGCACGCCGTTCTCCCACCCGATCTTGTTCCAGATGCGCAGCCACGAGAACGGCCCGAGCGGCCGGAGGGCGACGACGTCGAGTTTGCCGTCGTCGAGCTCGGCGTCGGGAATGAGCAGCACGCCGCCGGGCATCAACCCGCAATTGCCGATCATCACCGTGTAGACCGACAGCGGCTTCACCGCCGACCGATCGACGGAGTAGTGAATCTGCAGCGGCCGGTCGGTGATCATCGTGCGCACCCCGGCGTCGACGTAGGCCAACCAGCCGACCCGCTTCTTGAGCGTCGACTTCGTCGCCGAGATCGCGCGCGCGTCGAGACCCATGCCGGCGAGCACCAGAAAGACGTGTTCGCTTTCTGTCTCATCGGCGCGCACGATGCGCGCGATGCCGAGGTCGATCGGGCGATTGCGGCCGGTGAACGCGGCGCGCACCACGTCGTCGATGCGGTTGAGGGGCGCGCCGAGGTTGCGGGCGAGCAGGTTGCCCGTGCCTTGGGGCACGATCGCGAGCGGGATCCCCGTGCCTCTGAGCGCCTCGGCCACCGCCCGCACGGTGCCGTCGCCACCGCTGCCGAGCACCACGTTCGCACCGTCAGCGACGGCCTGCCGCGTCGCGCGCACGCCCGCATCGTCGGCATCGGTTTCGTACCAGCGCGTTGCTCCCCAGCCGGCCGACTGCTCGTACTGGCCGACCGCCGCGCGCAGCGCAGCGAGGTCGGTCTTGAGGGGCTGATACACGACGGCGGCACTGGGCAGGTAGTGCGCGGGGGTGTCGGGCATGGCTCCAGCGTAGTGCCGGCCAGACGTTCCGAGGCTCCGCCCCGGTAAGCTGGAGCGCGTGATCGATCCAGTACTGCTCCGCAACGATCCCGAAGCCGTCAAGCGCTCGCAGCGCGCTCGTGGAAACGACGAGGCGGTGGTAGATCAGGCGCTCGCCGCCGATGCGAGTCGTCGTGCTGCGCTCGGCGAGTTCGAGTCGCTGCGCGCCGAGCAGAATGAGTTCGGCAAGCAGGTGAAGGTCGCCTCGAAAGAGGAGAAGCCCGCGCTCATCGCGCAGGCGCAGCAGCTCGCCGCCGCCGTGAAGGCCGCCGACGCGCGGGCGAAAGCCGCCGAGGCAGAGTTCGAGACGCTCGCGCTGAGCATTCAGAACCTCATCATCGATGGCGTGCCCGCCGGTGGCGAAGAGAACTTCGTCACGCTGCGCACGGTGGGCGAGCAGCCGACGTTCGACTTCGAGCCCCGCGATCACCTGGAGCTCGGCGAACTGCTCGGCGCCATCGACATGGAGCGCGGCGCGAAGGTGTCGGGCGCCCGCTTCTACTTCTTGCGCGGCGTCGGCGCCCGCCTCGAGCTGGCGCTCATGAACCACGCGCTCAACCGCGCGCTCGACCACGGCTTCACGCCGCTGATCACGCCGACGCTTGTGAAGCCCGAGATCATGCAGGGCACCGGGTTTCTCGGCGAGCACGCCGACGAGGTCTACCACCTGCCGGCGCAAGACCTCTTCCTCACCGGCACGAGCGAGGTCGCGCTCGCGGGGTACCACTCCGACGAGATCGTCGATCTGAACGACGGGCCGCTGCGCTACGCCGGCTGGTCGACCTGCTACCGCAGCGAGGCCGGGTCGCACGGCAAAGACACCCGCGGCATTCTGCGCGTGCACCAGTTCAACAAGCTCGAGATGTTCGTCTACACCGACCCGGCCGAGGCCGAGGCCGAGCACGATCGTCTCGTCGCGTGGCAGGAAGACATGCTGCAGTCGCTCGGGCTGCACTACCGCGTCATCGACGTCGCGGCCGGCGACCTCGGGTCGAGTGCCGCGCGCAAGTTCGACATCGAGGCGTGGGTGCCGACGCAAGATGCGTACCGCGAGCTCACCTCGACGAGTAACTGCACGACGTATCAGGCGCGACGCCTGTCGACGCGGTATCGCACCGAGAGCGGCAAAACCGCGGCGGTCGCGACGCTGAACGGCACGCTCGCGACGACGCGGTGGATCGTGGCGATCCTCGAGACGCACCAGCAAGCCGATGGCAGTGTGCGCGTGCCCGAGGTGCTGCGCCCCTACCTCGGTGGCCTCGAAGTGCTGACACCGATCGCAGGAGCCTAACCGCATGAGCAACGCCCCTCGCATTCCCGCCGCAGAACGCCACCTCATCGCGCTCGACATCGACGGGACCGTGCTCAACCACGGTTTCGGCGAGGGCGCGGGCGATGACGCCGCCGGCGGGCATATCGACCAGGATCTCGCGGCGGCGATTCGCGCGCTTCACGAGTTGGGGCACGAGGTCGTCATCGCGACCGGTCGCTCCGTCGATGCGACGCTGCCGATCGTCGAGCGACTGCAGATTCGCCCCGAGTGGGTCATCGCGGCAAACGGGGCCGTGACGCTGCGCCGCGACGCGCTCGCACCGCGTGCGTACCGTCGTGAGTTCGTCGAGGCGTTCGACCCGAGTGACGCGCTGCGCAAGATTCGCACCCAGCTGGTCACCGCCCGATTCGCGGTCGAGCTCGCCGATGGCGGGTTCCTCTACACCGAAGAGATTCCGACCGGCACGCTGCCGTCGACGCAGCGCCGGGTGCCGTTCGAAGAACTGCTCGGCGTGCAGGCGTCGCGCGTGGTCGTCGTGTCACCCGATCACCGTCTTGAAGAGTTTCTCGATGTCGTGAGCACGATGGGGCTCACCCATGTCTCGTACGCCGTCGGCAGCACGTCGTGGCTCGATATCGCGCCCGACGGGGTCACGAAGGCGAGCGCGCTCGAGGTCGTGGCGTCGCACCTCGGCATCGATGGCACACGCGTCTTCGCTGCGGGCGATGGGCGCAATGACATCGAGATGCTGCGATGGGCCGCGAAACGTGGAGACTCGGTCGCGATGGGCCAGGCAGTGCCCGAGGTGCAAGCGGTCGCCGGTCGCGTGACGGGCACGATCGACGAGGTCGGCCTGCTTACCGCACTGCGCGAGCGCTTTCCTGTGCTGCGTGTGACGAAGTAAGTCTCAGTACCGCAAAAGTCACGATGGCCTGGCATAAGCTGGGCTTATGTCTTCCATTCTCGAGATTTCGCACTTGCGGACGTTTCAGGCGATCTCGGAATACGGAGGCTTCGGCCGCGCCGCGACCGTGCTGCACCTGAGCCAGCCGGCGGTCAGCCAGCATGTGCGGCTGCTCGAACAGCGCATCGGGCAAACACTGATCGAACGCGATGGCCGCAAGATTCGCTTCACGACGGCCGGCGAGGCACTGCTCGCCGAAGCGCGCCGCATTCTCGCGGCGCACGACGAGGCCCTCATTCGGCTCGAGACGGGGCACCGGCAGCAGGTGACGATCGGTTCAACCGAAACCGCCGCTGAACAGATCTTGCCCGAACTGCTGCGCACCATCAGCGGGGCATACCCTGACAAACAGGTGCAGTTCACGATCGATCGATCGACGCAGATCAGCGAAGCCGTGGGCCGAGGCGAAGTCGATCTGGCGGTTATTCTCGGCTTCGGCGCGGAGACGGTGGGCGTCGAAATCGGATCGCTGCAGCTGCAGTGGTACGCCGCTCCCGGCTGGGAGCCGCCGACGGCCGATGGCCCCCTGCCGCTCGTCGCCTACGTGGAACCGTGCGGCATGCGCCAGCGCGCACTGCACGAACTGAACCAGGCCGGCTACCAGGTGCAGATCGCCGTCGAGTCGGTGAGCCTCGAAGGCGTCATCGCGGCGGCCCGCGCCGGCCTCGGTGTCGCGGTGCTCCCGGCCGCCGGCGAGTCGGCACCGGCCGGCCTCGAGGTGCGCCCGTCGCTGCCCGAACTCGGCGAGATCGGCGTGAACCTCGCGTCGCGCCGAGGGGTCGACGCCGTGCTCGAAGAGACGGCACGCACTGCCTTGACCGAGTTCTTCGCGGCGCACCGCTACCGCCGCTTGCGCGCCGTCTCGGCGTAGGCGCGGCGCGGCCAGCGGCTGCTTCCCCGCCCGGCCCAGCCCGGCCCCGCTGGCCCCCGCGCCCGCGCCTCGCCCCCGCCCCGCTTCCCGTGCGCCCGGCGCTCTTCCCCGCCGAGCCCCTCCTTTCTCGCCGAACGCTACTCATCTGTGCGCGCAGATGAGAGGCGCTCGGCGAGATCAGAGGGGTTCGGCGGGTTTTGGGCGGGCAGGACGGGGCTGCGGACGGGCACGCGGGCGGATCGGCGCTGCGCGGGTGAGGGGCAGCGGTGAGCCGGGCCCGGCGACAGCACGGCTGGGGCCGCCCAGTCCCAGCGTGACGTTGCGCCGTGTGACGCGCCCCGCGCGACACATCGCGTAAGAGTCGGCCCCCGCGCGTCATCTACCGCACGCGCCGCACACGCCAGAAGTCGCGGAGATCCGCGAGTTCACGCGGATCCGGCACCCACCGACGCCAACCATGCGGATCAGTGATGACTCCTCATTCCGCCTGGTGCTTGGACGCCCGGTGGCCCGCGCTGCTCGAATGAGTCCACCCGCCGAACGCGCGGACTCACTCAGCTTCACGGCGCACGGATCGAACCGGCGCCGCGCGAAAGGATTCACCGACATGTCATCACCCATCCAACGGCTTGCCCGGGCCGCCGCCGCGGTCGCGGCAGTCGGCATCGCCGCCGGCGCTTTGGTCGGCTGTTCCACCGCGTCTGCCGCCCCCGGCGAAGACGCGGCCTCGGCCGCCGAACCGACCGGCACGCAGACGTTCGTCGACGAGCTGGGCCGCGAGGTCGAGATCGATCTGCCGGTGACGGCGGTCTACACCGACTTCCAGTACCAGGCCGAGGCGGTGCGTCTCGTCGGCGGCGGCGACAAGATCGTCGCACACAGCGACGCGACCGACCCCGCGAACCCGCTCAATGCGAACAACCAGGAGTACTGGGCGAGTTTCGCCGATGCGCAGAGCGTCGGCGCGTACGACGAACCCAACTGGGAGACGGTCGTCGACAGCGGTGCGCAGGTGGCGTTCGTGATGCGCAATGGTCCGTGGGAGGACGCGGTCGAGAAGCTCGAGCCGTTCGGCATCGACGTGTTCGTGGTGACCGGGTGGGATCCTACGGTGCTGCGCGAGTTCATTCCGGTGCTGGGCGAGATTCTCGGCACGGAGGATCAGGCGGCCGAGGCCGCCGCGCTCTACGACGACATCGATGAGACGCTGGCGGCGCACACCGAGGGCATTCCCGAGGGCGAGCGCAAGAAGGTCTACTTCGAGGGTTCGACGGAGTACAGCACCGTGGTGCCGGGCTCGGGGTTCCACGACCAGATCGTCGACGCGGGCGGAGAGAACATCTTCGGCGACGTCAACATCACCGATGACCAGAGCGCCAAGATTCACAACTATCCGGTCGATCCTGTCGAGATCATCGAGCGGAACCCCGACGTCATCATTCAGAACACGGTCGGCGGGCTCACCGCGGGGATCGAACCGGTCGATGCGCAGGAGCTGCAAAGCGCGGCTGCGGCGATCGCGAAGCGCGGCGGCTGGGATCAGATCACCGCGGTGCAGAACGACGACATCTACGTGACGAGCAACTTCCTGTGGAGCACGCTCGGCAAGAAGATCGGGTCGGTCGCACTCGCCAAGATCTTGTACCCCGAGGAGTTCGCCGATGTCGACGTCGACGACTACTTCGGCACCTGGCTCGAACTGCAGGGCGTCGAGCCCCGACCCGCAGCCGACTACATCGTCAAGTACGCGGGCTGAGTCCGCGGACTCTGTATACGGAGCAAGAGAATGAGCGCATCGATTTTGGAACGGCTTTCGCCTAACTCAGCTGGCGAGCCCCCGCAGAACGGGCAGACCGCGACGCCTCAGAAATCGCGTCACGCGGCGCGGTATCGCACCCACGTCATCACCATCGTCGTCGGTCTCGCCGCGATCGTGATCGCCTCGGTGGTCAGCGTGCTCGTGGGCACCGCCGGCGCCGACATCGGCGACCTCTTCGGGGCGATCTGGAGCAAAGCGACCGGCTCTGTGCCGGCTGATGCGGCTTCGGTGAAAGCGCAGACGATCATCTGGGAGCTGCGCTTGCCGCGCGTGGGTCTCGCCATCCTGGGCGGCATCGCACTGGCGGTCGCGGGCGTGCTGTTCCAAGGACTGCTGCGCAACCCGCTCGTCAGTCCGTTCACCCTCGGCATCGCACCGGCCGCGGCGTTCGGCGCTTCGCTCGCGATCGTCGTCTTCGGGGCGGGCGCGACGGCCTCCGGCATTCTGTTGGTGGTCGGCGCGCTCGTCGCGGGCATCGCGAACACGGTGATCGTGCTGCTGCTCGCGTCACGTCGCAAGCTCGAGGCGACGACGCTGATTTTGCTCGGGATCGCGCTCACCCAGTTGTTCGGGGCGTTGACGGCGGCGATCCAGTACTTCGCCGATGACGAGGTGCTCGCGGCGATCGTGCGCTGGACGTGGGGGTCGGTGAACAATTCGGTCTGGTATCAGGTGGTGACGCTGCTGGTGCTGCTGCTCGTGGCGCTGCCCTGGGTGCAACTGCGCAGCGGCACGCTCAACGCGATCGCGTTCGGCGGCGACGACGCGGCGAAGAGCCTCGGCGTACCGGTGACGCGCGTGCGCTTCGAACTCATCGCGGTGGCGACCGTGCTGACCGCGGTCGCCGTGAGCTTCATGGGCATCATCGGCTTCGTCGGGCTCGTGGGTCCCCATATTGCTCGGCTGCTCATCGGCGGCAATCACCGCTTCCTGCTGCCGTTCGCCGCGGTGATCGGCGCGCTGCTGCTCATCGTCGCCGACATCGTCGGTCGTCAGATCGTGAACCCCGCGGTCATGCCCGTCGGCATCATCGACGCGATCGTCGGTGCTCCGATCTTCATCTATCTCATCCTGTCGCGAAAGAAGGCACTCTCATGACGCTCTCCGTCGATCAGCTCCGCGTCTCGTATGGCAAGCACGACATCTTGCAGGGAGTCGGGTTCGATGTGCAGCCTGGCCACCTCGTCGGTCTGCTCGGTTCGAACGGCGCCGGCAAGTCCACGCTCATCAAGACGATCGCGGGCATCAACCGCCCGCAGGCCGGCACCGTGACGTGGCAGGGCGACACCGATCTCACGACGATCGCACGGCGCGACCTCGCACAGCTCGTGGCGTACGTGCCGCAGAACATCAACTTGGCGTTCGCGCAAGACGTGCGCGAGTCGGTGCTGCTCGGTCGCACCCCCTACTTCGGCACGCGACCGCGCGACGAGGATTGGGAGCACGTCGATCGCGCGCTCGCAGCCCTCGGCCTCGATGAGCTGGCCGATCGTTCGGTGGGCGAGCTGTCGGGAGGGCAGGCGCAGCGCGTGCTCATCGCGCGGGCGCTGGCTCAGGATCCGACGATCCTGCTGCTCGACGAGCCCACCTCAGCGCTCGACATCCGCTATCAGTGGGAGACGTTGACGCTCGCGCAGCGCATCGCCCGCGAGAGCGGGGTCGCGGCGGTCATCGCGATCCACGACCTGAACCAGGCAGCGCGCTTCTGCGACGAGGTCGTCTTCTTGCAGGGCGGCGAGATTCTCGCGGCCGGCGCTCCGATCGATGTGTACTCCTCCGAGATCATCCGCGAGGTGTACGGCATCGATGTCGAGTTGTCGATCTACCGCGGGTTTGTCGAGATTCATCCCATCGCCGCCGAAGTTCGGGCGCCGGATCGCGCGCTCGCCGCCGACGAGGCGCTCGCGGGCAATACAGACGTCGACGACGCCAGTGAGCTGCCTGCACCTCAGCCCGAGCCGCGGGTGCGCGAACTGCAGCTCGACGGCACGCGCTGACCCCGATCCGACTCACGAAAGGCAGAACGCAATGACCGCATCCACCACCGCTGAGCGCGACGGACTCGTGCTCGGGGTGCTGCTCGGCAACCCTTCGCAAAACTGGCGGCGACGCTACCCGCACGATCAGACCCCGCGCAGCGACATTCAGCACTACGTCAGCGAGGCGCAGCAGGCCGAGGCCGCGAAGCTGCACACCGTGTTTCTCGCCGACGGGGTCGCTTCGTCGCCCCAGTCGGTCGACCTTGGCCTCGAACCGACGACGCTGCTCAGCGCCTTGGCGCTGCAGACGGAGCGCGTCGGGCTCATCGGGTCGATCTCGACCTCGTTCTTCGAGCCCTTCAACGTCGCCCGTCAGGTTGCGTCCCTCGACCACATTTCGTCGGGCCGCGCCGGGTGGAATCTCGTGACCTCGGCGGGCGGCGGCCCGAACTTCGGCAAGGGCGACGCGACGCACGACACCCGGTACGAGATCGCCGCGGAGTTCGCGGGCGTCGTCGACGCGCTGTGGGAGAGCTGGGACAGTGATGCGGTCGTGGCAGATCGCGAGCGCAACCTGCTCATCGACCCCGAGCGGGTGCGCACGATCGATTGGAAATCGAAGCATTTCTCGGTGCAGGGCCCACTCGACATCGGGCGCAGTCCGCAGGGCAAGCCGGTGCTCGCCCAGGCCGGTTCGTCAGATCTCGGTAAGAACCTCGGGGCGGCGCGCGCCGATCTCGTGTTCACGACCGGGCTGATCGATGTCGCCGAGTCGGTGGCATTCGAACGAGACTTCGCGCAGCGGGTGCAGCGCGCCGGGCGCAATCGCTCCGAGGTCAAACTCATTCCGGGGGTCGCTCCGGTGATCGGGTCGACCGATGAGGAGGCGAAGCGGTTGTGGCACGAGGCCTACGCCGACCTCGATTTTGAGCAGGCGCGTCGCCAGCTCGCGTCGCAGTTCGACGGGCGGGGTTTCGAGGATCTCGGTCTCGACGACGCGGTGCCGGTCGATTCCCTGCCGCCCGAGAGCGCGGTCGAGGGCCGTCGTTCGCGCTACGGCGTGCTGTTGCGGCTGCTGCAGCGGGGCGAACTGCGCACCGTGCGCGACCTGGTGCTCTACCACGCGAGCGCCGCCGGCCACTGGTTTCCGATCGGCTCGGTCGAGCGCATCGCCGATCAGCTGCAGGAGCGCTTCGAGCGCGGCGCTGCCGACGGCTTCAATTTTCTGCCGTTCTACAACAACTACGCGCACGGCCTGTCGGCGATCACCGAGCACCTCGTGCCCGAGCTGCAGCGCCGTGGCCTCTTCCAGACCGAGTACGCGCACGCCACGCTGCGTGAGAACCTCGGCCTCACCATTCCGACCTCAGGAGGCGCCCGATGAGCGCATCGTTTCCACCCCCGCCCGCACCACGAGATCGCGACGTGCGGTGGGAGCTCGCCGCTGCACTGCGCCACTTCGGCGCGCTCGGCTACGAGTTCGGGTTCAACGGTCACGTCACCGCCCGCGCGCCTGAGGCACCCGGCCACTACTGGGTGAATCCTTTCGGCGTCAGCATCAGCACGGTCACTCCTGCCGACTTCGTGCTCGTCAATGCCCAGGGCGCGCCCGTGTCGGCGGCGACCAGCCACGCGGTGTACGGGTTCGCAGGCAATATCGCGATCCACGACGCTGCCCCGGAGGCGGCGGCAGTGTTCCACCTGCACACGCCGCGCGGATTCATCTGGTCGAATCTCGGGCGCCCGCTCGAAGCCGTCAACACGGACTCGGCCGGGCTGATCGGCTTGCAGGGGCTGAGCAGCGGCCTGTGGGGTGAGGGCGGCGGCACCGGCGGGGCGGCCCCCGCGCCCACCAACGTCGAGCTGGCGCAGGCCGGCAAGCGTGTGATCGTGCAGGCCGGTCACGGGTTCGTCACCTGGGGCAGCAGCGTGGCCGAGGCCGCGTTCCTGCTCTGGGCCGCCGAGCGCTCGGCAGACGCGAACCTCGCCCTCGAAGGGATCGAGGGGCGGCGCACCCTGCCCGATCAGGTGGTCGAGGCCTGGACACTGACGCCCGAGCTCGGGCGTGCACACTTCGAACCGGTATTCACCGGAGCAGAACGGGAGGCACTGCGATGACGCGGTACATCATCATCGGATCGGGAGGCGTCGGTGCGGCGCTCGCCCTCGGCCTGCGACAGGCGGGGCGCGACGCGACGATTGTTTCACGTGGCACAACGCTCGACACCATTCGCGATCGGGGGCTCCGCGTGCGTCACCAGGGCACCGATCACGTGGTCGAGGCGCCGGTGGTCGGGTCGCCCGCCGATCTCGAGCTGCGTGTCGATGACGTGCTCGTGCTCGCGGTGAAATCGCAAGACGCCGAGGCCGCCATACGCGCCTGGGCCCAGCGTCCGGTTGTGCTCGACGACGCCGGCACGACGGTGCCCGCAGCCGAGGTGCTGCCGATCGTCACGCTGCAGAACGGACTCGATGCGCCGCGCGTCGCCACGCGCCATTTCGCCCAGGTGATCGGCGGCGTGGCGCTCATCGCCGCGAGCCACCTCAGTGCGGGCACGATCGACGTGCGTAACGGCCCAAAACTCGGGCAGATCATTCTCGGTGCGTATCCGAGTGCGGCGCACGATGCGGCGGTCGCCGAGCGGGTACCGGCGATCGTGCAGGATCTCCGTGCCGCCGAATGGCTCGTACAGCAGACAGACGATCCGCGCCGCTGGCTCGCGTGGAAGCTGTCGGTGTCGGTAACGTTCCCCGCCGAAGTGCTGGCCGGCGCGCCGGCAGAGCGGCAGGAGTTGCAGGCGCTGCTCTCTGCCGAGGCCCGCACGGTGCTCGAAGCCGCGGGGTTCTCACTCGCCGACCCAGCGACCGAGATCACGTACGATCGCGATCTCGCACGCGTCGAGATCGCCGCCGATGCTCCCATTCAGGGGCTGTCGACCTGGCAGAGCTTCACGCGTGGCTCGGGCAGCGAGGTCGATTTCTTGAACGGCGAGATCGCGGTGCTCGCCCGCCAACTCGGTATCAACGCACCCGTGAACACTGCGGTGCAGCGCGAGCTCGCGGCTGCGGCTGCGGCGGGTGAGCAACCCGGGGTGCGTCCAATTGACGCGGTGCGACAGCGCAGTGCGGCGGCAAGCTCTCCGTCACCCGGAACTTCGGTCGAAGCGCCGACGCACGAGCTCGCGGAGGTGCCCGCATGAGCGCGGCCGTGACCTCAGGTGCGGCGATCCCGAGCACCGCGGCGCCGAGCGTGCAGTTCGTCAGCCAGATCCATACGACACAGTCGACGGAGCTCGCACCGGTGCCGGGTCGCGGGCTCGACCGCGAATTCGTGCGACGCTACGCCGCCGCGATCGAAGCCGGCGGGTTCGATTACACGCTCGTGCCCTACGGCTCCGACGGCGCCGATTCGATCGCGCTCGCGTCGGCCATCGGGCAACTCACCGAGCGTCTCGGAACGATCGTCGCCGTGCGCCCGAACACCGCGTTTCCGCTCGTCGTCGCGCAGCAGCTCGCGACGCTCGACCAGCTCACGGGAGGGCGGGCGCTGATCCACCTCATCTCGGGCGGCGCCGACGCCGAGCAGGCGCGGCAGGGCGACTACCTGAGCAAGATCGATCGCTACGCCCGCACACGCGAGTTCTTGACGCTGCTCAGGCGCGCGTGGACCGACACCGAGCCGTTCAGTCACGAAGGACGTTTCTACCGCTTCGACGATTTCGGCCCCGGGTTCCCGACGCACTCCGGCGGGCCGTTGCCGATCTCGATCGGCGGGCAATCGGATGCGGCGTTCGAGCTCGGCGGCGAACTCGCCGATATCTTCAGCTTCTGGGGTGAACCGCTCGACGAGATCGCGGCCCAGATCGCCCGAGTGATCGGCATCGCCGAGGTTGCGGGCCGTGCCGATCGGCCGCGCTTCTGGGTGACGTTTCGGCCTATCATCGCGCCCACCGAGGCGTTGGCGTGGGAGAAAGCCGAGCGCATCGCTGCGCGCATCGGCGAGACGCACGCGGCGTCGATCGCCCGTCAGCGCGCGGCAGGCGGCGCTCCCGAGAATGTGGGATCGCAGCGCGCGCTCGACTTCGCAGCGGCCGGCGAGGTCTACGACCGAGCGCTGTGGACGAAGACCGCCGCGGCGACCGGCGGCTTCGGGGCCTCGACTGCGCTGGTCGGTACGCCCGAGACCGTCGCCGCGGCGATTCTCGACTACATCGACCTCGGGGCGTCGATCGTGTCGATTCGCGGGTACGACACCCTCAACGACGTCATCGACTACGGGCGATACGTGCTGCCACTCGTGCGGGGCGAGCTCGCGCATCGGCAGTCCACGGGGGAGCGGGGCGCGCTGCAAGCCGAACACCTCGGAGCGCTCGCGCCCGACTTCGCGCTGGCGGGTGCCCGATGAGCGCCGGCACCGGGGTTGTGGAGCGGTCGGCTCCCGCACCCGCACCTACTGCAGCTGATGCGCCCGTGTTCGTGCGGCCCGATCTCAGCGAGGCCGCGCTCACCGCGGTCGCCGCCGACATCGCGGAGCACGCGCCCGCAGCCGACGCCGACGGCTCCGTGCCTGAGCGCGGCCTCGAGATCGCGCATCGCGCCGGTCTGCTCACCGCGACCGTGCCCGAGCGATTCGGCGGCCCGGGGCTCGGCGCGCTCGACGTCGCGCGCATTCTCGTCGCACTCGGTGAGGGCGATGCGTCGGTCGCGCTGCTCGCGCAGAACGCGCTCAGCGCCCACAGCTCGCAAGACGGCAGCGGTGCGTGGCCCGAAGAGACCTATCTGGCGTTCGCGCGTCGCAGCGCCGAGCGGCCCACGCTCGCGAACGCGATTCGCGCCGAGCCCGAGCTCGGAGCCCCGGCGCGCGGCGGGCTGCCCGCCACGGTGGCGCGGCGCACCGCCGACGGGTGGGTGCTGAACGGGGAGAAGGCGTACGCGACCGGGGGCACCGCGCTCGACACGCACCTGGTGTGGGTGGTCGCCGATGAGTCGGGTGGCGTTGCACGCGGGGCAGCGGGCAACGCCGAGTCGTCGGGGCCGGGTGATCCGGCGCCGCTCGAGACGCCGCGCGTGGGGCACCTCATCGTGCCCGCCGACGCGCGCGGCATCACGTGGGTGCCGACCTGGGATCACCTCGGGCTGCGCGCCACGAACACCCACAACGTGATCTACCGCGACGTCGTGGTGCCGGCCGACGCGTTCGTGGAGATTCCGCGGCAGCCCGACGGTTCGTACCGCGACCCCGCGGCAGCCGAAGCCGGAGCCGGGCTGCAGGGCGGCGCGCTCTACGTCGGGGTCGCCCGAGCGGCGCGCACGGCATTCATCCGATTCGCGCACGAGCGCGTGCCGGCGGCGCTTGGTCGGCCGATCGCGACGACTGAGCGCATCCAGTCGGTCACGGGTGAGATCGATGCGCAGATCGCGCAGGCCGAGACCCTGCTCTACGGTGCCGCCTTGCGCATCGAGCGCGGGGAGGCGTCGGTCGCCGCGCAGGCGCCCGTGCTGAAGGTGCAGATCGTGCGATCGGCGATCGCCGCAGTGCAGGCCGCCGTTGCAGCGATCGGCAACCCCGGGCTGTCACGGCACTATCCGTTCGAGCGCCTGCTACGCGACGTGCTCTGCGCACGCGTGCACCCGCCCCAAGAAGACGCGGCGCTGGTCGCGGCGGGGCGGCGCCTGCTGCGCTGAGGTGCGGGCGGGGCCGTTCTCGCCGAGACCCTCTGATCTCGCCGAGCGCCTCCGAAGTGCGCGTGCAGATGGGAGGGTTTCGGCGAGATCAGAGGGTCTCGGCGGAGGTGGGAACGGGAATGGGGCACGAGTGCGGGATCGCGATGGCCTATCGCGATCCCGCACTTTTGCGTGCGCGGGGGCGTTATTCCGCCGAAGCCGAACCGGGCGCCGAACCCGTCGCGACGGGCAGCTCGTCGTGGTTCGACCACTGCGACCAGGATCCCGGGAAGAGCGCACCGTCGAGGCCCGCGAGCGCGAGCCCGACGAGGTTGTGCGTCGCGGTGACGCCCGAGCCGCAGTAGGCACCGATCGGGTGCGAGCCGTCGACGCCGAGCTTTGCGAAGCGACCGCGCAGCTCCTCGGTGGAGCGGAAGCGGCCGTCGTCGTCGAGGTTGCCGCCCGTCGGTGCGTTGAGCGCGCCGGGAATGTGGCCGGCGCGGGGGTCGATCGGCTCCTCGTCGCCGCGGTAGCGCTCGGGTGCGCGTGCATCGAGCAGGGCGCCGCCGTCGGCCACGAACCCGGCGACCTCGTCGATCGCGAGTGCGGGCAGGCGGCCCGAGGTCAGCGTGACGTCGCCCGGCACCGCAGTCGCTTCGCCCGTTTCGAGCGCGAAGCCCGCCTCGGTCCACGCCGGGAGCGCGCCGTCGAGCAGACGCACGCGATCGAAGCCGGCGTCGCGCAGCAACCACCACACGCGTGCCGAGGCGTAGTTGCCTCCGCCGTCGTAGGCGACGACCTCGTCTTGCTCGCGAATGCCCCAGGCGCGTGCCGAGGCTTGGAAGGCTGCGGCATCCGGCAGCGGGTGGCGCCCGTCTTGGGGCGTCAGGTGCTGCGCGAGATCGGTGTCGAGGTCGACGTAGACCGCGCCCGGAATATGCCCCTCGGCAAAGGCCGGGCGGCCGTCGGGGCGCGGCAGCGTCCACCGCACGTCGAGCAGGCGCGTGCGGGGCGCCTCAGTAGGCAGGTCGCGCTCGGCGGCCAGTTGCGCTTCGAGCGCCTCGGCCGTGATCAGGATCGTGTCGCGGGCGGAATTCGTGTCGGTGCTCATGCTCGGATGCTAGCCGCGCGCCCGCTCGTCTGTCATTCGGATCGGGTATGGCGCGTCATTCACGGAAATGCTTGGACATCGCGGGCGAGAAACTTCTACGGTGGAAACCCTGAGCGGTGCGCAGTGCGCCACTCGCGCGGCGCGGCCGTGCGCAGAGAACCGGAGCGAGATGACCGACGCAGCACCTGCCCACTCGGGGACGCACGGCGACGCCGGGCGATCCGGCGCCCGCTTGCTCGCGGACCTCGCGGACTTCGCACATCAGACGGAGCGCACCGAGCAGGGAGACCGCGACCTCGACATCATCACCACCGCGACCGCGCCCGTCGCCGACCGCTCGTCGTGGCAGGCCACGGGGGCGCCGCTCGCCGTGATTCGCGCGTTCACCGCCCGCGGGGTCGCCCGGGTGCTCGCGCTCGCGACTGAATACGGGGTGCCGGTGGCGACGCGCGGCGCGGGCAGCGGTCTCGCCGGCGGTTCTGCCGCGGGCAGCGGGTGGATCGTGCTCGATGTCTCACCGCTCGACCGCATTGTGCGCATCGACCCCGTCGATCAGCTCGCGATCGTGCAGCCCGGGGTCTCGCCGGTGGCGCTGAACGCGGCCGCAGCCGAGTTCGGCCTGCGCTACGCCCCCGACCCGGCGAGTGCCGCGATCTCATCGATCGGCGGCAACATCGCGACGAACGCGGGCGGCTTCCGCGCTGTGAAGTACGGGGTGACCCGTGACGCGGTGCGCAGCCTCACCGTCGTCACCGGCGACGGCCGCACCCTGCACACCGGCAGCGTGACCGCGAAGGGGGTCGTCGGGTACGACCTCGTCTCGCTGCTCACCGGTTCTGAGGGCACGCTCGGCGTGGTCACCGAGGCGACGGTGGCGCTGCAGCCCATTCCGCGCGACACGGTGACGATCGCGGCCTACTTCCCGTCGATTCAGGCGGCCGCAGAGGCGTCGATCGCGGTGCTCGGCTCCGACGTCACCCCGAGCCTCTATGAGCTGCTGGATCGCGCCACGCTCGAGGCGATCGACGCCGTCGAGGGCACGTCATTCAGCGAACGCGGCAGCGCCTTCGTGATCGTGCAGACCGATGGGTGGGGTGCAGCAGCCGAGGCGGATCGCATCACCGAGTTGCTCACCCCCTTCGCGAGCGAGCTCTCTATCGCCTCCGATGACGCCGAAGCCGAGCAGCTCATTCGCACCCGTCGACTCGCCCTCCCCTCGCTCGAGCGCCTCGGCCGGGTGCTCATCGAAGACATCTCGGTGCCGATCAGCCGCTTGGCGCAGGCGGTCGAACGCATCGGCGAGATCGCCGCCGAGACCGGCACCCGCATCTTCACGATGGGGCACGCCGGCGACGGCAACCTGCACCCGATCGTGCTCGTACCCGCGCACGACGACCCCGCGCAGCAGGCGCGGTTCGAAGCCGAGGCGCAGGCCGCGGCCGACGCCATCTTCGCGCTCGCGATCGAGTTCGGCGGCACCGTCTCGGGCGAGCACGGAGTCGGTATCGTGAAGCAGGCGTGGAGTGTGCAAGAGCTCGGCGAGGTCGCCGTGCACCTGCACGCCGGCATCAAGCACGTCTTCGATCCCGCTGGGATCCTGAACCCGGGAAAGGGATTCTGATGAGTCTGACCGACACCCCCGCAACGAACGATGCCAAGGACGCAGCCGCTGCAGCCGCGCCCCAGGCCTGGCAGCAGTGGCGCGAGGAGCGCCTCTCCGGCGCTCGCGCCCCGCACGGCACCGCCTCGGCCGTCGCCACCGTGTGGCTCGACGCCGAGCCGCGCGAACTGCCCGGGCTGCCCGGCGCCTGGTCGTCTGACGGCGCGACGGTCACCGGCATCGGCCTCGACGGCGCGCTCGCCGACGAGGCCGTCGAGGTCGCCCTCGCTCCCGGTGAGAGCGCCGAGGTCGGTGCGCAGCTCGTGCGCGTGCTGCAACGGGGCGGGCTGCTCGCCGTGCGCCGACTCGACCCTGAAGCCGAGACGCGCACCACGCTGACCGGTATCGACGCGTTCGCGTGGTCGCCGGAGTGGGTCGCCAAGGGTCGATACGATCCGGCACCCGAATCACTGCGCGTGGACCAGGCCGACGGGGGCGAGACCGAGTTTTCGGTCGCCGGCCGCGTCACCGTGACGGTCGGAGGCACGGAGGTGAGTCTCGCAGGGTTCCGCAACGACACCGGTGTATGGGCCTCGTTCGCCGACACCACGAACGGCGCCGAAACGAAGCAGTTCCGCTTCATCGACGTCGCACTGCCCGAGGGGCACGACGTCGCGCAGACCGTGACCGTCGACTGGAACCGCGCCTACCTGCCCCCGTGCTCGTTCACGCCCGCGTACCTGTGCCCGATTCCGCCCGCCGACAACCGGCTCAGCGTCGCCGTGCGCGCGGGGGAGCGGTACCAGGAGTACGCGGCGAGCTGAGTCGCGCCGTGGTGGGGTTCGAGCGAGATCGCAGGATCGCGTCACCCCACTGCGGAGTCCGTTCAGAGCGGGTCGAAGCAGCTGAAGTCGTCGCCCGTGAGCTGCCCACGGGCCAAGCCGTGCGCGACCGGGAGGTCGGTGCGCTCCGCCCAGGCACTCCAGGAGTCGACATAGAGATCGATCTGCTGTCCGAGCAGCGCCCCGGCGAAGACGAGTGAGGAACTGGCGACGCCGCCGTGGCAGTACGCGGCGACCGGTTGCGCGCCGATGCCGCCGCGTTCGAGCAGCCAGCGGCGCAGGTCTGACGGCGAACGCAGAGCGCCGCGGGCATCGAGGAGTTCGGTCGCGGGGGCCGATACCGCCCCCGGCACGTGGCCGGAACGCGGGTCGTCGGTGAACCCGACGTAGTGCGCTGCCGGGCGCGCGTCGAGCGCGGAGCCGTGGGCTGCGCGCTCGAGCAGCGTCTCAGCAGCGATGACGCGGACCGGCCAATCGGGTTGCTGCGGCGCGCACGGCTGCGGGGTCGCGCCGACTGCTCGGGGCATCGTGATCTCGTCGCGCGTGTTCGCGAGGCCAAGCGCCCCGCCTGCACGCTCCCACGCGTCGAGGCCGCCGAGCAGCACGCGTACCCCAGCCACGCCCGCCCACGAGAGCACGAACCACGCTCGCGTCGCTGAGGTGAGATCGCGCGCATCGCGCGAGAACACAACGAGAGTGGCGTTGGGCCGCGCGCGACGCCAGTTCGCCGCGCGCTCGCGCACGAGCTGAGCATCCGGCAATGGCAGGTGTCCGGATCCGGGGTGCGGCGGCCCCGCGAAGATCTCGCGCACGCTGACCCGAAGCGCCCCAGGAATCGTCTCCGCGATCAGCGCCGGGTCGTTGGCGTCGGTGCGCCACGGGACGGCCTCGACGAACACGAGCTCTGTTCGCCAAGACACCGCATCTTGCGCCCTGATGAGCAGACGGTCGGCCGGGCGAAGCATCACCAGTCGGGCTCGTCGTCCGTGCCGTGAATGACGAACTCGACCGGCAAATCGACTTTGAGAGCGTTGTAGATGCGGCAGCGACGCTTGTATTCGGCGACCAGACGATCCGGATCGACCGAGGCGTTGCTCGTGCTCTCGATGAAGCACTCCATAACGAGCGTGCCAAGCCGCTTAGCGTCGATACTGCGCTCGACACGGGCGAAGATCTCGACGCGGCGATCCTCTTCGCCGTCGCCCAGCAGATCTTGTCGAAACGCATTCAGCGCGCACGACACGAGTGACGCGACGAGCAGATCGAGCGCGCTCGCGGCCTCGCCCGGCCCGCCGCTGATCGGTGACCCGTCGGAGACGATTTCGAAGCCGTCACCGGCGAGGGCGTAGCGGCCACGGGTGTCGGTGAACGATCCGTGCAGGCGGCTCGCAACGATGACCTGCTCTTCCATCGGGCCTCCTGGTCGGATCGCGCGCCCCCGGTCGGGGCGTCTGCGGCAGCGCAGCCCGGCGCCGCGGGGCACCGGCGTCCGCACACCTTAGCAAGCGGAGTGCGCTCGATGCCGGGGTGTTGAGAACTCTTACGCGGTGGTGGTGGGGCGCAGCTGGTCGGCGAACATCGCCACGACTCGAGTGAGGCTGCGATTGTCGGCTTCGAGTACGTCGATGCGCTGCTCGAGCTGGGCGATCTGTGCGAGCAGTTCGTCGCGGCTCAGCTCGGGATCGCGCCCATCGGACGGGTCGCTCTCGTCATCGAAGTCATAGCTTCCGTCGTCGAAGCGAGCGAGCCACTGGCGCAGGGATTGGTAGCCGACGGAGTACTCCTCGGCGACTTCGCGGATGATCGCGCGATTGCCCGGTTCGGCGCGTCGGCGCCGCAAGGCTTCTTCGACGGAAGCGGTGCGCACTTCGTCGCTGTACTTGCGCTCGAATGCCATGACCCCTCCAAAAGTTACACGCGTGTTATTACGCCTGCGATATCTGTTATAGCGGATGCGGTGCAGAAATCTTGCTCCACTCGGACCACGAACCGATGTAGACCGGCGCCTCGACTCCGGCCTGCGCCAGGGCCAGGGCCTGCACGCTCGCCGAAATGCCGCTTCCGCATGACACGATGAGGGGCTGTGCGAGCGGGTCGATGTCGAATGCCTCGCGGTACGTCTGACGCAGTGCGTCGGCGTTCGTCAGTCCTCCGGCGCCGAGCAGTGCTGCCGTCGACACATTCACGGCCCCCGCGATGTGCGAGCCCTCGCCCCCGAACGCATCGGGAGAGCGGGCGTCGATGAGGATCGCCTCGGCGTCTCGCGTCGCGACCTCGTCGGCGGTCGCGACGACGGCATCGTTGCGCGCGAATGCGGCAGGTGCGAGGTCGGTGCCGGAGGCCGCCGCCCAGGCGGCGAGCTCCTCGCTGCGAGCCGCGACCTCTGCCGCCTCGTCTGGGTGGAGCACGGAGACCTCGGCGACTCCGGCCCAGCGCAGGGTGACCCAGCCGCGGGCTGCCGTACTGAGCGCCGATGCATCGCGCGGAATGATGATGACGGCAGTGCTCGGGGAGATGCCGGCAGTCGTGAGCGTCGCGACGAGCGTCGCGTGCTCGGGCAGGGGCTGACGGCCCGTGGTCGGGCCCTCGGCACCCGCGAAGTCGTCGAGGCCGAGCTGGAGCGCGCCAGAAATCGGTGCGGTGCGGTGCGCCCCGGGGCGGCCTGGGGGCGCCGCGATCTCGACGATGCGGGCTGGGCCGGGTGCCGGTTCCCGGAGCAGGGCTGCGAGTGTGCGTACGGGGTTCGACGCGGCGCGAGTGCGGGTCATGGGGTCTCCGATCTGGGCTGCTGCGGTCATTCGGTCACGACCTGACCGGGGCCGCCCGAGAGAGTACCGGGGAGCAGTTCGCGCAGTTCGCGCTCTTCCTCGATGGTCGGTACCCAGCGCGTCGCGGTCAGATTCTCATCGAGCTGTTCGGGCACGGTGACGCCAGCGATGACGCTGGCGACGGTGGGCTGCGCGAGTAACCAGCCGAGGGCGACGGCCGTTGGCGTGATGCCGCGATCGCGCGCGAAGCGTTCGAAGGCGGCGAGCGCCTCCCAGGGGGCTTCGCGCAGCAGGTTGCGCTTCAGGTTCGTGATCTTGGCGCCTTCGGGGGCGCGGTCGGCGGCGTACTTACCGGTGAGCAGTCCGTTCTGCAGTGGGAAGTACGGAATGAAGCCGAGCCCGAACCGTTGCAGCGCGGGGATCAGTTCTTCTTCCGGTTTGCGCCAGAGCAGGTTGTATTCGTCGGTGGTCGAGATGAATCGCGTCGTGCCGGCTGCCGATGCGAGGTGCTGCGCGTCGGCGATCTGCCAGGCGGCGAAGTTTGAGGCGCCGATGTACCGCACCTTGCCGGAGCGCACCAGATCGTCGAGCGCCGCGAGCGTCTCGTCGATCGGCGTGTGCGCGTCGGGGAAGTGGATCTGATAGAGATCGATGTAGTCGGTGCCGAGGCGTCGCAGCGACTCCTCGACTGAGGAGAGGATGTACTTGCGTGACCCGGTCAGTGCATAGGCGGGCCCACGGGTCTGCAGCAGCGATCGGCCGAACTTCGTACCGATGACGACCTGCTCACGTCGTGCTCCCAGCGCGTCGCCGAAGAGCTGCTCACTCAGCCCGACTTCGTCGCCGTAGCCCTCCGCGAGGTCGAAATACGTGATGCCGAGGTCGAGCGCGCGATCCACGATCGTCTGCACCTGCTCGGCGCCGACGGCGCGCATGCCGGATCGGCCGAACGTGCTCGCGCCGATGCCCAGCTCGGAGACGACGAGGCCGGAACTCCCGACCGTGCGATGACCGCGGGGCACTGGGGCAGAGGGGGCGAGAGGCACGGACGTCTCCTTTGTGACGGGAACTGAATTATTACTGTCTGTCTCGTATAGATATAAGCGTAGGTCGATAGTTTTCAGCATTTATAACGTCGATCATCACGAAATATAACGTCACATGTTCTAGTTGTGTACGTTATGGCAGCCATAATTTTCTACGCAGGGCTCGAAGAAGCGCTGCGAGCGGATACGAAGCCGCTCCGACGCCCGAAGGGATGCAGATGACGGAATCGACGATCGGTGAACTCGAGTACCGCGGAGTGGCCTATCGCCGCGCGGGCCGCTCGGGATTGCTGCTGCCGACGTTCGCCCTCGGGCTCTGGCACAGCTTCGGAGAGCAGCACGACCGGCGCACGCAGGCCGGCCTCATCACCGGCGCCTTCGATCGCGGCATCACCCACTTCGACAACGCGAACCGCTACGGGCCGCCGCACGGCCACGCCGAGACCGTGCTCGGTGACGTGCTCGGTCGCGAACTGCGCGCCCACCGCGATGAGATCACGGTCAGCACCAAGGCCGGCAATCAGGTCGCACCGCACCCGTACGGTTCGGGATCGTCACGCCGACACCTGTTTGCGGAGATCGACCGCAGTCTGACCCGGCTCGGGCTCGATCACGTCGATGTCTTCTACTCTCACCGTCACGACCCCGTGACCCCCCTCGAAGAAACCGCACAGGCGCTCGCCGACATCGTGCGACAAGGGAAAGCGCGCTACCTGGGTCTCTCGAATTATCCGCCCGAAGCGCTTCACACGATTGCGGATCTGCTGCGCGGCCTCGGCACGCCCGCCGCCCTGGTGCAGCCCCGGTACTCGCTCCTCGACCGCACCATCGAGCGGCCCGGTCATTTGCTCGAGCTGGCCGACCGGCACGGCTTCGGCATCGTGGTCTACTCGCCGCTCGCGCAGGGCCTGCTCACCGACAAGTACCTGACCGGCGAGATTCCCGAGGACGCCCGAGCTGGGCGTAGCGAATTCCTCGGCACCGACTTCCTGACCGATGACTACGTGCAGCGCACCCGCGCCTTCGCGCGGCTCGCCGAGTCGGAGGGGGCCACGACGCCGCAGCTCGCGCTGCGCTGGATCCTGCGCCAGCAGGCCGTCGCCAGCGTGCTGCTCGGCGTATCGAAGCCCGAACAACTCGACGTCAATCTGGCGTCCGCACAACTCCCCGAGCCGTCGACCGAGCTGCTCGCTCAGCTCGACGAGCTCTACCCGAACTCCTGAGAGGACGCATCCATGCACACCCCCCGAACTCGATGGCGCGGAATTCGCATTGCCGCCGCCGTACTCGTCGCAGGCACCCTCGCGCTCACCGCGTGCTCGACCGGCAGCGGCAGCACCGAGGACGCGGCCGCAGCCGTCAGCCCCGAAGATCGCTTCGGCGGCACGCTGACGATCGGTCTCGAAGCCGACCCGCAGGGCGTCGACGCCGCCGTCGTGAACCAGGTGTGGCGCCACGTCGCCCGCGAGCTCTCCGACTCGCTCGTCTTCCGCAATCCGGAGACGAACGAGATCGAGCCCTGGCTCGCCACGGAGTGGACGGTCAGCGATGACGCCCGCACGTACGGCTTCACGCTGCGCGACGACGTGACGTTCAACGACGGCACGAAGCTCACCGGCGACGTCGTGAAGGCGAACTTCGAGAGCCTGCAGCGCGAAGGCATCCACTCAAGCGCGAAGACCATCGTGCAGGGCATCTCCTCGATCACGGTACCCGCCGAAAACGAGGTCGTGGTCGAGTTCGCCGAGCCGAACGCCGCGTTCCTGCCGAGCCTGTCGCGAGCCCACGCCGGTATCGTCTCGGCCACCACCGCGGCCCTGCCGGTCGAGGAGCGTCAGAAGTCAATCGACGGCAGCGGCCCCTTCACGCTCGAGTCGTACACCGAGAACCAGGAGATCGTGCTCAAGGCGCGCGACGACTACGACTGGGCGCCGGCGTACTTCGAACACGAGGGGCGCGCGTACCTCGACGAGGTCGTCTACAAGATCATCCCGGAGGACTCCGTGCGCAACGGGGCGATCAAGTCGGATGAGATCCAGTTCATCTACTGGGTCGACGGAACCTACGTGCCCGAGCTCGAGGCCGCGGGCCTGACGGTGACCTCCGACGTGCTGAACCCGGCGACGGGTGAGGAATGGCCGGTCAACACGTCCTCCAAGTTCTTGAAGGACGTGAAGGTGCGCCAGGCGCTGCAGCACGGCATCGACCGCGAGGCGCTCGTGCAGTTCACCTCGAACGGCTACGACGTGCCCGCAGAGGGTCCGTTGAGCCCGGCCAACCCGTACTTCGCCGATCAGAGCGAGTACCTCACCTACGACCCCGACCAGTCGATCAAGCTGCTCGAAGAAGCCGGCTGGGACACGGTCGGCGCCGACGGCATCCGCGTGAACAAGGACGGCGAGCGACTCTCGCTCCGCTTCCCGAGCGACCGCGCTGCGGCGAGCGCCGTGCAGGATCAGTGGAAGAAGATCGGCGTCGAGTTGGTCATCGACGTGCCGCTCGCCGCAGAGGCGAACGAGAAGCTGCTCTCGGGCGAGTACGACATCGCCTACTGGTACCACTCCTCGCCCGACGCCGATGTGCTTCGCGCCAACTACGGCGTGAAGACGGGCTCCAACCGATCCTTCATTGCAGCGGACGATGCCCGCGGCCAGGAGCTCGATGCGCTGCTGCAGCAGCAGAACACGATCCTCGATCACGACGAGCGCCAGAAGGTGGTCGATGAGGCCGCGCAGATCATCGATGAGGACGCGTACGTGCTGAACCTGTCGGTCGACACTGACATCTGGGTCGCGTCGCCTCGCCTGCACGATATCAAGCACAACGGTCTCGACCAGCTGCTCTTCGACGCCTGGCTCACGCCGGCGAAGTAAGGAATCCCGAGAAGCACTATGGCAACTCTGACCACCTGGAGGCCGGGCGCTCGTCGCTCCGGCCTCCGGGCCGCTCCCCGCTCGGGCGGCGCCGCATTCGCGCGCTACCTCGGCAAGCGGCTCCTGTACGGCGTGATCGTGCTCTGGGGTGCGTTCACCGCCAGCTTCTTCCTGCTCTACATCCTTCCGGGTGACGCGGCCGGAGGCCTGACGTTCGGCGCGGAGGGCGAGGACATCCAAGCGCTCCTCGCCGAGCAGCGCCGCATTCTCGGCCTCGACCGTCCCGTGCTCGTGCAGTACTTCGATGCGCTCTGGGGTGCACTGCGCGGGGACTTCGGCGACAGCATCTACCAGCGCAGGCCAGCGACCGAGCTCTACTTCGAGTCGTTTGGGCACACGCTGGAGCTGGCCGTGACGGGCCTGATTCTCGCCGTCATCATCGGCGTGGGTCTCGCCGTGCTCATCGAGCTCGTCGATTGGAAGTGGGCGCGCGAGACGCTGTTGTCGCTGCCGGCGATCGCGGTGGCCGTGCCGCCGTTCTGGATCGGGCTGTTGCTGTTGCAGCTCTTCGCGTTCAAGCTGGGCGTGATCTCGTCGACCGGCAACGACAGCTTCCTCGGGCTCCTCGTCGCCTCGCTCGGTCTCGCGATACCGGGGGCCGGCGCGATCGCGCAGCTGCTCACCGCGAATCTGCGCGGATCGCTCACCTCGCCGTACATCGAAACGGTGCGCAACTGGGGGCTCAGCCGTCGCGCGGTGGTGCTGCGGCACGCGCTGCGCAACTCGCTGCTGCCGGTGGTTACCTCGTTCGGCACCACGGTCGGGCTCATGTTCGGCGGCACAGTGCTCACCGAGACGGTCTTCTCGCGTCTCGGAGTCGGGCGCGTGATCGTCGACGCGGTCGACGGGCGCGACACCCCGGTGGTGCTCGTGTGCGTCACCGTCAGCGCCGCGATCTTCGTCGTCGTCAACTTCGTCGTCGACGCGCTCTACCCACTCATCGACAAGCGCATTGCATTGGAGGAGCGATGACCGATCTCGCCGCCCCCGCACGCCGCGCTGTGGAAGTCGGGGCCGATCCCGTGCCTGCATCACCGGGTGGCGCACCTCGCCCCGCTTCCGGGCCCGGCAATCACGGCAGCGCACGCGCGGGCAACACCCCGTCGCGTGCCCGCCGCCTCGTGACCGCGGTTTTCGGGCAACCGACACTCACGGTGTCGTGGCTCTGGATCGCGCTCGTGCTGCTCGCAGCATTCGCGCCCCAGCTCTTCACGAGCTTCGACCCGCTGGCGCAGGATGCGTACTCCCGCTTCTTGCCGCCGAGCTCCGATCACCTCTTCGGCACCGACGATTACGGCCGCGACCAGTTCGCCCGCACCGTGTACGGCACGGTGGAGTCGCTGCAGGCGGCCGTGGTGGCGGTGCTCATCGGCCTCGTCTTCGGCTCGCTCATCGGCCTCATCGGCGGCGCCCTGCGCGGGGCGGTCGACACCGTGCTGATGCGCGTGATCGACGTCATGCTCGCCGTGCCGAGCCTCATCATCGCGCTCGCCATCGTCACCGCGCTCGGCCGCGGCACCATCAACATCGCCATCGCGATCGGAATCACGAGCGTCGCGACGTTCGCGCGCCTGATGCGCTCCGAGGTGCTGCGCGTGCGCGGCCTGCCCTACGTGGAGGCGGCCGCCTTCGCGGGGCACGGCGCGGTCTACCGGCTGTTCCGCCACATCGTGCCGAACGCCTCCGGGTCAGTACTCGCCGCGGCAACGCTCGAGATCGGCACCGCGATCCTCGGGGTTGCGGCCCTCAGCTTCCTCGGCTTCGGTGCTCCGCCGCCCACCCCCGAGTGGGGAGCGCTCGTCGCCGGCGGCCGATCATTCCTCACCGTGCAGTGGTGGCTGAGCACGCTGCCCGGCTTCGTCATCGTCGCATCCGTGCTCGCGGTGTACCGCATCGGACGCTCCATGAACCAGGGGAGGACCAGCGTTGTCGGATAAGCCTCGCGCGGACGATTCCGCGAATATTCTCGAGTTCTCCGGGCTCTCGCTCGAGTACCGGGTGCGCGGTCGCGCGCCCGT
Organism: Leucobacter japonicus; assembly: GCF_001273855.1. Taxonomy (NCBI): domain Bacteria; kingdom Bacillati; phylum Actinomycetota; class Actinomycetes; order Micrococcales; family Microbacteriaceae; genus Leucobacter; species Leucobacter japonicus. Next base: position 180,249 of record NZ_JHBX01000108.1, on the reverse strand, counting down.
GCCGGTGCTCGACGACGTGAGCTTCTCACTGCGGCGAGGTGAGGTGCTCGCGCTCGTGGGCGAGTCGGGATCGGGCAAGAGCACGCTCGCCCGCGCCGTCACCGGCACACTCGCGTCGAACGCCCGCATCACGCGGGGCTCCGTCGCGCTCGACGGGCGCGAACTCGTCGGGCTCCCCGCGAAGCAGTACGAGCGACTGCGAGGCAGCACCATCGGCTACGTTCCGCAGGATGCGCTGCTCGGACTCAATCCGCTGCTCACCGTCGGCAAGCAGGCGGGGGAGCCCTTGCGCGTGCACACCCGGCTCGATGCGGCCGCGCGCAAGCGCCGCGTGCTCGAACTGTTCGAACGCGTCGGGTTGCGCCGCGTCGAGCAGGTGTACGACAGCTACCCGCATGAGCTGTCGGGCGGCATGTGCCAGCGCGTGCTCATCGCCGCGGCCATTGCGGCGGAGCCCGAGCTCATCATCGCCGACGAACCGACCACCGCGCTCGATGTCACCGTGCAGAAACGCATTCTCGACCTGCTCGAAGACCTCACGCGCGACGGCCTCAGCATTCTGCTCGTCACCCACGACCTCGGGGTCGCGGCCGAGCGTTCGCAGCGCATCGTCGTGCTGCAGCACGGGCGGCTCGTCGAGACCGGGCCGTCGGCGCAGATCGTGTCGGCGCCCGCCGAGGCGTACACGCGCCAGCTCATCGACTCCTCGCACCTCGGTCGGTCGGCCGCGGAGGTCGCGGAGGCGCGGGCGGCAGCGAGGGCATCGGATCGGGGATCGTCGATCGGCGCCGATCCGACCGCCGATACCGTGCCCGTCGTGCGCGGGAGCGGGCTCCGCAAGAGGTTCCCGAACCGCACTGGCGAGCCGGTGCTCGCCCTCGATGATGTCGCGCTGAGCGTCGCTCGCGGCCGCACGCTCGGCATCGTGGGGGAGTCGGGATCGGGCAAGACCACGCTGATGCGCACCCTCGCGGGGCTCACGAAGCCCGACGCCGGCGAGGTGCGCATCGACGGTGCACCCGTCAACCACGACGCACGGGGCAAGCGCGGGCGGCGCGAGCTCTACCGCAAGCTGCAGATCATCTACCAGAACCCCTTCGCCGCACTGAACCCCCGGCACACGGTCGAGACGATCCTCGAAGAACCGTTGACTGGATTCGGCCTCGGCGGGCGAGCGGAGCGTCGCGCACGCGTTGCCGAACTCCTCGACCTCACCGGGCTTCCAGCGAGCGCCGCTGCCCGTTACACCGCCGAGCTCTCGGGCGGGCAGCGTCAGCGCGTCGCCATCGCCCGCGCCCTCGCTGTCAGGCCCGAAGTGCTTATCTGCGACGAACCCGTGTCGGCGCTCGACGTCACCGTGCAGCGGCAGATCCTCGACCTGCTCGGCTCGCTGCAGCGCGAACTCGACCTCACCTACCTCGTCATCTCGCACGACCTCGGCGTCATCAGCGAGATCTCCGACGACATCCTCGTACTGCAGCACGGTGCGGTCGTCGAGAGCGGCACCGCACGCGACGTGCTCCGGGATCCCCGCACCGACTACGTCCGCGAGCTCATCGCGGCGATCCCGCACCACCAGCCCGCGTAACCACCGCGCTCCCATGACCACACCCCACACGACCCCCGCGGGCCCCGGCCCGGAAAGGCGACCGATGAGCGACACCCCGGCTCGACACATTCACCTCGGCTACATGTACTGGGTCAACGGCACCCACTGGGGCGGCTGGCGTCAGCCCGAAGCCCCGCAAGACGGTGCCTTCGACTACGCCTACGCGCTGCGCGCCGCCCAGACCGTCGAGCGCGGCAAGTTCGACTTCTTCTTCCTCGGCGACACCCTGCCCGGCGACCTCGTGCAGGAGCAGTGGATCACCACCCACAACACGGGCCGCCTCGAGCCCTTCACGCTCGGATCGCAGCTCGCGCTCGGCACCACCGACATCGGCATCGTCGTCACCGCACACCCCACGTACTACGACCCCTACATCCTCGCCCGCATGACGGCGTCGCTGGATCACCTGAGCGGCGGACGCCTCGCGTGGAACGTCGTGCTCGGCGCAAACGACGTCGCCGCCCGCAACTTCAGCCTGCCCGACCTTGGCGGCGAGACCCGCTACGAGCGCGCCGACGAGTTCATCGAGATCGTGAAGCGGCTGTGGGACAGCGTCGAAGAGGGCGCCTACATCCAAGACAAGGAGGCGGGCACATTCATCGACAACAGCAAGTTCCACCGCCTCGGCTGGAAGGGCAAGCACTTCAGCGTCGACGGCACCCTGCCGCTGCTGCGCCCGCCGCAGGGGCACCCGCCGCTGCTCTACGCCGGCGCCAGCGAACTCTCGCGCCAGCTCACCTCGAAGTGGTGCGACGTGAACTTCACCGGACCGAAGTCGATCGCCGACTCGGCCGCCTTCAACGCCGATGTGCGGGCGCGGGCGGCCGCTCACGGTCGCAACCCAGACGAAGTGCTGTTCCTGCCGGGCGTGACGCCCATCGTGGCCGACACCCGCGAGGCCGCAATCGCGATCTACGACCGGCTCAACGCATCCCTGCCGCTTGACGCCGACCCCGTCACCGGCGGGCACGACGCCGCCCACTGGCAGGAGGTCGCGGCGAACCCGCGCGCCGGCGGGCCGCTCAAGTACGGCACCCGCAACCTCGGGATCGTCTCCGCGCGCATCGGGGCCGACCTCACCAGCCTCGGGCTCGACGGCGAGATCGCCGCGTCGCTCGCCGAGACCTTCAACGCGGAGGGTCAGCGACTGCTCGCCCAGATCGTGCAGCGCACCGACCGCACCCCGGGCGGCGCCCAGCCCGTGCACGCACGCGACCTGCTGTACTCCGCGATCATCGACGGGTTCCCAATCATCAACGGCACGGCCGCACAGGTCGCCGACTTCCTCGAGGAGTGGTTCGACGGGGGAGCCGCCGACGGCTTCAACATCCAGTCGCCATACCTGTGGACGCAGCTCGACCGCTTCGTGGACGAGGTCGTGCCGATCCTGCAACAGCGCGGTTTGCACCGCACCGAATACGAGACCAGCACGTTCCGCGGCCACCTCGGCCTGTCGAAGCCGCAGAGCTACTACGGCCCCGGCGGCATCGACGAGGAGCGGGCCGCGCTCGACGCACTCGAGCACGCTTCCGAACTCGCACCCGAGCCCTCCGATGCGCAGTAACGTTTCGGCGATTTCGCCGCGCACGGCCCGGAAGACCGTAGGTTGAGAGCATGAGTGAGCATCAGGATCGGCGAATCGCCGACAGCGTGGCCGATCTGGTCGGCGGCACGCCCCTCGTCCGCATCAACCGGGTCGTGCCGCCCGGGGGCGCCGAGGTGTTAGGCAAACTCGAGTCGGCCAACCCCGCATCGAGCGTGAAGGATCGCACGGCCCTCTCCATCGTGCAGGCGGCCGAGGCGGATGGGCGCCTGCAGCCCGGCGGCACCATCATCGAGGCGACGAGCGGCAACACCGGTATCGCCCTCGCCTGGATCGGCGCCGTCAAGGGGTACCGCGTCATCATTGTGATGCCCGACGATGTCTCGAACGAGCGCCGCACGCTGCTGCGTGCGCTCGGAGCCGAACTCGTGCTCACGCCCGGACCCGAAGCGATGGCCGGTGCGAATCAGGAGGCCGGGCGCATTCTTGAACGCACCCCCGGCGCGTTTCTGTCAGGGCAGGGCGGCAACGACGCGAACCCCGCGGTGCACGAGCGCACCACGGGGCCCGAGATCTGGGCCGACACCGCCGGCACCGTCGACGTCTTCGTCGCGACCGTTGGCACCGGGGGCACGCTCACCGGGGCCGGGCGCTACCTCAAAGCGCAGAACCCCGAGATTCGCGTGATCGCCGTGCAGCCCGCCGAAGCTCCCGTGCTCTCCGGTGGCGAATTCACACCCCACAAGATCCAGGGCATCATCGGCGGCAACGGCTTCCCGCCCGTGCTCGACATCGAGATCGCCGACGAGATCATCAGCGTCGCGAGCGACGAGGCCATCCGCACCGCGCGTGAGGCACTCGCGACCGAGGGGCTGCTCGTCGGCGTCTCGTCAGGTGCGGCGCTCGCCGCAGCCCGCGAGCTCTCGGCGCGCCCCGAATACGCAGGCAAGACGATCGTCGCCGTGCTGCCCGACACGGGGGAGCGGTACCTCTCGTCTGAACTCTTCGACCACGCACGGGGCTGAGCGCGGGGTTTGCCCGCCTGGGCCGAACCACCGCGGCTGCGCTGCTAAGCTCGTTCGCGGAGGGTTGTCCGAGCGGCCGAAGGAACTTGTCTTGAAAACAAGCACTGGGTAACCCCCAGTCAGGGGTTCAAATCCCCTACCCTCCGCCACAACTGAAGGGCCCGTCGCATTGCGACGGGCCCTTCAGTGTTTCTGCGGCTCGCAGCCCGGCGGCTCGAAGAACCCCGCCCCCGCGGAATTGGTGTCACTATCTGCGGCAAATCGTCGCTCGTTACCGCGAAAAGTGACACCGATTCGTCAAACATGCCCGCTTTGCTGCCGCGACGCCGCTGAGCCGCGGCGATGCCACTGAGCCGCGGCGAATCGGTGTCAAAAAATGCTGCCTGTTGCCCCGAACCGGGCATCTCAACAGCACTTTTTGACACCGATTCCGCTCGGGCGCTGGCTGGCTGACTGGGGCGCCGGAGCGCCGCGGCCAGCCAGCAGCAGCGATCAGCTGAACTGGTTCATCGTGTTCTCGGCGCCGCCGGCCTTGAGTGCGGCGTCGCCGGCGAAGTACTCCTTGTGGTTGTCGCCGATGTCGCTGCCAGCCATGTTCTGGTGCTTGACGGTGGCGATCCCCTGACGAATCTCTTCGCGCTGCACGTCGCGCACGTAGGTGAGCATGCCCTCGTCGCCGAAGTAGCCCTTCGCGAGGTTATCGGTCGACAGCGCCGCGGTGTGGTACGTCGGCAGCGTGATGAGGTGGTGGAAGATGCCGGCCCGCTGCGAGCCGTCGCGCTGGAAGGTGCGAATCTTCTCGTCGGCGAGGCGGCCGAGTTCGGTGCCGTCGTATTCGGCGCTCATCAGGTTGTCGAAGTTGTAGTCCGATACGTCTTCGCCCGCCGCGACGAGCGCCTCGTAGGCCTGCTTGCGGAAGCTGAGCGTCCAGTTGAACGACGGGCTGTTGTTGTAGACGAGCTTCGCATTGGGCACGGCCTCGCGAATGCGATCGACCATGCTGGCGATCTGCTCGACGTGCGGCTTTTCGGTCTCGATCCACAGCAGGTCGGCGCCGTGCTGCAGCGAGGTGATGCAGTCGAGCACCACGCGATCCTCACCGGTGCCGGCACGGAACTGGTAGAGGTTGCTCGCCAGGCGCTTCGGGCGCACGAGCTTGCCGTCGCGTTCGATGACGACGTCGCCTGTGCTGAGCTGAATATCGTCGACGTCTTCGGTGTCGAGGAAGGAGTTGTACTGGTCGCCGAGGTCGCCGGGCTCGTGCGAGACGGCGAGCTTCTGAGTGAGTCCGGCGCCGAGCGAGTCGGTGCGGGCGACGATGATGCCGTTGTCGATGCCGAGCTCGAGGAACGCGTAGCGCACCGCGTTGATCTTCGCGATGAAGTCCTCGTGCGGCACGGTGACCTTGCCGTCTTGGTGGCCGCACTGCTTCTCGTCGGAGACCTGATTTTCGATTTGGATCGCGCAGGCGCCTGCCTCGATCATTTTCTTCGCGAGCAGGTAGGTCGCCTCGGGATTGCCGAATCCGGCGTCGATGTCGGCGATGATCGGCACGACGTGCGTTTCGAAGTTGTCGATCTGCGACTGGATGAAGTCGGTGGCGGTGTCGTCGCCGGCCCGGCGCGCGTCATCGAGCTGCGTGAAGAGCAGGTCGAGCTCGCGGGCATCGGCCTGGCGCAGGAAGGTGTAGAGCTCTTCGATGAGCGCCGGCACGGCCGTCTTCTCGTGCATCGACTGGTCGGGCAGGGGGCCGAACTCGGAGCGCAGTGCGGCGACCATCCACCCCGAAAGGTAGAGGTAGCGCTTGTTGGTGCTCTGCAGGTGCTTCTTGATCGAGATCAGCTTCTGCTGGCCGATGAAGCCGTGCCATACGCCGAGCGACTGGGTGTAGACGTTCGCATCGGCGTCGTACTCGGCCATGTCGCGACGCATGATGTCGGCCGTGTACTGCGCGATCTGCAGCCCGGTGGTGAAGATGTTCTGCGCGCGCATGCGGGCGACGTGCTCGGGATTGATGGCGTCCCAGGTGCCGCCGGTCTGGCCCTTGAGTGCTTCGATCGCAGCGACGGTGTCTTGGAAATGAGTCACGGTACAACCTTCTTTGCCTGTGAAATGCGTGATGTAGTTCCACCATCACTGCCGTGGAGCAGCCAGTGAGCGCGAATCGTGCTGAAAATCACGCACTATTTCTGCGATTCAGAAGGATCGCACCCTCACGGGGCTCGAGTGCGGCGAGAACCGCGAGCGGGGCGAAAGCAGCGTGAACAACCCCGGCTCTTCTCTTCGCGAGAAGTACACGGCAACTTCCGGGAGACTTTCTCGGCGCGGTCGTTCGAGCGAGGCGCACGATGAGTGATGTAGCCACACATTCGCCGGTGGATCCCCACCGCACCGAAGCAGGAGATGAAGCATCGTGAGCCAAACCGCACTCGCCATTGACGCCCGCATCGAGGTGCTGGGCCGCCCCTTCGCCCGCAGCGAAGAGATCCTCACCCCCGAAGCGCTGGAGTTCGTCACGCAGCTCCACGCACGCTTCGCCAGCATCCGTCACGAGCGTCTCGCAGATCGGCAGCGCCGCCGGTACGAGATCGGCAACGGTCGCGACCCGAAGTTCCGCGCCGACACCCGCGCGATTCGCGAAGACGCGTCGTGGCGCGTGGCCGGAGCCGGCCCGGGCCTGGAAGACCGCCGAGTCGAGATCACGGGCCCGACCGATCCGAAGATGACCATCAATGCCATGAACTCGGGGGCGCGCGTCTGGCTCGCCGATCAGGAGGATGCGACGAGCCCGACCTGGCACAATGTCATCGGCGGTCAGCTCTCGCTCTTCGACGCGATTCGCGAGCAGCTCGCGTACACGAGCCCCGAGGGCAAGGAGTACCGGGTTACCGCAGAGCGCACGCCGACCATCGTGATGCGCCCGCGCGGCTGGCATTTGGTCGAGAAGCACCTGCGCTTCACCGACGCGTACGGTCGCGCCGGCGCGGCATCCGGCAGCCTCGTCGACTTCGGTCTGTACGCGTTCCACAACGCGCAGGAGCTCGTCGCGCGCGGCCGCGGCCCCTACTTCTACATCGCGAAGCTCGAGTCGAGCGAGGAGGCGAAGCTCTGGGACGACGTGTTCACCTACACGGAGGAGGCCCTCGGCCTGCCCCACGGCACGATCCGCGCGACGGTGCTGATCGAGACGCTCCCTGCGGCGTTCGAGATGGACGAGATTCTGTACGTGATGCGGGATCACATCGCCGGTCTGAACGCGGGCCGCTGGGATTACATCTTCTCGATCATCAAGAACTACCGTGGCCGCGGCGCTCGCTTCGTGCTCCCGGATCGCAGCGAGGTCACCATGACGGTGCCGTTCATGCGTGCGTACACCGAGCTGCTGGTGCAGACCTGCCACAAGCGCGGCGCGCACGCGATCGGCGGCATGAGCGCGTTCATTCCGAACCGTCGCGACCCCGAGGTCACCGCGCGCGCCGAAGAGAAGGTGCAGGCCGACAAGCGACGCGAGGCGGGTGACGGCTTCGACGGCACCTGGGTCGCGCATCCCGATCTCATTCCGGTGGCCCGGGCGGAGTTCGACGCCGTGCTCGGTGATCGCCCCAACCAGGTGGATCGCCAGCGCGACGATGTCTCAGTGACGGCGGCGCAGCTGCTCGACGTGCACATCGGCCGTGAGATCACCGACGCCGGCGTGCGTGAGAACGTGTCGATCGGTCTGCGCTACATCGAGGCCTGGTTGCGCGGACTCGGAGCCGTCGCGATCGACAATCTGATGGAAGACGCGGCGACGGCCGAGATCAGCCGGTCGCAGATCTGGCAGTGGATCCACCAGGATCAGCAGACCGCCGAGGGCACCCGCATCACGCGCGAGTGGGTCGCCGAACTCGTGGATGAGGCGGTTGCGGGGTTCCCGCGCACCGATGGCGATCGGTTCGCCGATGCGGCGACGCTGTTCGCCGATGTCGCACTCGGTGACGACTTTCCGACCTTCCTCACCGTTCCGGCGTACAGCCGTTACCTCGTCGACGCGTAAGTCGGGAGCGCGCGCCCGCCCTCAGGCGAAGCGCGCGCTCACGGCCTCGCCGTGGGCGGGGAGCCCCTCAGTCTCCGCGAAGTGCACGGCGCGCGTCGAAACCTCGGCCAGAGCATCGCGCGTGTACTCGATGAACTGCACCGGGCGCAGGAAGGTCAGCGCGCTGAGCCCCGAGGTGAAACGCGAGGTGCCCGAGGTCGGCAGCACGTGGTTCGACCCGGCGCAGTAGTCGCCGAGGGAGACGGGCGACCATTCGCCGACGAAGACCGCGCCGGCATTCGTGACCGTTGCGGCCACGTCGGCGGCGCGCTCGGTGTGAATCTCGAGGTGTTCGGCGCCGTAGCGATTCGCGATGACGACCGCGTCGTCGATGGTGTCGACGAGCACGATGCCCGACTGCGGAGCCTCGAGCGCGATTCCGGCGCGCTCGGCGTGCGCGGTGCGGGGGAGCATCTGGGCGAGCTCGGTCTGCACGGCATTCGCGAGCTTCTCCGAGTCGGTGACGAGTACGCTGGCCGCGTTGGGGTCGTGTTCGGCCTGGCTTAGCAGGTCTGCGGCGACGAATCGCGGGTTGGCGTGCGCATCGGCGACGATCATGATCTCGGTCGGCCCCGCGACGGCGTCGATGCCCACGTCGGCGCGCACGAGGTTCTTCGCCGCGGCGACGAAGACATTGCCCGGGCCGGTGATCACGTCGACGGCTTCGAGTGGGGTGCCGTCACCGGCATCGGGAAGGCCGTAGGCGAGCGCAGCGATCGCCTGCGCCCCGCCCATGCCGTAGACCTCGGTGACGCCCAGTGCCGCGCAGGCCGCGAGCACGGCGTCGGCGGGCAGACCCGTCTCGGCATTCGGCGGTGATACGACGGCGATCGACGTCACTCCCGCGACCTGTGCGGGAATCACGTTCATGATGACGCTCGATGCGTAGGCGGCGAGCCCACCGGGGGCGTAGAGGCCGACGCGGCGCACGGGCAGGTAGCGCTGGTGCACCAGGGCGCCCGTCGCGAGTTCGGTCGTGACCGACGTGGGCAGCTGGGCGCGGTGCCCGGCGGTGACGCGCTCGATCGCCAGCGAGATCGCGCCGCGCACCTCGTCGGAGGCCTCGGTCCACGCGCGATCGATTGCTGCCTGGGGCACGCGGAAGCGATCGATCTCGACGCGGTCGAAGCGCGCGGTGATCTCGCGCACGGCGTCGATACCGCGGGCGCGCACATCGGCGATGATCTGGGCCGCGGCATCGGTGGCGCTCGCGAAGCTCGTCGCGGCACGAGGAATGGCGTAGCGGTGCGCGCTGTCGGTACCGCGCAGATCGGTGATGCGGAGGTGTGCCATCAGGGGTCCTTTCATCGGAGGAGCGCGTCGCCGCGAAGCGTGCGACGCGAGTCGTGCCGTACGCGCGGCGCGGCGGTGTGATTGAGTAGGTGCGAATGGTGCGAATGGTGCGAAAAGGAGTGCGCGTGGCGACACCCGAAGGTGGGCCCGGACGCCCGGGTCTGGGCAAGGCGAAGCTGCTGGCTGCGGCCCGGCTCGTGATCGCCGAGCACGGCGTGGAGGGCATTCGGGTGCGCCGTCTGGCAGCGACCGCGGGTGTCTCGGCGCCGTTGGTCTCCTATTACTACCCCGATCAGGCGGACCTGGTGCTCCACGTGCATCGCGATCTGGTCGACGACTACTTCGGGCATCGCGCCGCCCTCGTGCGCGAAGCGGAAGACTCGATCGAACAGCTCCGTGCCTGCGCGCGAGCGGGCCTGCCGCCCGGGGTCGATCCTGAACTGATCGCACCCCTTTTCGAACTCCACGGCTTGGCCCGACGCGATGCGGCGCACGCGGAGATCATGAGCAACCTCTGGATCTCGGAGCACGCGCTGTACGCGCGCATCATTTCGGCGGGCCAGCGTGCGGGGGTCTTCGCCGCCGACGCCGACGCCGAGCGGGTGGCGGCATCGCTGCTCGCGCTCGAAGACGGTCTCGCGCTGCACATCATCGGCCGCAACTCGGCGATCGATGAGTCGTGGCCGCTGCGCAACTTGCTGCGCGTCGCAGCCCTCGAGCTCGGCTGCGCACAGCTCGAGCTCGCCGACTGAGCCTGGCTCGAAGGCATCGCTCAGACCTACACCGTGGTGTCGCGAGCGGTGTCGCGCGCCGCCTCGTGCGCCCCGTCGCGAAGCACCTCGACGGGGGTCGTGAGGGTGCCGGCGCGGTGCGGCAGGAAGAGCCCGATGATGAAGGCGACGAGCAGGATCGCACCCCAGACGAACGCCGAGACGTTGCTGCCGACGAGCACGGGGAAGTTGCTGATCGAGATCGCCAGCACCCCGACGAGCCCGAGGCCGCCGAGCGCGGCCGCGATGGCGACCCAGGGCGACGCCGGTGCGCGCCCGCGCTCGCGCCGCAGGAAGGCGAGCACCGCGACACTCGTCAGCGTCATCATCCAAATGACACCGAGCGCACCGGCACCCGAGTACCAGGTGTAGATTTCGAGCACCGGATCGAGCTGCGCGAGCGCCGACACCAGCACGACGACTGAGGTGACGATGCTCACCCAGAGCGACGCGGCCGACGGGGCGCGGTGCCGCGTGTGCACGACCGCGAGCGATGCCGGGAGCACGCCGCGCTGGCCCAGCGTGAACAGGTAGCGGGTCACGATGTTGTGGAACGACAGCATGCAGGCGAACATGCTGGTCACGACGAGCACCTGCACGATGTCGCCGACGATCGGCGCAATGACGTTCGCGGCGAGGCCGATGACGACGCGGTCGGGCGCCTCGGTCGAGGCGGCCACGGCGTCATCGGGTCCGATGCCGACGATGACGAGCCAGGACGAGATGAAGTAGAGCGCGCCGATCGAGATCACCGCGACGTAGGTGGCTCGGGGCACGGTGCGATCCGGATCCTTCGCCTCGTTGCGGAACACGGCCGTGGCCTCGAACCCGAAGAAGCCGAGGAACGCGAACAGCAGGCCGAGACCCGGGGCGCCCTGCAACGCTTCCACGGGGTTCAACGGCGACGTCGAGAGCTCGGCCCCCGAGAACAGCACGCCAAGGTCGATCGCGAGTACGGCGATGACCTCGAGTACGAGCACGACGCCGAGCACCTTCGCCGACAGCTCGATGTCGCGGTAGCCGAGCAGGCCGACGATGAGCAGCATCACGGCCGAGATCGCCCACCATGGGGGAGCGACGCCGAGCCAGAGCTCGATCAGGTTGCCGGCCTGCACGCCGAGGTAGCAGGTCATCGACACGGTGAGCAGCACGTACGACAGCACGGCGATCGCTGCGGTGCCGAGGCCCGCTCGGCGCCCGAGGCCGCGGTGCACGTAGGAGTAGAACGCGCCGGCGTCGGGCACGCGCGGCGTCATCCAGGCGTACCCCACGGAGAAGAGCAGCAGGATGGCGGTCGCCGCGAGAATCATCGTTGGTGCGCCGATCGAGCCCGAGATCGAGATGATGATCGGGAAATTCGCGGCGACGACGGTGATCGGCGCCGCGGCGGCGATCACCATGAAGACGATTCCGGTGACTCCGAGTCGTCGTTCGAGCGTGGTTTGCACAGCTCCTCCTTCATTGGCGGGTGTTCTGTGCTGTGCGCATCACGACGCGGGCCGTCAGCGATGCCGGTTTCGTCGTGCGACACAGCAGAGAATTTCTGTTCCGTCTCAATGTACGATTCACCGCGCCACGAATTCCTGAACATCCGTTAAGTGGTTTCCGGTATCCCAGACGATACCACGACGCGAGTGTGCGCCTCGGTCAGCCGCCGAAGAGCGCGCCTCGGTCAGGCCCTGACGAAACCGGCGCTCAGGCGCCGTGCGCGCGCGGCCTCCGCGATGCGCTCGGCGGTCAGCCCGGCGAGACGCGACACAGCGGTATGCAGGGTCTCCGCATCCTTCACGAACGTGAAGCGCACCCAGGGAGCCAGTTCGCGCGCGGTGGGGGAGCCGTCGCGGCAGAATGCGGCGATCGGCACGCACGCCACCCCGGCCGCGTGCGGAAGGGCACGGGCGAAGGCGGCGCCGTCAGGCACCTCATCGCTGAGAAACGGCGTCGCATCGGCGCAGACGAAGTAGGTGCCGCCGGGCACCACGACATCGAACCCCGCCCCGCGCAGGCCGGCGACCAAGAAGTCCTTGCGATCCGCCAGCGCACCGCGCAATTCGGCGATGTCGGCGTCGCCCTCGGCCAGCGCCCGCGCGATCGCGGGTTGAAACGGCGCGCCCCCGGTGTACGTGAGAAACTGCTTCACCGCGGTGATCGCCTCGATCAGCGTCGCGGGCCCCACGGCCCACCCGATCTTCCACCCGGTCAGCGAGAACGTCTTGCCCGACGACGAGATGGTGACGGTGCGCTCGGCCATGCCGGGCAGCGCAGCCAGCGAGCGGTGCTGCTGCCCGTCGAACGTGAGGTGCTCGTAGACCTCGTCGGTGAGCACGACCGCGTCGGTGCGTTGCGCGGCGGCGGCGATGCGGGCGAGTTCGTCGCCGGTGAGCACGGTGCCGGTCGGGTTGTGCGGAGTGTTGATCAGGATCACGCGCGTGCGCGCGCCGACCGCCGCATCGAAGGCGTCGAGATCGACGCGAAACCCGCCGTCGACCGGAAGCAGCGGCACGGTCACGTGCGTCGCGCCGGCCAATGCGACGGCAGCCGCGTAGGCGTCGTAGTAGGGCTCGAGCGTGACGACCTCGTCACCGGGGCCGGCGAATGCGAGCAGCGCTGCGGCGAGTGCCTCGGTCGCCCCCGCCGTCACGAGCACCTCGGTGGCGGGGTCGACCGCCACGCCATAGTGCCGCTCCTGATGCGCGGCGATGGCTTCGCGCAGCGCGGGAATGCCGCGGCCGGGCGGGTACTGATTCGCACCGTTCAGGATCGCCTCCGCAGCGACTCGGCGTATCCATTCGGGGCCGTCGGCGTCGGGAAACCCCTGGCCGAGGTTCGCCGAACCGGTCGCCGTCGCGAGCGCGGTCATCTCGGCAAAGATCGTCGGGCGGGTGGACCCATCGGCGGCGGCCAGGCCTGCTGCGGTCGCCACGGATCGCCATCGCTCAGTCATGCGGCCAGTCTAGGCGGGTGCACACCGGCCTCGCGGCGGGCTGCCAGCGAAGCGACATACACTCGCCGCATGTCTGCACCGACCACTCCTCGCCGCGAACTCGGCAGGCGTCGCCGGCGACGGCTTGCGGCCGGAGCCGCGCGGCTGCGCGCCGCAATCCGCACCCGTCCCTGGCTCGACGCCGCATACCGCGTCACCGCGACCGTGGTCGGTGCGCTCGTGGTGCTCATCGGGCTGATTCTGGTGCCGCTGCCCGGCCCCGGCTGGCTGATCGTGTTCTTCGGCCTCGCGATCCTCGGCAGCGAATTCCATTGGGCGCGACGCCTGCTCGGGTGGGCCCGGGCGACGGTCGCGCGAGGCGCCGAACGCTGGCGGTCATGGCGCGCCGCCCGGCGGGCGTACGGCACCTGAGCCCCGAGATGCTCGCCGCGAACGGGCGGGAGCCGGAGGCCCGTGTCATCTTGCGTCGCACAGCACGGGAAGGCCACTCTCGCGCGGTATGATCGTGCGACTTGTTCCCGCACTCGGAGGCCGCATGACGACGCCGTTCACTCTGACCGCCGATGTGGTGGTGGTCGACCTCGAAGGCACCACGAGTGCCGCAGGCTTCATTCTCGGCGACCTCTACGACTACGCACGCCCCCGCCTCGACGAGGTGCTCGGGCGCGACGACGCGACCGTGCGCGAGGCTCGGGCGCAGGCGATCGCCGAGATCGGCCTCGACACGGATGCCGACGATGCGACCGTCGCCGAGGCGCTGCGCGGCCTCATGGCCTCCGACGTGAAGTCGACGCCGCTCAAAACCATCCAGGGCATCATCTGGGCCGAGGGCTTCGCCGCCGGTGAGATCACGTCGCACTTCTTCGACGACGTATCGCCGCAGTTGCGCGCGTGGGTCGACGGTGGTGTGCGTCTGGCCGTCTACTCGTCAGGGTCGGCCGCCTCGCAGCAGCCCTGGTTCCGCCACGCGCCGGGCGGCGACCTCTCGGGCCTGGTCTCCGGGTGGTTCGACACGGTGAACGCCGGCCCGAAGAAAGACGTCGCGTCGTATCACCGCATCGCCGAGGCGCTCGACGTCGCCCCCGAGCGCGCACTGTTTCTCACCGATCACCCCGACGAGGTGAGCGCGGCGCTCGCCGCCGGGTGGCAGGTCATCGCGCTCGACCGGGCGGGCGAGCCCTGGGCCGGCAGCGATTTCGCCGCGCCATCCGTCTCCGCCTTCACCGAGATCGAGGTCACCCGATGAGCATTGTTACCGCGCTCGCACCCGCAATCACCACCGTGCAGGTGCGCGAAGCCGGCGCGACCCTGGCGCACGAAGCCGCGAGGTTCGCCGACCTCGGGTGGATGCGGGGAACCGCGGGCAACCTCTCGCTCGTGCTCGCCCGCGATCCGCTGCGTCTCGCGGTGACGGCATCGGGTCTCGACAAATCGGAGCTCACCGACGCCGACGTCGTACTCGTCGACGGCGACGGGCGGTCTGCCGACGCCGACGATCCCCGACGCCCCTCGGCCGAATCCGGCCTGCACGCCCACATCGCCGCCCGCACCGGCGCGAACGCGATCTTCCACGTGCACGCCCTCGATGCCGTGCTCGCCGGCGAGTACTGGCCCGACGGCATCGAGATTCGCGATCTCGAAATGCTGAAAGGGATCGGCCACCCCGCCCACGACGTGACCGTCACCATTCCGGTGATCCAGAACCACCAAGACATGGCGGTCGAGGCCGAGCGCTTCGACGCCGTGTACGCGGGCGCCGCCGACGGCGTGCCCGAGGTGCCGGTGCTCGTCGTCGCCGGGCACGGCATGTACGCCTGGGGCGCGACCGCGCAGCAGGCTCGGCACCATCTCGAGATCGCCGAATGGCTCCTGCGCTACCGCGTCGCGGTGCGCTGAGCCGGCAGCACGCCCCAGACCCCAGAACCACCCCGTTTGCGCACCGAACCTGAGAGTAGGACCTGATGACACTCCTCACCGTCTGGAACGAGACCGACCCGACGACCCCCATTATCGAGACCATCGACGACGCCGAAATCGGCGCCGTGCTGACCGGCCTCGGCGCCCGCTTCTCGCACTGGGAGGTGAAAGACTTCGCCGACGATGCCACGCTCGAAGAGATTCTCGCGCTCTACACCGATGAGGTCGAAGCCGTGAAGCAGAGCGAGGGCTACACGCTCGTCGACATCGTCGGCTTGAGCCCGGCGCAGGCCAACTACGACGAGGTCAAGGGGCCGTCGCGCGAGAAGTTCCTCTCAGAGCACCGTCATGACGACGACGAAGACCGCTTCTTCGCCAAGGGCGCCGGCGTCTTCTACCTGCACGTCGACGGCAAGGTGCACGCGCTCTACTGCGAGCCCGGTGATCTCGTGTCGGTGCCGGCGAACACCACGCACTGGTTCGACATGGGTACCGCGCCCGAGTTCACCTCGATCCGTTTCTTCCACGACGATGACGGCTGGGTCGGCCACTTCACCGGCAGCCCCATCGCGAGCACGTTCGCGACCTTCGATCAGCTGCACGCGCGCCGCGCCGAGCTGGCCGCATAGGGCGTCGCCCACGTCGCGTCCCTGAAACGAGCAACGCCCCCGATCCGCGTCAGCGGGCCGGGGGCGTTGCTCGTGCCGGTCGAAACTACTTGACCAGCGGAATGTTGAAGATGAAGCCGGGCTGCTCGCCACGACGGAACCCGTCGCTCGCCTTGACTGCGGCGATGATGTGGAACACGAACAGCACGACCGAGCCGAGCCACAGCACGATCGCCAGCAGCCAACCGATGTACGGGATCATGCTCAAGATCCAGGTCGCAATGCCGACGCCGACGCGCAGCAGCGAGAAGTTCAGGTTCTCGCGCTGGTACAGGTACAAGCGCTGATCGCCCTTGTCTTTGTCGATGAAGTAGAAGATGAGCGCCGGAATCCAGCTGAAGAACACCGACAGCCAGTAGTTCAGCGTGACGTTGCTCGTCGGGTCGGCGACCGGCTGTGCGTAGCCGGGCTGCGCGTAGCCGCCCGGGGGCGGCGTCTGGCCGGCCTGCGGCGCGCCGTACTGGGGCGCCGCGTACTGGGGCTGACCCGGCTGCTGCGGCTGCTGCGGCGGAACGGGCGGGGCCTGCGGAGCCTGGAACTGCGGCTGCGCGGGCTGCTGCGGCGGTACGGGGGGTGCTGCGGGCGCCTGGTGCTGCTGCGCCGGGGGAGCCTGCGGCGGCTGAGGTGCAGTGGGCGGCGCCGTCGGTGCGGCGGGCGCCGCGGTTGAGGGATCGCTCGTCGGCTCGCCGCCAGTCCCCTGTCCGTGCTGACCTTCTGGTGGCAACGTCGTCATGGTGTTCTCCTTCGACCGGTCATTTTCGCTTATGAGGCTACTGCAGCGCGCGGGCGAGCGGTAGATGCTTGCGCGTGCGTGACGGGAAATGAAGCGGCCCGCCTCTCGGAGGGGGCGGGCCGCTTCAGGTGATGTCGGGCGGGTCGGAGCGCGGAGCGCGACCGAGCGGAAGGCTCAGAAGGCGTCGGGGCTCGGGGCCGAGGTGTGCAAGATCGACACGTCAGCGTGGCGGTCGAAACGGTAGCCCGTGCCGCGCACGGTGCGCACGATGTCTTGGTACTGCGCAAGCTTCACGCGCAGGCGGCGAATGTGCACGTCGATGGTGCGCTCGCTCGGCGCCTCCTCGTCGCTGCCCTCGCTCCAGAGCGCGGTGATCAGCTCTTCACGGCTGATGGTGCGGCCCTCGCGCAGCACGAGGTACTGCAGCAGTTCGAATTCGCGGAACGTGAGTGCGGCGGTCACGTTGTCGAGCAGCACCCGCTTGCGTGAGAGATCGAGGATCACGCCGCTCGCCGCGCGATCCTGCTCGTCGGCTTCGTGCTGCTTCTGACGAGCGTGGGCGGCGGGATCGCCGAGCGCCAGACGCACCACGTCGACGTCGCGACCACCGGTGTGCTCGGGGGCAAGCGCCACGGCGGCGTAGGTCTCGGCAGCCGGGGCCAATTCTGCGACGAGCTGTTTGATGCGGGTCACGATGGCGCCGAGCTTCGGGTCGCCGTCGGCGATCTTGTCATCGGCGAGGCCGACGTACAGCGCGAAGCCGCGCACCTCGGTGCCGTCGGGCACGCGGCGCTCGGCGGTCGGAGCCGGCGCGAGATCTGCAGCGAGGTCGGGGCGGGCGGCGCGAAGGGTCTGGGTGGAGGCGTTCATGATGATGTTCCTAACGAGGCTGTCGTTCGGGTGCGGCGCAGCAGTGCGCGGACCCGGATGGCCGGTGTCGGCCGGGAGTGCGAGGGGAGCGGAACCGGTCTCGATCAGATACGAGAAACCGGATGTTCCGCAGAGTGGTGATCTCGTTCAGATCACCGACGTGGACGCAGAATCAGATTCGGGAAACGTTCACATGCACATTCGACAGCGCATGACACCCTGACCGGCCATCATCATGCCGGTCTGCCCAATGTTCACCTCGAAGGCGGACTGGGGACGATTGGTCTCATGCATAACCGCAAGTTAAGCAAACTATTGCTTCGGGTGTCAAGCGGAGTGGGGAGAAAATCTGTGGGGGGTGCGGCGCGCCGTTGCGCGGCACCCCTGAGCCGATGGACCGCCCCCTCATGAGGGCGCCCCAGCCCGAGGGCCAGCGGCCGACGGTCAGTGGCCGACGGTGCCGTAGAGACGGTCGCCGGCGTCACCGAGGCCCGGCACGATGTAGGCGTTCTCGTCGAGCCCCTGATCGAGTGCCCCAAGCACCAGGGTGACCTGGCGGTCGCCGGCGGCCTCGCGAATCGCTTCGACGCCCTCGGGAGTGCCGAGTACGCAGATCGCGGTCACGTCGTCGGCCCCGCGGTCGAACAAGAACTTGATCGCCGCCGCGAGCGACCCACCCGTTGCGAGCATCGGATCGAGCACGAAGCACTGACGACCGGCGAGCGAATCGGGCAGGCGTTCGGCATAGGTGGTCGGCTGCAGCGTCTCTTCGTCGCGCGCCATGCCGAGGAAGCCGACCTCGGCGGTGGGAACGAGCTTCACCATGCCCTCGAGCATGCCGAGACCGGCGCGCAAGATCGGCACGATCAGCGGCAGCGGTTCGCTCAGGCGCACACCCGTGGTCGGGGCGACCGGAGTCTCGATCTCGTGCGGCTCGACGCGCACCTCGCGCGTGGCCTCGTAGGCGAGCAGCGTCATCAGCTCTTCGATCAGCAGACGGAACGTCGGCTGCGGGGTTTTCGCGTCGCGGAGCACCGTGAGCTTGTGGGTAATAAGGGGATGATCCGCAACGAAGACTCGCATGGACCTATTCTATTGGCGTGACGCTGATCCCTCCATCGCAGGCCGAGCACGCCGCCATGGGCGTCGCGCTCGAGGCCGCCGTTGACGCGGCGCGAGCCGGTGAGATTCCGGTCGGAGCCGTGGTGCTGAACGCTGCCGGCGAGGTGGTGGGCGTCGGCCGCAACACGCGAGTGCACGTGCCCGACCCGACGGGGCACGCCGAAGTGCTGGCGATCCGACAGGCCGCCGAAGCGCTCGATGATCGCGTGCTCGCCGGCTGCACGCTGGTCGTGACGCTGGAGCCGTGCGTGATGTGCGCGGGCGCGATTCTCGCCGCCCGACTGCCGCGCGTCATCTTTGGGGCCTGGGATGAAAAAGCCGGCGCCGTCGGCAGCGTCTACGACCTGCTGCGCGACGGCCGCCTGCCGCACGCGGTGCCCGAGGTCGTCGCCGGGGTGCGCGCCGACGAGGCGACGGCCCTGCTGCGCGCGTTCTTCGCAGAGCGCCGCTAGCCGCGCCGCCGCTCCGCTGCCGCTCCGCCGCCGCTGCCGCCGCCGCTCCGCTGCCGCTGCCGCCGCCACGTCCCTGCGGATCGGGGTAACTTCGGGTGGGTGCGGCGGCCGATTTCGGCGTTCACACCCACCCGAAGTTACCCCGATCCGCAGAGGCGGGCGGGCAGTGAGGTGGGCGGGGCGGTAGCGCAGCGCAGCACAGCGCCGCCGTTACGGGCGGGGTGCCACCGTGACCGGCTCCGGGGCGAACGCCACCTCGACGCGGTCGCCGGCGCGGAACTGCGCGTCGGCGGGGTGCTGCGAGGCGAGCTCCGTACCATCCGCGAACTGTACGACGGTGCGGCGGATCGGCCCGAGGAATCCGCTCGAGACCACGGTGGCCGCGAGCTCGTCGGTTGATCCTGAGCCTGCCGCGGCACCCGCAAGACGCACGTGCTCGGGGCGCACATACGCCGTGACCCGGGCGCCCGTCACGCCGGTCGTGCCGTGATCTGCGGAGCTGATCACCGGCAGCCACGCGCCGCGCAGGTTCACGCGATCGCCCTCAAACACCGCCTCGAGCTGGTTCGACAGTCCGACGAAGTCGGCGACGAAGGGCGACGCGGGCCGCTGGTACAGGTCTTCGGGGGTGCCGAGTTGAGCGATCCGGCCGCCCTCCATGACTGCGACCCGGTCGGAGATCGCGAGCGCCTCCTCCTGGTCGTGGGTCACGAAGACGGTGGTGATGCCGAGTTCCGTCTGGATCGCGCGGATCTGCTCGCGCAGGCGCACGCGCACCTTCGCGTCGAGGGCCGAGAGCGGCTCGTCGAGCAGCAGCGCCCGCGGGCGGGTAACGAGCGCGCGCGCCAAGGCGACGCGCTGCTGCTGCCCGCCCGAGAGCTCGTGCGGAAAGCGCTCGGCGAGGTGCGCGAGGCCGACGATCTCGAGCATCTCGCCGATGCGGGTGACGCGCTCGGCCTTCGGCACCTTGCGCATGCCCAGCCCGAACTCCACGTTGCGGGCGACGGTGAGATGGGGAAAGAGCGAGTACTGCTGGAACACCATGCCGATGTCGCGGCGGTTCACCGGCACGTGCGTCACATCGTCGTCGCCGATGCGCACGTGCCCCGAAGTGACCTCTTCGAGGCCGGCGATGCAGCGCAGCGCCGTGGTCTTGCCGCAGCCCGACGGGCCGAGCAAGCAGATGAGTTCGCCGGGTTCGAGCGCGAGATCAATGCCGTGCAGCACGGTGGTCGAGCCGTAGGCCTTGGTGACCTGCTCGAGGCGCACCGCGGCGCCCGTACGGGTCTGGGTCAGCGTTTCGGTCATGTTCAAGACTCCTGGGAGGGGTTCGAGCGGGAGCTGCGTCGCGGGCGTCGGCGACGCGGGGCGCCACCGGTGCTGCTCACGAGCAGAAGTACGAGGAATGCGCCGACCAGTGAGAGCAACGATACCGCCACCGCGACGAACGGGTCGGACTTCGAGATCTGCAGCAGCGCGGTCTGGAGGGTCACACGGTTGAGCAGCGACGACACGGTGAACTCGCCGAGCACGATCGCGATCGTCAGCAGTGAAGCGGCGAGCAGGCCGCGACGCACCCCGGGGGTGATGATGCGCACCAGTACGGTGATCCACCCCGCGCCGAGCGAACGCGCGGCCTCGGTGCGCGTGCGCGCATCCATGCCCTGCAGATCGGAGTTGATCGACCGGTACGCGAACGGCAGCACCAGCACGCCGTAGGCGAGGCAGAGCGACCACACGCCTGAACCGAACACGGTGCCGATGCCGCGGTAGATCGGTGCGAAGCCCACCACGAGCACGATGGCGGGGATCGCGATCGGCAGCACGGTCAGCAGGTCGAGGGCGCGCTCGAGCTTCGGAAATCGCAGGTGCACGAGCACGATCGTCGGGAAGAACACGACGAGCACGATCGCGAGCGTGAGCGCGGCCAGCAAGAAGGAGTTGCCGAGACCCTGGAACAGCGGGCGGTAGGCGCGCGCGTTCTCGGGATCGAACAGTGCGAGCCAGTGCTCCGCACCGTAGCCGCCCGCGGTCTGGCGCAGCGTGAACTCGAGCATCGCGATGAGCGGGATCATGAAGATGAGCCCGATCACCGTGATCACGGTGTAGGCGACGGGGCGCGACGGGCGCCCGGGAACGCGTGCGCTCATCGCTGCCACCGCCCCGCACGCGCCATGAGTCGGCCGTAGGCCAGCATCACGAGGGTCATGACGATGATCATGCCGAGCGCGAGCACGCCGGCCGACGCGGAGTTGGATCCACCGGTCTCACCGATCAGTGCGGCGCGAATCTGCAGCGGCACGATCTGCGACCCCTGACTGATGAGCGCTGCCGCGGTCGCGTACGACGAGAACGCGTTCGCGAAGAGCAGCAGCAGCGAGCCGAGAAACGCGGGGGCGAGCACCGGCAAGCCGACGCGCGTCCAGTAGCTGAAGCTCGTGCCGCCAAGCGTCGCGACCGCCTCGGCCCAGCCGGGCTTCAGTGCGATGATCGCGGGGAGGAAGGTGATGACCATGAGGGGAACCTGGAAGTAGACGTAGGGCAGGATCAGGCCCGGCAGCTCGTAGAGCCACACGCCGTCGGCATACATATCGACGCCGAGCCGCTCGCGCAGCATCACGGTGATGAGGCCCTGGATGCCGATCGTTGCAACGAACGCGAACGCGAGCATGACACCGCCGAACTGGGCGAGCACCGAGCTGGCCGCGTCGATGACGCGACGCAGCGGGCCGCTTTCGGGCAGCGCCGCGAGCGCCCAGCAGAGAATCGCGCCGATCACGGCGCCGACGAGCGCCGTGATGACACTCACCCAGATGCTTGCGCCGAATGCGCCGAGCGTCGCGGGAGTCGTCAGCACGCCGAGATTGGCGAGCGTGAAGCCGTTCTCGTTCGAGAATCCGCTGCCGATGGCGAGCACGGTCGGAACGGCGAGGAAGAAGAAGATGTAGACGGTGAACGGGGCGAGCCCGAGGGTGGAGAGGAAGCGTTTCACTGAAGCTCCGAGCAGGGGTGGGGGAGTGTGGCGTGCGGGGCGCAGAACGGTGCGGCGGACACAACTGTGCGGTGGGGGCTGACTGAGCCCCCACCGCACGAGTGGACTTACTTGATCGCTGCAGCCCAGCGCTCGGAGAGGAGCGTGTTCGCGGCGTCGGTCTGATCCATGTCAGGCGTGATCCAGTCTTCGCTCGACGTGCCGAAGGTGGCGGCCTCGATGAGCTTCTCGTCGGCCGAACCGGCCTCCTTCAGCGCGTCGACACGCACGGGCACGGCGTTCGCCTCGAGGAACAGTGCCTGCACCTCGTCGGAGAAGATCCACTCCTGCCACAGGCGAGCGGCGGCCGGGTTCGGCGCGTCGGCGTTGATCGCCTCGTTGTAGAAGGAGACGTAGGCCGGTCCGTCGAGCACGGTGGTCTTCCAGCTCGGCTTGTCGGCCGCAGCCGCGATGTTGTTGAACGACCAGTCGAAGACCAGCGGGGTCTCGCCCGAGGCGATCGTCGCGGGGGTCGGGTCGACGGTCAGCAGGTTGCCCGCCTGACGCAGCTCGGTGATGAAATCAACACCGGGGCCGAAGTCGTCGACGCCGCCGCCGTTGAGTGCGGAGATCGAGCCGACGGCAGCGAATGCCGCGCCCGCCTGCGTCGGGTCGCCGTTGAGCACGACCGCGCCCTTGTAGTCGGCGCCGAGCAGATCCTTCAGCTCCTTGGGCTCCGGCAGCTTGTCGGAGTCGTAGCCGACCGACATGACGCCCGAGTAGTTGTTCACCCAGAGGCCGGTGGCCTCCTTGTTGCCCTCGGGAATGTCGTCCCAGTTCTCGACCTGGTACGGCGCGAACTTGTCGGTGTTGGTGAGTGCGACGGCCGCACCGAGATCGAAGACGTCGGGAGCGGTGTCCTGGCCTTTGAGGTTGTCAGCGGCCTGGATCTCTTCGGCGCTCGACGCATCGGGCGAAGCCGAGTTGACGGTGATGCCGTACTTGTCTTCGAAGCCGCTGATGATCTTGCCGTAGTTCGCCCACGTCTCGGGGAGTGCGACGACGTTGAGTTCGCCCTCTTCCTGAGCAGCGGCGATCAGTGCATCGAGGCCGCCGAAGTCTGCGGCGCTGGTCGCGGTGGCGGCGTCGGTCGACGAGCCTGCGTCGCCTTCAGCGTTGCTCGCGGTCGAGCATGCGGCGAGCGAGCCGGCCATGAGCAGCGCGGTGATCACGGCGGCGGAGCGCACGAAAGCGCGTGAGGTCACGGGAGTTCCTTCCGATACAGGGAGACGGATCGCCCAGAGGGGCGCATGCGGCATGCCTGCAGCGGCAGCCGATCCGTGACCCAACGCTAGGAGGGCGCGGTGTCGGGGAAGGAACTGATCGATAGCCTCGGAGTGAACGGTGTGTGGCGCGCGGACGGTGAGTCGTTCACCGCGCGGTGCGGCGCCGGATCATCGGGCGTCAGTCGCTCGAGAGCATCACGATGGAGCTCGTCGACGGCGTATCCGCGTTCGGGTCGAGGTACACGTCGGGTTCGATGTAGATGACGCGCGCCGCCGGCACGGCCTCGCGCACACGGCGCTCGGCGAGGTTGATGATCACCGAGACCTCGTTCATGGTCTTCGTGGGGGCGATGTCGACCTTCGCGCCGATCATGAACTCGTCGGGGCCGAGGTACAGGGTCTTCATGTGGATGATGCGACCGATGTCTTGCGACTTCAGCAGTGCGGCCTCGATCTTCTCGACGTCTTCATCAGAGGCGCCCTCGCCGACGAGCAGGCTCTTCACCTCGATGCCCAGGATGATCGCCACGGCGACCAGCAGCACGCCGATCGCGATGGTCGCGATACCGTCGAAGAGACCGTTGCCGGTGAGTACCGTGAGTCCGACGCCGATGAACGCGATCACGAGGCCAGTGATCGCCGCGAAGTCTTCAAGCAGCACGACGGGCAACTCGGGAGCCTTGGAGCGGCGAATGAACTGCAGCCAGCTCGACTTGCCCTTGTGCGGCCGGCTCTCTCGGATCGCGGTGCGCAACGAGAACCCCTCGAGCACGATGGCGACGGCCAGCACGAGCAGCGGCAGCCACCACACCTCGAGGGCGTGCGGGTGCTGCACCTTCGAAACGCCCTCGTACACCGAGAAGACGCCACCGATGGAGAAGAGCACGATCGCGACGACGAACGCGTAGACGTAGCGCACGCGACCGTACCCGAACGGGTGCTCTTTGTCGGCCCGCTTCTGCGCGCGCTTGCCACCGACGAGCAGTAGCACCTGATTGCCCGAGTCGGCGAGCGAGTGCACGCCCTCGGCCAACATCGACGACGAACCGGAGAACGCCCAGGCGATGAACTTCGTCACGGCGATGCCGAGATTCGCGAGTAGTGCCGCGATGATCGCCTTGCTGCCGCCTGACGCGCTCATTCCAGATGCCTCCCCATCGCGAACGTCGAGTGTCCGCGCGATGCGCCAAGTCTATGACCCCACCCGAAGTCGCAGCGGTATGAAAACGGACAAGACCGCGCCCCCGATTCTGTCGGCGGTGCTCCATACACTGGGATCATGAGCGAATCGACGAATCCCCGCACCGACGCCCGTTTGCCGCGCACCGCCATGATCGGCGTCGGTTCGATGGGCGGCGCGATCCTCGCCGGGCTGCGCGCGCCCGAGGTCGACATCGAGCGGCCCATCGTCGTGACGACGCACTCGCAGCGGAGCGCCGACGCCTACGCAGCAGCGAGCGACGTCACCGCAGTGGCATCAGAGACCGACCCCGAGGCGAATCGTGCCGCAGTGCGCGGCGCACAAGTCGTCGTGCTCGGGGTGAAGCCCTGGGCGCTCGTCGACGTCGCGCGCGAGATCGCCGCAGACCTCGAACCCGACGCGATCATCGTGAGCGTGGCAGCCGGCGTGCCGTGCGCCGCGATCGAAGCCGTGCTGCCCGCGGGCACCGCGGTGGTGCGCGCCATGCCCAACACGCCATCGACCATCGGCCTCGGTGCGACCGGTATCGCCGGCGGCGCGGCGGCGACCGACGCGCAGATCGCACTCGTGCAGCGGTTGTTTGCCACGGTGGGCGAAGCGCTCATCGTGCGCGAAGACCAGATCAACGCCGTCGCCGCGGTCTCGGGGTCAGGGCCGGCCTATCTCTACCTCTACGCCGAAGAGATGACGGCGGCAGCGCAGCGCGCGGGCTTCGACGAGGCGCAGGCGCGCCTGCTCGTGCAGCAGACCATCGTCGGCTCCGCGCAGCTCTGGGCGACGAGTGGTGAGCTGCCCGAAACCCTGCGACGCAACGTGACGAGCCCCAAGGGCACCACCGAGCAGGCCATCCTGGTACTGCAGCAGGGCGGCCTCGCCGACCTCTTCGATCGCGCGCTCGCCGCGAACGTGCGTCGCTCGGAAGAGCTCGAGCGCGGGGAGTAGCGCGGGGCTTCGGCCGGCGTGAACGTCGGCCGAAGCGTGCCCGCAGCGCCTACCCGATCGCGGCGAAGCGCTCCACGTCGGCGGCGGTGCCGCTGACGATGATGAGGTCGTGCGTCGACACGACGGTGTCTTGCGTCGCGTGCGTGAACGGCTGACCCGGAGTTTTCACTCCGACCACCGTCACGCGGTAGCGCGTGCGCACCCCACTCTCGGTGAGCGTGCGATTGCGAATCGATCGCGGCGGGTACATCTTCGCGATGACGTAATTGTCGTCGAACTGAATGAAGTCGAGCATGCTGCCGCTCAGCAGGTGGGCGACGCGCTCGCCCGCCTCGCGCTCGGGGTAGATCACGTGGTGCACGCCGATGCGCTCCAAGATCTTGCCGTGCGAAAGGGAGATGGCTTTCGCCCAGATCTGAGGCACCCCGAGATCCACGAGGTTCGCGGCGATGAGCACGCTCGACTCGATCGAGGCGCCCGTCGCGACGACCGCGATCTGAAACTCGTCGGCACCGATCTGCTTCAACGCCTCCATCGAGCGGGCGTCGGCCTGCACCGCGTGCGTCACGCGATCCGCCCACTTCTGCACGAGCCCCGAATCGGTGTCGACCACGAGCACTTCGCGATCCTGACGATCGAGCTGGCCCGCCGTCGCGGCGCCGAACCGACCGAGACCGATCACGATCACCGGCGCATCACTGCGAATATCAACCAACGATCGGCCTTTCTTCGGGGAGGCGGAACATGCGGGAGCGGCTGGTTGCCGCGACCGCTGCGGCAAGCGTAACCGTGCCGACGCGACCCGCCCACATCGTGGCGGCGAGAATGTACTTGCCGGGGTCGTCAATCGACGCCGACAGGCCGGTCGTGAGACCGCACGTGCCAAACGCGGAGATCACCTCGAACAGCACGATGTCGAGCGGCTCGCCGGTCATCTGCATGATGGCGACGGACGCGGCGAGCACGATGGTCGCGCCCCAGATCAGGATCGACACCGCGACGCGCAGCACCTCATTCGGAATGCGACGGCCGAACGCCTGCATGTCGTGGTACCCGCGAGCCTCGGCGTAGGCGGCGAGGAAGAGCACGGCGATCGTCGTCACCTTGATGCCGCCCGCGGTCGAGGCCGAGCCGCCGCCGACGAACATCAGCATGTCCATGACGAGCAGCGTCGAGCCGTGCATCTCGGTCGGGTCCATGATGCCGAGACCGCCCGAACGGGTCATCACCGACATGTACGCCGAACTGAAGAGCGTGTCGCCGAGCCCCTGCGACCCGAGCGTGCGGGTGTTGTTGAATTCGAGGCCGGCGATGGCGATCCACCCGAAAATGACGAACAGCAGCGTCGTCGTGAGCGTGAGCTTCGCGTGGAGCCCGAGCCGCTTGTGCGCGCGCCAGCCGCCACCGACCACGTAACGGTAGAGCGCGAAGATCACCGGGAACCCGATGCTGCCGAGAAAGACGCCGACGGCGAGCACGGAAAGCAGGTAGGTGTCGGTTTCGAACGGGGCCAGACCGCCCGGCAGTGGCACGAAGCCGGTGTTCGTGAAAGCGGATGCCGCGAGGTAGAAGCCGTTCCAGAGGGCGTGCCAGAAGCTGTAGCCCTCCATCATGAGGCGCGGCGTGATGAACGCCGTCAGTGCGACCTCGATGACGACGAGGCTCGTCGCGACGGCGCCGAGCAGCCCGCCGATCTCGCCGAGACCGACCGCCTGACTCTCTGATGCGCCCTTGGCCATGCGCATCGGGTTCGTGTCGCCCGCCGCGAGCAGGCGCGTGCGAAGGCCGAGTCGTCGCGTCACCGTCAGACCCAGGATGCTGGCGAGCGTGAGCACGCCGATGCCGCCGATCTGCAGACCGCCGAGAATGAGCAGATCGCCGAAGAGCGACCAGTGCGTCGCCATGTCGACGGTGGAGAGCCCCGTGACGCAGATCGCCGACACCGCGGTGAACAGGGCGTCGGCGAGCGGGGTCACCTCGTGCGAGCGGCTCGCGATCGGGAGCGAGAGGAGCGCAGTCCAGAGGAGGATCAGACCGGTGAACACCAGCAGCGCGAAGCGTGCGGGTGACGAGTGGATCATGCCGCCGATCCACGACTTCGGCGAGAGCAGATCGGCGAAACGACCGCTCACAGCGCGTGTCCTCACGACTCCTGCTTTCTGGCGTTGATGGGGCGTCGAGGCCTGCCAGGGTCGCGACTCACTGCGCCCATGCTACACACGCGGGCGAGGCTTCGCGTGCACCGTGCAGGGCTGCGTGCGCACCGTGCGAGGCAAGACGACGCGTGATACCGGGACAGAGCCGCCCGCTCCGGCTACTCTTGTGCCTATGCCAGATATTTTCGGAGTCATCGCCGATGCGACGCGGCGCGACATTCTGCAGGCACTGCTCGAGAAGCACACGCAGGACGCCGAGATGAGCGTGTCCGAGATCGTCGGGCAATTGGAGATCAGCCAGCCGACCGTATCGAAGCATCTCAAGGTGCTGCGCGAGGCAGAGCTGGTCACGGTGCGCGAAGAGGGCCAGCACCGGTTCTACTCGTTGGACCCCGAGCCGCTCGAGATGGTCGAAGACTTCGTGATCCCGTTTCTCTCGGCCGGATTCGATACCGAGGTCACGGTCGAGTACCTCTCCGAAGACGGTGAGCGCGTGGCCGGGCCCGACGAGGCGGATGAATTCGGCGAAGTGCTCCCCGAAGAGGCGACGGCCGCTGCCGAGCGCATCGGTCGCGCTGCGGCTCGTGCCGAGCACCGGGTGAAAGAGCTCGTCGCGCGCTTCAAATTGCGCGGCTGAGACGTCGTTTGACCGCTCGGTTCGCATCGAACGGCTTGAACGGCTAAGATCTATGTTTTATGGGCCCCGACTCCCAGCGGCCCGAGAGACGTTGTGAGGTTAATCGTGGGTTCAGTTATCAAGAAGCGTCGCAAGCGCATGTCGAAGAAGAAGCACCGTAAATTGCTTCGGAAGACGCGTCACCAGCGCCGCAACAAGAAGTAAGTGACGCCGCCGCAAGGCGGTGATTGCTGACACGCGCCGGGCCCGATGGGCTCGGCGTTTGTCGTATGTGCGGGCTCGGCGGTCGTAAACTGAACGCACCATGTCTGCAGTGCGTCTCACCCTCATCGGCAAGCCCGGCTGTCACCTCTGTGACGACGCGCGTCAGGTGATCGACGACGTGCGACGAAATCTCGCCGATGCGGGCGTCGAGACCCAGCTCGAGGAGCTCGACATCTTGCAAGACGCGGCGCTCGCGCGCAAGCACTCTGAGCACATCCCGGTCGTACAGATCGAGGGGCGTCGACATGCGACGTTGCGGGTTGATCCGGGTCGTCTCACCGCGGCCATCGAGAAGTCCGCGCGCAACCCCCTGCGCGCTCTGCGCCGTCCGTAGCCAGGTTTCGCACCCCATCTTCGCCCCGACCACCACACTCACAAGGAGTACTCATGTCCCTGCGCCACATCGTCAGCTGGAAGTTGTCGGGAGAGACCCGCGAAGAGCGCGATGCTCAGGCCGCTCAGGCGATCCCGGCCATCGAAGCACTCCGCGATCTCATTCCGACCGTGCGTTCGCTCACGGTGCATCGCAATGAGCTGCACGACGGTACGAACTTCGATCTGACGCTTGTTTCCGAGTTCGATGACGCCGAGGGGCTCGCGGTCTACGCGACGCACCCCGAGCACCTGCCGGTGATCGACCTCGTGAAGGGCATGACCGTCGCTCGCGCGGCGACCGACTTCACGGTCTAGGCGCCAGTCTTTCGGCGCTTACCGCCTCAGCGGTGGGCGCTCAGCCGGAAGAACTCCGGGGGCGCCTGCCGGCCCGACGCCGCATCGGCGAGTACCCTGCCGATGGCGGGCACGAACTTGAATCCGTGGCCCGAGAACCCGGCGCCGACCGTGATCGGCCCCACGGTATCGAGCACGAAGCGGCTCGACGCGGTTGACGTATAGGTGCAGCTGATCTCGGCGGGCGTCTCGGGGTCGAGCCCCGGGAACCACTCGGCGACGTACCGGCGCAGGGTGTCGCGTTGCGCATCGCTCGCGCGGAACCGTCGCGCGTCGGGGTCGACGATGTCGCCGACCGCGTGGAACCCGACTTTGACGCCCTCGCCCGGGCTCGGCATGCCGTAGACGGGGGCCGGGTACTCCGCGAGCAGCGATTCGGGCAGCATGTGGTTGAACGACGGCCACACGAGTGCTGCCGAACGGGCGGCGAAGTGCGCCGGGTGCTCTTCGGTGACGGTGAGCTGCGGCAGTTCGATGACGCCGTCGAGCAGCGTGTGCGCCCAGGCTCCGGCGGTCACGGTGACCCGGTCGGCGGTCAGTTCGCGCACGCCGTCGGGCCCCTCGGTGCGCACGCGCGCACCCGAGCCGTCGGCGAACGGTGCGATGTCGAGTACGCGTTCGCCGCGCTCGACGATCGCACCGTTCCGGATCGCCCCGTCTTCGAGCGCCGCGAGCGCGCGGGCGGCGTGCACGATGCCCGCCTCGCGACTGTGCAGCACATTGCCGGCGAAGCGCATGCCCGACCAGCGTTCGGCGGCGTCGCTCGCGCTCAGCAGCGACACCGCGGCGCCCCGCGCGACGAGGGCGTCGTGCGCGGACGCTACGACGTGGTCGTCGCCGTGAGTGACGAGCCCGTGCAGCCCGAGTAACTGCTGCCCCGACTCGGCTTCGAGCCGGCGCCACAGTGTGACGGCTTCGTCGAAGAGGTCGAGGTAGGCGGCTTCGTCGTAGGCGTTGTTCAGGTTGCGGGTCGAACCGTGCGACGCACCGCGAGTGTGGTGCGGCTCGAAGCGTTCGAGGAGGCGCACCTGGTGGCCGCGTGCGGCGAGATGCCAGGTCGTGGCGAGGCCCATGGCCCCACCGCCGATGACGAGGTGCTCGATGTGCAGCGGAGCGCTCACAGGCGCGCGATCTCTTGGCGCGGGCGCACGGCGATATCGGTGAGCTGCACGTCGGCGGGGGCGTCGACGACGAAGCGCACGGTCTGGGCGACCGATTCGGGGCGAATGTAGCGCTCGGGGGTGTATTTGTCGGCGGCGACCTGCCCGCGCAGCATCTCGGTGTCGGTCTGGCCGGGGGCCACGGTGACGACGCGCACGCGGTGCGGCTCTTCATCGATGCGCAGCACGTCGGCCACGCCGCGCAGGGCGTGCTTCGTCGCGGTGTACACCGCGCTGCCGGGTACTGCGCGAGTGCTCGCACCCGAACCGATGAACACGACGGTGCCGGCTGCCGCGCGGAGCAGCGGCAGCGCGGCGCGCGTGATCACAGCAGGGCCGGTCACGTTGATGTCGAAGTGTCGCCCCCAAGCGTCGGCGTCGGCATCGGCGACGGAGAGATGCTCGCCGATGGCCGCGGCGTGTACCAGCACGTCGAGGCGATCGAGCTCGGCGATGCGCGCGGCGAACGCGTCGCCGTCGGTGACGTCGAGTTGCCACGCGGTCGCGCCGGTCTCGGCCGCAACGGCGTCGAGCCGCTCGGCATTGCGGCCCACGGCGATGACCCGGTGGGTGCGGGCGAGATCGCGAGCGATTTCGCGGCCCATGCCGCTCGATGCTCCGGTGACGATGGCGATGGGCAGCGATTCAGTCATGGTGGGCTCCTTCGAGAGGGCGGTCGGCGATGCCGGAGGCGTGGTGCTTCGAGCGTACCGATGCCGCGACGGCGATCAGGCTCGCGGCGACACGATCCGTCTCACGCAGCATCTGCGGGTCGGTGCCCGGCATCGGGCTGATGATGGTGTCGTGCAGCGCCTCGTCGACCGGAATGCCGGCGATGTGCACCCGTGAATCGAGCGCGCCGTCGGCGCCGCGCAGCCGCCCGGTTGCCGGGTCGAGATCGAATGCCCCGGTGCACCGTGGGCTGCCGTCACGAGCGCTGATCTCGAAGGCCCGCGCGCGGCCGGCGTCGAGCAGGCTCCGCGCGAGCGGGTCTGCGGTCTCCGAGAGATCGTGGAAGTGCATCCAGGCGTCGACGAGGTGCGGGGCGGTCACGCGTGACGGGGTCACCATCGGCGACTCCGAGGCGAACCCCGCATCGGTGACGGAGAGGTTCGCGCGGGGGCCGGTCATCTGCACGAGCCCGACGCGCATGAGCGCGAGCAGCTGTCGATTGCGGAACGCGGGCGGGCCCGAACCCGCCATGCCGCCGACGGCCTGCAGCATGGCGAACCCCGACGCCCGCGACTCCGCGTCGAAACCGCCGAGCGCTCCGAGTCGATTCGCGACGCCGCGCGCGGAGCTCACCGACCACAACCCCGCCTTCATCGCGCTGTCGTGCCCGAGTTCGGCTTCGGCGAGATCTCGTACGACGCGCTCGGCGATCCAGTCGTTGTACGACTCGCGATCAGCGAAGGGCCGGCGCACCGGATGCATTTCGCCCGCGAGATCGAAGCGGTCGCTCGGGTCGGGGATGACGCGGGCCATCGCGTCGGCGACGCTTGCCTCCACAGTATCGAGCGGGTGCGGGTCGTCGGCATTGCCGAGGTGCGGGGCGATGGCGTGCGCGATGAGCGTCTCGAGTTCGCGCTCGTCGACGATGACCGCTGCAGGGCGCACACGACGCAGCGTGCGGGCGTGGTCGAAGTACGCGTCGGCGACGATGCGCGGCCAGAGCTGCCGGTCGAAGTCGATCGGTCGGGGGAGTGCCGACCAGTCGACGCCGGTGAGGAAGCGCTGCTCGGCGCGCGGCGGTAGCGACCCGTACAGCGTCTTCGCGCGGAACGGCACGCCGCGACCCGAGGTGACGTGCATGACGGGCTCTCGTCCCGAGAAGCGGTAGCGCAGGCCGCCGGGCTGATCCGGCGCCGCTTCGAATCTGCCGCCGCGACCGATCGTGAGCAGTGCCATGGTGTCGAAGAACCCCATGCCGAGCCCGCGCATGATCACGTGCTCGCGCGCGCCGATCGCGCTGAGGTCTTGCTCGACCGGGCTCCCGGGGCGCACCCACGTGAGTTCGGGGCGAGCGGCGAGAACGGCGCTGAGTTCGCGCTCGCCCGACGTCTCTGCGCGCGGCATCCACCCGGTGGCGAGCACGATGGCGTCGGCGGGCAGTTGCTCACCGGTGTCGAGCCGCACCGCATCGCCGGAGACCGTGTCCGTGCCGAGATCCCGCCCTGAACCCTCTTCGACGTTCGCGATGCCGATTGCGCGGGCCCGGTGCTGCACGACCGTCACACCGTCAGGGAGCTCGGCAACGGCGCGGTCGAAGCACCAGGTCAGGTACTCGCCGTAGAGGGCTCGGCTCGGGTGCGATTCGGGGCGCATGGCGAGCAGTTCGTCGCGGTACTCCTCGGCGAGACCCGGGCGGTGCGGGTACCTGCGCACGACGGCGCGGTGCGCATCGGGCACGGCCGAGATGCGGGTGGCAGGATCGCCGGGCGCTTCGGCAGCGTCGGCGCCCGTCAGCGCGAGCACGCACCATTCGTAGAGCGTTGGCCCGGGGCGCACGGCACCGCGCACCGTGCTGCCGGGTTCGGTGAACAGGGTGACGGCATCGGCGAGGGTGTTCATGCAGAGTTCGCGGGTCTGATCGGTGCGCCAGATGCGCCCGGCGCCGCGCGGGGTGTCGTCGACGACGTGAATCTCGAGGCGGCGCTGATGCAGGGGCGATAGCGGGTCGCTCAGGTGCGCGCCGAGGCGTTCGAGTAGTGAGGCTCCGCGCGGGCCTGCGCCGATGATGACGATGGAGCTCGGCGCACTGGTGAGCGTTGGGGAGGAGGACTGCTGGGGAAGGTGATTCATGAAGTTCTGTGACACTCGGCTTCGTCTCTAGTTATAAGAATCATAAGATAAGTGGCATTGTCATTCGTGATGGCCGCCGACCCTCGGCCGGCCAGGATCTCAAAGGAGCCTCATGAACAAGCGTCGGATCGCCTGGATCGCCGGCCTCGCTGTTGCCGCGATTGCGCTGACCGGATGCTCCGCGAGCGGTGGCTCCGGGAGCGGATCGGGCGAGGCGCAAGAGGGTGGCACGCTGAGCTACCTCGAGCCGCAGACCTGGAACACCCTGTACCCGCCGGCCGCGGGCTTCTACCCGAACGGCGGCATCATCAATCAGGTGACGGATCGCCTGCTTTGGCAGAACCCCGAGACCCTCGAGCTCGAGCCGTGGATCGCGACCGCGCTGCCCGAGGTCAACGCCGATGCGACGGAGTACACCTTCACGCTCCGCGACGACGTGACCTACTCGGACGGCACCTCGCTCGACGCCGAGAACGTGGTCAAGAACTTCGATCTCTACGGCAAGGGCGACACCGACCGGGCGCTCTCGATCTCTGAGGCGATCAACAACTACGACCACGGCGAGGTCGTCGACGACCACACCGTGAAGTTCGTC
The DNA here is from genome assembly GCF_001273855.1 of Leucobacter japonicus. Lineage (NCBI taxonomy): Bacteria > Bacillati > Actinomycetota > Actinomycetes > Micrococcales > Microbacteriaceae > Leucobacter > Leucobacter japonicus. The sequence continues at coordinate 146,485 of NZ_JHBX01000108.1, read as the reverse complement.
TTCTCGGCGCCGTCACCCGGTTTCGCGCAGGCGACCTCCACGATCAACTCGGGCCTGCTCGCCAACGCCACGCTCGATCGCACGAACGAGGAGTTCGGCCCCGGCAACGCGACCGACATCATCGGCAGCGGCCCGTTCGTCATCTCCGACGAGCAGATCGGCAAGGAGACCGACCTCACGGTCCGCGATGACTACGACTGGGCCCCCGAATCCCGCGAGCACCAGGGCCGCGCGCACCTCGACGGCGTGAACTTCATCGTCGCCGCCGAGTCGAGCGTGCGCGTCGGCACCGTGACCTCGGGCCAGGCCCAGGTCGCGCGCCAGATTCCGGCGCCCGACGAGGCGCAGTTCGCCGGAGACAACCTGCAGCTCGTGCACGCCGCGACGAACGGTGTGAACAACAGCTTGAGCTTCCGCTTCTCGCACGCACCGCTGAACGACATCAAGGTGCGCCAGGCGATCATCGCGGGCATCGACCGTCAGGCGATCGTCGACACGCTCTTCACCGAGAACTACCCGCTGGCCACCGGCATCCTTGCGAAGTCGGCGCTGGGCTACACCGACACGTCGAAGTTCTACGACTACGATCCGGAGCAGGCCGAGAAGCTGCTCGACGAGGCCGGCTGGAAGCCGGGATCGGACGGGATCCGCGAGAAGGACGGCGAGCGACTCTCGATCACCTTCAACGAGGCGCTGCCGCAGCCGCGCTCGAAGGACGTTGTCACCCTCATTCAGGAGCAGCTCGCGAAGCTCGGCGTCGAGGTCAAGCTCTTCCCGGGCGACCAGGCTGCGCAAGATGAGGCGCGCCTCAGCGCCGATGAGATCCAGGTGTACCACTCCATGGTCGGCCGCGCCGACTACGACGTTTTGAAGTCGCAGCTGTTCTCGACGAACCGCAACGCGCTGCTCAACCTCGACACCGCGACCGGCACCATCGCCGACCCCGAGCTCGACGCCGATCTGGCCGAGATCGCCTCGGTGCCGACCTCCGATGAGCGCGCCGCCGCCTCCGCGAAGGCGCAGCAGCGTCTGGCCGAGCAGGCGTACGTGCTGCCCCTCTTCGAGGAGCCCCAGGTCTTCGGCCTGCTCTCGTCCGTGCAGGGCTTCAGCACCGAGTCCATCGGTCGGCCCTCGTTCTACGACGTGCAGCTCACGAAGTGACGGGAGCGGCGCTGCTGCGGCGCGTGGGCCAGGCGATCCTGGTCCTCGCGCTCGCGTACACCGCCGCGTACATTCTGCTCGCGGCGCTTCCGGGCGACGCGGTCATGGCGCGGTTCGGCAACCCCGACCTGGGGCTCTCACCTGAGCAGCTCGCCGAGATCCGCGCCAGCTACGGGGTCGATCGACCGTTCTTCGTGCGGTTCTTCGACTCCGTCGGCGCGTTCCTGCGCGGCGATCTCGGGTACTCGGTGCAGAGCGGCGCAGCCGTCTCGACGCTGCTCGCCGAGGCACTGCCTTCGACGCTGACCCTCGCGGTCGTCGCGCTGGTGCTCGCCGTCTTCCTCGCCGTCGTCATCGCGTTCACCGCGAGCTACGGCGCGGGCACCTGGCTGCGCCGCATCTTCCGCAACCTGCCGCCGCTCTTCGTCTCGCTGCCGGTGTTCTGGATCGGCATCGTGCTCATCCAGATCTTCTCGTTTCAGCTCGGCCTCGTGCCCACGATCGGTGCGACCGAACTGCAGTCGCTGATCCTGCCCGCAATCACCCTGGCGTTCCCGATCGCGGCGCCCCTCGCTCAGGTGCTGCTGCGCAGCATCGACGAGGTGAGCGAGCAGCCCTTCGTGCAGGTGGTGCGCGCACGGGGTGCGAGCACCTCGTGGCTGCTGTGGCGCAACGTCGCCCCGAACGCGCTGCTGCCCGCCCTCACTATGGCGGGCCTGCTGTTCGGCGAGCTCGTCGGCGGCGCCATCGTGACCGAGGCGGTGTTCGGTCGCGTCGGCATCGGCGCGCTCACCGCGCAGGCCGTCGCGAATCGCGATACCCCGGTGCTGCTCGCCGTCGTGGTGATCGCGACCGTCGTCTACGTCACCATCAACCTCGTGGTCGACCTGCTGTACCCCGTGCTCGATGCGCGGCTGCGGCAGCGTACGGCCCGCAAGTCGGCAGGAGTGACGGCATGACCGCCATCGACGTCTCGGCCGCTCGTGCGGTGCCGGGCGGCAAGCGCCCGTTCGCCTGGAAATCGCTGCTGCGCCCCGGCGTGCTCGTGCCGGCGATCGTGCTGCTCATCGCGCTCGCCTGGGCGGTCGCGCCCGGCCTGTTCACCTCGGTGAGCCCGAACGAAAGCGTCGGTCTGTCGCTGCAGGCGCCGAGCGCCGAGCACTGGTTCGGCACCGACGCGACGGGCCGCGACCTCTACGCGCGCGTCGTCTACGGCGCATCGCAGTCGATCACGGCAGCCCTCATCGCGGTGCTCGTCGGCCTCGTCTTCGGGTCGCTGATCGGCGTCTCTGCCGGCGCGGTGGGCGGCTGGGTCGATGAGGCCCTGATGCGATTCGTCGATGTGCTGCTGGCGATCCCGACCCTGCTGCTCTCGCTCAGCGTCGTGATCTTGCTCGGGTTCGGCACGGCGAACGCGGCGATCGCCGTCGGTGTCACGTCGGTTGCGGTGTTCGCACGATTGTCGCGCTCGCAGGTCGTGAGCGTGCGCGCGAGCGAGTTCGTCGAGGCGGCGTACGGCTCGGGCGGCACGTTCTTCGGAGTGCTGTGGCGCCACATCCTGCCGAACTCGGTCACGGCCGTGATCGCGCTCGCGGCGCTGCAGCTCGGCTCCGCGATTCTGCAGATCTCGACCCTCGGCTTCCTCGGCTACGGCGCACCGCCGCCCACCCCCGAGTGGGGCCTGCTCATCTCTGAAGGGCGCAACTACATCGCCACCTCCTGGTGGCTTACGACGCTGCCCGGTCTCGTCGTCGTGCTCGTCGTCATCGCGAGCAACCGACTCAGCCGCGCCATCAGCGAGGGAGGCAACGCATGAGCGCCGAGACTGCGCCGCTCCTCAGCATCCGCGACCTCGCGGTGCAATACCGCACCAAGCAGGGCTCCGTCGAGGCCGTGCGCGGCGTCAGCTTCGACGTGCGCGCGGGCGAGGTCACGGCCGTCGTGGGCGAGTCGGGATCGGGCAAGACCACCGTCGCCCAGTCGGTCATCGGCCTGCTCGCGTCGAACGGCAGCATCACGGCCGGAAGCGTTACGCTGAACGAGCGCCGCCTCGGCACGACCGAGCTGGTCGGCCTGCCCGAACGCCGGTGGCGCGACCTGCGCGGTCGGTGCATCGGGCTGATTCCCCAAGACCCCGGCAACTCGTTGAACCCGGTGCAGCCCATCGGCAAGAGCATCAGCGAGTCGCTGCGCATCCACGGTCGACCGAGCCGGGCCGAGGTGCAGGATCGCGTGCACGCCCTGCTCGAGCAGGTCGGCATCGACGACCCGATTCGCCGCGCGAAGCAGTACCCGCACGAGTTCTCGGGCGGTATGCGCCAGCGCGTGCTCATCGCCGCGGCCCTCGCGAACGACCCCGAGCTGATCATCGCCGACGAGCCGACCTCCGCGCTCGACGTGACCGTGCAGCGCACCGTGCTCGACCTGATCGATCGGTTGCGCGAAGAGACCGGCACGGGCGTGCTGTTCATCACGCACGACCTGGCGGTGGCGGCGGATCGCGCCGACAGCGTGGTGGTGATGCGCGGGGGCGAGGTGCAGGAGTCGGGTCCTGCCGCCCAGGTGCTCGCCCAGCCGTCTTCGGAGTACACGAAGCAGCTCATGGCCGACGCACCGTCATTCGGCACGTTCGTGGAGCGCGAGCGGGTCGTCGTGCCGCTCGATGCCGGAGCTGCCGCTGCCGCTGCCGGTGCCGAGCCGAACGCGAGCGAGGGCGCCGGATCGACGGGAGTCGCCGGCCCGCTCGTCACCGTCACGTCGCTGCGTCAGGAGTTCGGTCGCGGCGACGACGCGTTCGTCGCCGTCGACGACCTCTCGTTCACGGTGGCGCGCGGCACCACGCACGCGCTCGTGGGCGAGTCGGGGTCGGGCAAGACGACGACGGGCCGCGCGATCGCCGGCTTCTCGGTGCCCACCTCGGGCAGTGTACGCGTCGGAGATGCCGAGGTGACGCAGCTGCGGGGGTCGGCGCTGCGCGGGTTCCGGCGCACCACGCAGATGGTCTACCAGAACCCGTACGGCTCCCTCGATCCTCGACTGAGCATCGGGCAGACCCTCGCCGAGCCCCTGAAGAACTTCCGCATCGGCACCCGAGCCGACCGTGCGGAACGCGTTGCGAACGCGCTCGAGGTCGTCTCGTTGCCGTCCGAATTCGCCGCTCGCCGACCCCGAGAACTCTCAGGCGGGCAGCGGCAGCGCGTCGCCATCGCCCGCGCGTTGATCGTCGAGCCCGAGCTGGTCGTGCTCGACGAGGCGGTCTCGGCGCTCGACGTGACCGTGCAGGCCCAGATCCTGCGCCTGCTCGCACGCTTGCAGCACGATCTCGGGCTCACCTACGTCTTCATCTCGCACGACCTCGCCGTGGTGCGCCAGATCTCAGACACGGTGACCGTGCTGCAGCGCGGCCAGCAGGTCGAGCACGGCCGCACCGAAGACGTGTTCACGAACGCCCAGCACCCCTACACCCAGCGCCTGCTCGAGGCGATTCCCGGCGCATCGCTGTCGTCCGGGCACTGGGAGATCTGACCGAAGGAGCACCACCCATGACCCGCCACGCGACCGGAACCTCCGACCTCATCGCGGCCCTCACCGGCATCGCCCCCGGCGATCTGCTCGATCAGGCGCGCAGTCGTCGCCCCGAATCGCGCGATCACGCCCAGGGCAGTTTCGAAGCGATCTTGGTGCCGACCGACGCGTCGCAGGTGTCGCTGCCCGAGCGCGCCGCGGTGGCACTCTTCGTCGCACGCCTGCACGAGGAAGCCGAGGCGGTCGAGTTCTACGGTGCGCTGCTGCGCGAGACGGGTGGCGGTGCGGGCCTCGAGCCGTTGATCGTCGCCGAGGCCGAGCGGGCCGCCGGCCAGGGGCCGTACGGCGCGTTCCGTGCCGAGAACGCACCCGAGAGCGTTGCCGGGCCCGAGTACACGGTCGCGTCGGTGGAAGCCGCCTACGCGCTCGGCGACCGCCTGTCGGCCGCGCTCGAGCACGCGCACATGCTCGTGCTGCACCCGCGCGACGCCGACCGCGAGCGCCTGGGTCGCCTGCTCGACGCCGGGTGGAGCTCCACCGGCATCGTGACCCTGTCGCAGCTCGTCTCGTTCCTCGCGTTCCAGCTGCGCGTCGCGCACGGCCTGCGCGAACTGCGCGAGAGCCTCGGGGGTGCGGCGGCAGCCGGTGCGTCGCTCGCCGAGCTCGCTGCCGATGTCGCGGCCGCCGCTCGAGCACGCGCCGGTGCGTCGGCTTCTGCCGCTCCCATCCCCGCGTCCGAGACCCTGCCCGCCGCCCCGAAGGTCGACGAGCCGCCGCGCTTCACTCAGGATTCGCTCGGCTGGAAGCCCTGGATCGAGCCGCTGCCCGTCGCCGAATTCACCGAGCACCACTACGAGGCGCTCGTGCAGCGCGACCGCGTGCACATGCCGTACTTCCGCCTGCTGGCGCGCGACCCCGACGCACTGCGCGAACGCACGCTCACCGACCTCGACATCTTTTACAACACCGACGCCGGCCTGCCGCGTGCGGAGCGCGAGCTCGCCGCCGCAGCCGCGTCGCGCTACAACGGCTGCGTATTCTGCGCGTCGGTGCACTCGCGCTTCGCGACCGAGCAGGGGGCGGATCGCGCCGAGGTGCAGCGCCTTCTCGACGAGGGCGTGAGCGCGCGCGTCAACCCGCGCATCGACGCCATCGTGGACGCGACGGTGGCGCTCACGGCGACCCCGCCGCGCTTCGGTGCGGCCGAGCTTGCCGCGCTGCGCACCGCGGGGCTCGACGAGCTCGAACTGCTCGACGCGATTCAGGCCGGCGCGTTCTTCAACTGGGCGAACCGCCTCATGCTGTCGATCGGCGAGCCCACGGTCTAGGCGGGCGGGGTCGGCTACGCGCCTGCCGCCGCTGCGCGTATGCCGCTGCCCCACCCCTCCCTCCTTGTCGGATCGGGGTAACTTTCGACCAGTGCGCGCCGTGAAAACGGCCCACACACCGGCCCAAAGTTACCCCGATCCGGGAAGGTTGGGTGGGGTCGCTTCGGCGGGTGAGGTTGGCTCGGTCGGCGGGGTCGGCTACGTCAGCGGGGGAGACGCCGCCGATGCGCGGAACGCCGTCGGGGTGACCCCCAGCACCGACTTGAAGTCGGTCGAGAAGTGGGCCTGGTCGGTGTAGCCGAGCTGTGCTGAGAGCGCGGCGATGCTGAGGTCGGGGCGATCCCGCAGCGTCGCCGCAGCCTCTTGCAGCCGCCGGCGTCGAATCATCGCGTGGAGCGAGATGCCGAATGCGCGGTCGGCAAGGCGCTGCAGTGTGCGCGTCGACGCGTGCAGACGCTCGGCGAGCTGGTCGACTCGGGTGATCTCGGGGAGTTCGAGCAGAGCCCCGAGCGCGTTTGCGAGCGCCGCATCGCTGTCGGGGTGAGGTTTCGGCACGCGCTCTGCGATCCACCCCGACAGCTGCCGAGCCGCCTGCGCGCGCCGCGCATCGCCCGACGTATGCGTGTCGGTCATCGCCGCGTCGATCGCGCGGTGCAACTCGACGTCGGCGAGCGGTTGCGCCGCATCGCGGAGTTCGGCGGGTGCGCCCGAGGTCAACGCGAGTGCCGCGGCGGGCAGCAGCAGCGCGCCAACCGCCCAGCCGCTGCCCGTGAGTACGCGCTCCGATCGGCGGGTCGACGGCCCGACGAGTTCGATGCCGTCGCCCTCGACCACGAGGTTGCACGCCGGAAACGGCAGCACCTCTTGCCGCGATGCCGCGCCCTCGGGGAGCTGCCACTCGGGGATCCAGATCCACCGCACCGCGTGCGCGACCTCGGGGGCAGCGGCCAGCCGATGAAACTCGGGCAAACGTGCGGGGAACAGTACGCCGCGTCGATCCTGATCCATGCGCTCCCCGCTCACCCAACCTGGCGCAAATCTGCAAGACGGCGCCACGAGTTTGATCTTACGATGAAGCCATGAATGCTGAATCTTCCTCGAACCCGACCCCCTTGCGCGCGGCGACCGGCACCCACACCACGAACGGCCGCCCGCACGGCTCGACCAGCCTGACGCCGTTCCTGGCCATCCCGAACGCCGCCGGCGCCATCGAGTTCTACCGTGACATCTTCGGCGCGCGCGTGGTCGACGTTACCGAGTTCGGCGGTGTCGTCGCGCACGCCGAACTCGACTTCGGCAACGGCCACCTGCAGCTCGGTGAGCCGATGCCCGACTACCACCTGGTCGCCGGCCCCGAGGGCGAAGACGATTGCTACTCGATGGGCATCTACGTGCCCGACGTCGACGACACGGTCGCGCGGGCCGTTGCGGTCGGAGCAACTGTGCGCGAACCCGCGACCGACTTCGTGTCGGGCGACCGCTTCGCGAGCATCCGCGATCCGTTCGGGGTGCGCTGGTCGGTGCTCACGCGCATCGAAGATCTCTCAGAAGAGGAGAGCGCCGCCCGCGTGCGCAAGTGGGCTGAATCCTTCGCAGGCTGAAGCCGCGGCCGCCCTCGGACGGCCCCGCGCCCCGGGCCTGCGCCCCGGTTCCGCGCCCCTCGGCGAATCGGGGTCAAAAATTGCTGTCGAAACGCTGATTTCGCGCCTGAACACGACACATAATGACCCCGATTCGCAGGGTGAGCTGCGGCGCGGGGCTACGGGCAGCGCCGCAGGGCTGATGCAGCGCCGCAGCGCCGCAGGTCTACGCCGCCAGCACGCTGAGGCTCCAGGTGACGCCGAAGCGATCCGTGAGCATGCCGAACCCGGCGCTCCACGCCGACGCCGCAAACGGCTCGACGATCTGCGCGCCCGCCGACAGGCCGTCCCAGTAGCCGTGCAGTTCGTCGAGCGATGCTGCGGTGAGGGAGACGAAGACCGCCTGATCGGTCCACGTGGTGCCGGATTCGCGGCGGGTCGATCCGCCGCCCGCGATCGCACCCGTGCCGTCTCCGGAACCCGGCACGTCGTACCCCATGATGCGGAATCCGTCGGCGCTTGCCACGAGCCCGAACACCACGCGGTCGGAGCCGGGTGCCTCCGCGGGCATGCCGAAATCGGCGTAGGTCTTGAGCTCGATGTGCCCACCGAACACGCTGTGGTAGTGCTCGAGCGCCGCGCGTGCATCGCCGGTGAAGTTCAGGTGGGTGGTGGTCTGGATGGTCATCTCTGCTCCTTTGATTCATCGGGCGATCTGCCGCGAGAGATCCAGGATCGCAACCCACTAGGTCAGGTTCTGTCCGCAAAAGAATTTATTCTGGATCGCATGACGTCGACCACCCGACTCCTCGAGCTGCTCTCGCTGTTGCAGGCCCGCCGCGACTGGCCGGGGCCGGCGCTGGCGGCGCGGCTTGAGGTCGACCCGCGCACGATCCGGCGCGACATCGATCGCTTGCGCGAGATGGGGTATCGCATCCAAGCGACCGCGGGCCGCGACGGCGGCTACCGTCTGGACGCGGGAAGCGAGCTGCCGCCCCTGCTCTTCGACGAGGACCAAACCGTCGCGGTCGCGGTCGCTCTGCAGTCGAGCCCGGCGCTCGGCACGGGGCTCGAGGAGGCGGCGTTGCGTGCGCTCGGCACAATTCGCCAGGTGATGCCGTCGAAGCTCAGGCATCGCCTGGATGCCTTCGACGTGACCGCGATCGTGCGAACCGGGGCGGCGCCCGCGGGCGATGTCTCAGCTGACGCGCTCACGGCGATCGCGCGCGCGATCCACGATCGGGTCGTGTTGCGCTTCGCCTACGCCGAGCGCCGTGCGGGCGGCGATTCCGGGGAACACGCAGCGGCCGATCCTGAACCCCGCCGGGTCGAACCCCATCACCTCGCAACCTCAGACGGCCGCTGGTACCTCGTCGCCTGGGACCTCGCGCGCGATGACTGGCGTATCTTCCGCGTCGACCGCGTCTCGCCGAGTGCGCATACGGGCCCCGAGTTTCACCCGCGTCAGCTTCCGGCTGCCAGCGTCGCCGAGTTTCTCGCCGCGCGATTCCACGGTTCGGCCTCGGGGACCTGGCCATGCCGCGGCGCTGTCGTGCTCGAACGGGCGGCGCGCGACGTGCTGCCGTTCGTCGGCGACGGGGTGGTCACGGAAATCGATGCGGGATCATGCCGGCTCGAACTCGGCTCGTGGTCGTGGGGCTCGCTCGCCGCCGCATTCGGCCGGTTCGACGCGCCCATGCGTGTGGTCGGCCCACCGCAGCTCGCCGAGGCTTGCGCGGCCCTCGCTCAGCGCTTCGCGGCGGCGGCTGCGCCAGAGCGGTAGCCGCCCCTACGCGCCGTGCAGGTGCAGGCGCTCGCCGGCCGCGTTGAAAATGCTGATGACTTCACAGGGCTTGCCGCCGTCGGCGCGCAGGCGATGCGGCACCGACGTGTCGAACTCGGCGGCCTCGCCCCGACCGAGCACGTGCTCGCGGTCGTCGAGGGTGAGGCGCAGTTTGCCTGAGAGCACGAAGAGCCAATCGTGCCCCTCATGCACCTGCAGCTCCCGCTCGGGCGCATCGGGGTGGTACGTGATCTTGAACGCGCGCACGTCGGAGGCCTCGCGAGTGAGTGGAGCGATCGTGAGGCCCTCCCGGCGCAGCGCGGCACGGTGCACGCGCGGGTCTCGGGTGGGCGCGTCGAGCAGGTCGTCGACGCGGATGCCGAGTTGCCGGGTCAGCGGCAGAAGCAGCTCGAGGCTGGCCTGCCGTTTGCCCGATTCGAGGCGCGACAGGGTGCTCGCCGACATGCCCGCGCGATCGGCGAGCTCGTCGAGCGTCCAGCCGCGATCCTGCCGCGCGGAGCGCAGTCGCGGGCCGAGGCGTTCCAGTTCATCCATGCTCATACCTTGCCATTTCCGCAAACGAGATTGCAAGTATCGCACATCGCCCCGCACACTGTCAGCATGACCCACGAACTCTACGACGCCATCGTCATCGGCGGCAGCGCCGCCGGCCTCAGCTCAGCCCAGGCCCTCGGCCGCTCCCTGCGACGCACCCTGGTGATCGACGCCGCTCAACCCCGCAACCGCTTCGCCCACCAGATGCACAACGTGCTCGGGCTCGACGGCACGCCGCCGCGCGAGCTCGTCGCCCGCGGCCGAGCCGAGGCCGAGGCCTACGGCGTAGAGTTCCGCGAGGCCACGGTGCATGCGGTGCGCAACATCGACGCCCCGGGAGCCGGAAGCGCCGCAGCAGCGGCCGCAGACCCCGCCACCCCCGGCGCCCTGCTCGAACTCGAGCTCGACGGCGGCGAGACGGTGCGCGCCCGCGGCATCGTGCTCGCGACCGGCGTCACCGACGAGCTGCCCGCGATCCCGGGTCTCGCCGAGCGCTGGGGCACGTCGGTGCTGCACTGCCCGTACTGCCACGGTTGGGAGGTGCGCGGGCAGCGCCTGGCGGTCATCACCACCTCGCCGATGGGCCTGCACCAGGCCAAGCTGATCCGCCAGTGGAGCGACGACGTCACCGTCTTCACCGCCGGGCTCGTCGACGAATCGGGTGCGAGCGTGCTCGACGCCGAGACGGAGCGCGCGCTGCGCAGTCGCGGCGTGCAGCTCGTCGCTGAGCCGGTCGTCGAGGCGATCGGCGACGGCCCGCAGCTCACGGCGGTGCGCACCGCCGACGGCCGCGAGTACCCGCTCGACGCAGCGTTTACTGCGGGCACCTTGCGCCCCCACGACGGCCTCGTCGCGCACCTCGACCTCGCACGCACCGACACGATCGTCGGGTCTTTCTTGGAGGTCGACATGATGCAGCGCACCAGCCACCCGCGCATCTGGGCGGCCGGCAACGTGACGAACCCGATGGCCACGGTACCGGCGTCGATGGCAGCCGGAGTGATGGCCGGCGCCGCTGTCAACGCGATTCTGGTCGACGAAGATTTCGCGCTCGCCGCAGCGGAGATCGCGCAGTGACGCCGCAGCAGTCCGCGCCGGATCACCAGCACGGCCACCGGCATCATGCGCCGGGTGCGGGAGCGCACGGGGTACCTGGCGCCGACATCGACGCCCCGACCGACCCCGTCGAGTTCTGGCAGCAGCGCTACGGCGGCGACGATCGTATCTGGTCGGGGCACGTGAATCACGCCCTGGGTGAGTTGGCCGCCGATTGGAGCGCGGGTCGATCGCTCGACCTCGGATGTGGCGAGGGCGGTGACGTGCTGTGGCTCGCCGAGCACGGATGGAACGCGACCGGCATCGACCTCTCGGAGCACGCGGTGGCGCGAGCTCGGGCCGCTGCGCGCGAGCGTGGCCTCGATGCTGCGCGATTCATCGCCGCGGACCTCGGGGAGTGGGCTGATGATCCCGCACGCATCGATGGTCTCGATGACGCGCGCGATCGCGAGGGGTACGACCTGGTGACTGCGAGCTTCTTCCAGTCGCCGGTGGAGCTGCCGCGCGAGCGCATCTTGCGGGCGGCGGCGCGCAGCGTGGTTCCCGGTGGCCGGGTGGTGATCATCGCGCACGCCGCGGCCCCCGACTGGGCACCGGGGCACGGCGGCGACTTCCCGACCCCCGAACAGGATCTCGCGGCGCTGTCGCTCGATCTGAGCGACTGGGAGATCGAGGTCGCGGAGGTGCGCGAGCGCGAAGGTCGCGCGCCCGATGGCACTCCGTCGAACTTTCTGGATTCGGTCGTCTCGGTACGCCGTCGGTGAACCGACCGCGCCCCCGTTGCCTCGCGGCCGGGTCTGCGCGATCGTTGAGGCATGGCCTCTGAATCGACGCAGTCCCGACACGCAGCCACAGCTGAGCACCCCACCATGATCGCGATCACGCAGGCGGCGCTCGGTGATCCCGACGTGCTCACCCCGGAGCGGGTCGCAGTGCCGGTGGCCCGTCCGAACGAGGTGCTGGTGCGCGTGCACGCGGCCGGTGTGAATCCGACCGACTGGAAGCATCGCCGCACTGGCGGCTTTCTGGGCGACCCGCCCTTCGTGCTCGGCTGGGACGTGTCGGGCGTGGTGATCGCGACCGGGATCGGCGTCGCGCGCTTCGCCGTCGGCGACGAAGTGTTCGGCATGGTGTCGTACCCGTTCGGGCATGGCACGCACGCGGAGGTGATCGCGGTGCCCGCGCGGGTGCTCGCGCACAAGCCTGTCGAGATCGACCACGTGCAGGCTGGGGCGTTGCCGCTCGTCTCACTGACCGCCTGGCAGGCGCTGCACGACTACGCGCACCTCGAAGCGGGGCAGCGTGTGCTCGTGCACGCCGCCGCAGGTGGGGTCGGTCATGTCGCAGTGCAGATCGCGAAGGCTGCCGGCGCGCACGTCATCGGCACGGCGAGTGCGGCCAAGCACGAGTTCTTGCGGAGTCTCGGTGCGGATGAGGTGATCGACTATCGCACCCAGGAGTTCGATGAGGTGGCTTCAGACGTCGATGCGGTGCTCGACACCATCGGGGGCGACACGTCATTGCGTTCGCTGCGGGTGCTGCGCCCCGGGGGCATCGTCGTGTCGACGCTGCCGGCGGGCTCCGGTGCATTCTTCACCGAGGCCGAGCGACTCGGGGTTCGCGCGACGCGGATGCTCGTCGACTCGTCGCACCACGATCTCGAACGCATCGCGGAACTCGTGCGATCGGGGGCGCTGCGCGCGACGATCGCTGAGACCTACCCGCTCGTGGAAGCGGCGCGGGCGCACGCGGCCGGCGAGACCGACCGCACCACGGGCAAGCTCGTGCTCGTCACCGACGCTCTCAGGGAGTAACCGGACGGCGCACCCTGCGCCGTCGCACCGATCGGGCTTGCCGAAGTGCGGAGCGTCATTTCAGACGATTCTCCGAATTTTGGCAAGCCCTTTTCTATTTCATGCCTTCGCAGTACGCTCTGAACATAGTGCCGACATAGGAAGGATGGCGGCGCGCATACAAGGGGGTAGTGCAGATGTCTGTTGAACACGTGGAAGCGTCGACAAAGCCGCGCAGAGGTTGGACGAAAGTTCGTGCCATTCTCGCGGGCGGTCTGGTACTCGGAGTCGGGGCGGCGATCACGCTGGCGGCTTGGACCGACAATGAATGGGCCCGCGGCATCTTCGCCAGTGGCCAGTTCGGTATCGAAGGATCGACGAACGGTACGACCTGGGCGGATCACCCGACGTCGGGTACCCCGGCGACGCTGAGTTTCCAGGTCGGCGCCGACAAGCTCGCTCCGGGCAGCGTCGTCTACGCGCCGTTCGCGGTGCAGCTGAAGACGGGCTCGACGAACGCGGCAACGGTCGCGGTGGTGCAAGACAATTCGAGCGCAATCGTGGGCACGACGGCCTCGTACGTCTACACGACGAGCGCGACGTGCAACGCGACCACCTACGCCGCGGGCACGAACTCGAACGGCGCATCGTTCTCGCTCGCCGCGGTGACGACGCCGACCTACCTGTGCTTCCAGGTCACCGCGGGCCCGACGTTGGCGCCCGCCGCGACCGGATCGTTCACCTGGACGTTCAACGCCACCTCCGGCGCTGTCTTGTAGGTCATCGTGTTCCGCCGAAACCAGCGAACGCGAGTTCGGGGTCGGCGGAGGGCATCCGCGAACTGGTTCACTCGGGTACGGGCGCTCCTCGCCGGAGCGCTCGTGCTCGGGGTGGGCAGCACGCTGACCCTCGCCGCCTGGACAGACAGCGAGTACGCACAGGCCACGTTCACCGCGAGTACGTTCGGCATCATCGGGTCCACTGATGGCACAAACTTCTCCGAGCATGCAACAGGAGCAACCGCAGCCGCACTGACGTTCGTGGCCACGCCGACCGGCATGTCGCCCGGCGTCACAACGTACGCCAAGTACACGGTGAAGACGACGACCGCGACAAACGTGGGCGGCACGGCACTCATGGCCGCGCCGACGGTGACGGGCAGCGGGCTCGGCACGTACCTGCGCTACGGGGTGAGCACGATTGATGCGGCGGCGGGTACGGCCTGCAACGCCACGACGTTCGGCACCGGCAACCTCGTCGCGGCCGGGAGTGCGCTGACCACCGCACCGCCGACGGCCACGACTCAGGCGCTGTCGGCGGGTGGAGCGAATGCCGCTGCATATTGCATCGCGGTCACGCTGCCCGCGGGCACCGCCAACGCCGCACAGGGGCTCAACGCAACGCTCGCGTGGACGATCACCGCCACGTCGACCTCGTAGTTGCAACGGAGTGGCCGGGGCAGTACAGGGGACGAGCAGGTGAAGGAGGGGGAGATGACCGGCACGAAGCGCACCGCAGGGGGAGTGATCGGCAGCATGCTGCTGAACATCGCGGCGTTCGCGGGGCTCGTCTGCATCGTGCTGGTGCTCCTCGCGACCTTCTTCCACGTGACGCTGATCATGTTCAAGACCGGGTCGATGTCGCCGACGATTCCGGCCGGTTCGCTGGCCGTCGTGCGCGAAATTCCCGCGAGCGAGATCGAGGTCGGCGACGTTCTCACGGTCGATCGTCCCGGCATGCTGCCGGTGACGCACCGTGTCACTTCGGTCGAAGGGGCCGGTGACGGGCGCACGATCACCATGAAGGGTGACGCGAACGAGGCGGAGGATCCGTCGCCGTACACCGTGACCGAGGTGCGACGAGTGATCGCCTCGGTGCCGTATCTGGCGCACGTCGTCGTCTGGTTCGCGAACCCGTGGGTACTCGGCGGGCTGACGGTGGGCGCGTCGGTGCTGGTGACCTGGGCATTCTGGCCCCGCGAGTCGAAGCGTGCGAACCGCAGTCGTGGTGATCGTGGCGGAGCGCCGCGTCACGGCGAGCCCGAGCCGCTCGTCGCGGACACCGAACCATCCCCGTCGCGGGTGCCGGATCGCGTGAGCGCAGCGGCAGCCCCCGTCATCGGTGCGGTGCTGGTCGCTGGCGCCCTCGCATTCGCGCCGACGGTGCCGGCGCATGCCGAGTCGGCCGCCGACCCCTCACCCGCACCGGTCGTGACGCGCGGCGCGCACATCACCCTGACCTCCATCGGTGATGCCGATGAAATGGCCTCGATGCGACCCGGGGTTCCGGTGCTGTGGCAGATCGGTGTGCGGGTCGATTCGCTCGACCCCGGCGCGGTGCAGGTGTCGCTCGAATCTGCGGGGTCTCAGGAGCTCGGGCTGGAGCTGAACGTGCGCGGCTGCAGCGTGCGGTGGAACGGCGACGCCTGCTCCGGGGTCGAAACCCCGGTCGGTGGCGATGGTCGGGTCGAGGTCGCATCGCCCGCGGTACCCGTCGCCGAACTCGAGAGCGCCGAAGAGCAGTGGTACCTCGTGACGGCGTCGATTCCGAGAGCCGCTCGCGGTGCCGTCGCGCTGACGATGCGGGCGTCAGGCGGAAGCGACGTCGTCTCCACGTCGCCCGGCCCCATCGGCACCATTCCGGTCACCGGTGCGGAAGCGTCGCCGATGTGGTTGCTCGGCGTCGGCGGGGTCGCCGCCGGGCTCGGGGTCGCGGGAGTTGCGGCGTTCATGCGCCGACGCCGATCGGCGGATGGCTCGTGAGCGGCGAGGGGATCCGGCACCGGTCGATGCGCACCCGCATCGCCGCGGGGGTCGTTGCGCTCGCCCTCGGGGCGCTCGTACTCGCCCCGAAACCGCAAGCGACCGAGGCGACCTGGAGCGACCCCGAGGTCGCATCGGGGACGTTCACCGCGCTGACCGTCCCCGCGCCCGTGAGCACGGCCAACTGCGTGCTGGTGCCGGGTGCCCTCGGGCTCGACCCGAAGATCACGATCTCGTGGCGCACGCCCGCGGGCGTCACTGGGTACGACCTCACGAACGTCGAGTACGGCTACGTCTCGGGGGGCGTGCTCATCCCGGTGGTGGGGGCGCTCTTGGGCAACGTAGCGACGTCGGGCACGACCTCCGCCTACACGACCGTCGTCAGCTCGGGGCTGCTCAGCGGACTACTCGGCGGCAGCATCATCTTCGGGATCCGCTTCAAAGGGCCGGGCGGCTGGACGTCGAGTTGGCTCACCGCGAACGCCTCGATGGGGCTTGCTGGCATCAACCCCACCTGCACCATGGGCACCGCCCCGAGCCCGTAAACGCGAACGGCGCCCGCCCGCCGAAGCGGAGGGGCGCCGTGCACCGGTGCTGCGCGATTACGGCAGCAGACGGTTCGGGCCGCGGAACAGGTACGTGACCTCGCGGATCGACTGCTGCTTGAGCAGCAGCATCAGCACGCGGTTGAGACCCATGCCGAAGCCACCGTGGGGCGGCACACCGTAGCGGAAGAAGTCGAGGTAGAAGCCGAGCTCTGCCGGGTCCATGCCCTTTTCGACGGCCTGCGCCTCGAGCACGTCGATGCGGTGCTCGCGCTGAGCGCCCGTCGAGATCTCGGTGCCGCGGTAGATGAGGTCGTAGCTCTGCGTGAGCTGCGGGTTCTCGGCGTTGCGCATGTGGTAGAACGGGCGAATCGACGCGTCGTAGTCGGTGAGGAAGACGAAGTCGTGACCGTACTTCTTCTGCACGTGCGCGGCGATGCGGCGCTCGCCCTCCGGGTCCATGTCGGCGTCGGCGCGCGGCACCTCGTAGCCCTCGGCCTTGACGATCTCTTTGGCCTCGGCCAGCGGGATGCGCGGGAACGGGCGCGACGGCACCTCGACCTCGATGCCGAAGAGCTTCTGGATCTCTTCGCCGTGCTTCTCCTTGACCGCGGTCAGACCGGCGACGATGAGCTCCTCGTGGAGCTCCATGACGTCTTCGTGCGAATCGATCCAGCTCAGCTCGGTGTCGACCGAGGTGAACTCGGTCGCGTGACGCGAGGTGAACGAGGGGTCGGCGCGGAACGCCGGGCCGACCTCGAAGATGCCGCCGAAGCCGGCCGCCTGAGCCATCTGCTTGAAGAACTGCGGGCTCTGGGCGAGGAACGCCTTGCCCTCGAAGTACTCGACCTCGAAGAGTTCGGCGCGCGACTCAGAGGCGCTGGCCATGAGCTTCGGGGTCTGGATCTCGATGAAGCCGCGGTCGACCCAGACCTGGCGCAGCGCGTGCAAGAACGCGGTCTGCACGCGGAACACGAGGTTCTGCTCGGGGCGGCGCAGGTCGAGGAAGCGCCAGTCGAGGCGCACGTCGATGCCCGAATCGCCGGCGACGGGGTTGTCGGGGAGCGACGCGGCGACGACCTCGATCTCATCGATCTGGATCTCGACGCCGCCGAGCTTCACGCGCTCGTTGTGCTCGAGCTGACCCACGACCGTGACGAAGGTGCCCTGCGTCAGCTCGGAGATGGTGGTGGTGCGCGGCACCAGAATGTCGGAGCGCGGATTCTCGGGGTCGGGCTCGCGCAGCACGCCGCCATTCACCAGCTGCACGGCGCCGGTCTCGTCGCGAAGCACGACGAACTGCACGTACCGCTGGTCGCGCACCTTCTCGACCCACCCCGAAACGCGGACGGTGCCGTCTTCGCGGGCGGCCAGATCCTTGATCAATACACGCTCAGTCACCCCGACAGTCTAGCCGTCGCGCCCTCGCGCACCTGCACCCGCGGTTTCGCGTTCGCCCGGAGGCGCTTGGTGATCCTCGCTCGCGTCAAGGTGCGCAACATTCGTGAATGCCACCCATAAAGATCAGTAATGTGATGGGGCATGTGACGCGCGACCGCGCGCACCGAGCATCGAGCGCAGGAGGACCGCAGTGGGGCAACCGTTCATCGTCGGCATCCATATCGACGGTCGGGGGTCTCACCCGGCAGCCGGAGACCGAAGTCCCGCCGTCGCAGCGCGGGACGACGCCACGCGGGTGCCCGACGCGATCGGCCGCGCCGAAACGGCGGGCCTCGCCTTCGCCACGCTCGCCGGCGCGCACCTGCCGCCGACCGGAGCCGCTGCCCGACTCGACCCCGTGCAGCTCGCCGCCTTCACCGGGCCGCGCTCGTCGCGGATCGCGCTGATCCCGGAAATCCCGGTCACCTACGTCGAGCCGTTTCACACCGCGACCCAGCTCGCGAGCCTCGATTACGCGGCGGGCGGCCGCGGCGGCTGGCTGGTCTCGGGCGAGAACTCGCAGCGTGCTGCGCGGCAATTCGGCCGTGACGCGCTCGCCGAAGACGAACTCGCGGCCGAGCTCGTCGACGTGGTCGCCGCGGTGCGCGTCATCTGGGACACCTGGGAAGCCGATGCGGTCATCACAGACTTTCCGACCGGACGCTACATCGACCGCGACAAGCTGCACTACGCCGACTTCACGGGCCGCTCATTCTCGGTGAAGGGCCCCGCGATCACGCCGCGACCCCCGCAGGGGCAGCTCCCGGTACTCGCACCGCTCGCATCCTCCACCGGGGTCGATGCTGATGCGATCCTCATTCCCGGCGGCGACTCGGTGGCCGCCGACGCCGCGACCGCCCGGGCTCACGGCGCCGCGCGGGTGATCGTCGACCTCGAGATCGTGCTCGACACCCGGGGTGAATCGGCGCGGGATCGCCTCGCCCGACTCGACACCGCACTCCCGTGGGCGGCAGGCCCCACCGAGCGTTTCGTCGGCACGGCCGACGAACTCGTACAGCGCCTCGTTGCGCTCGCCGCGCACGTCGACGGCGTGCGGCTCGTTCCGGCGGTCTTCAACGACGAGCTCGATGAGGTGCAGCACCGGGTCGTGCCCGCGCTGATCGCGGCCGGGGTCGGCGTGCCGCAGCTCCCGCTCCACGCCACCGCCCGCGAGGTCTTCGGCCTCCCCGCGGCACTGAACGCCTTCGCGAACGAGGGGAACCACTGAGCATGACCATCACACACGACACCGCCGCGGCACCCCACGAAGCCGCGACACCCGGGCAGATTCAGTTCGGCGTCTTCTTCCAGGGTGTGAACTTCTCGACGATCTGGCACTGGCCCGAATCGGGGGATCACGTCGCGTTCGAATCGTTCCGCCGCGTCGTGCAGACCGCCGAGCGCGGGGTGTTCGCCGCGTTCTTCCTGGGGGAGGGGCTGCGCCTGCGCGAGCACCTCGGTCACCTGCACGATCTCGACGTCGTCGGCCGCCCCGACGCGCAGACGCAGCTCGCCGCGCTCGCCGCGGTGACCTCGCGCATCGGCCTCGCCGCCACGCAGAGCACCACCTTCAACGACCCCGCCGACCTCGCCTATCGACTCGCGAGCCTGAGTCACCTCAGCGGGGGTCGCGCCGCGTGGAACATCGTGACGACCCACAACGCCTGGACGGGCGAGAACTTCAGGCGCGGCGGGTTCGTCGCCGATGCCGACCGCTATCGCAACGCCGACGCGTTCGTCACGGCGGTGAAAGCGATCTGGCGCGCGGCAGAGACCGAGGGGGGCCTGCCGCTTCAGGTGCGCAACGAGTTCTTCGACCTCGACGTGGAACGAGCTCTGCCGCTCGTGCCCGGCGGGCGACCGGTGCTCATTCAGGCGGGCGACTCCTCGGAGGGCCGTGATTTCGCCGCGAAGCACGCCGACCTCGTCTTCACCGGCGCGACGCAGTACGAGCGAGCGGTCGAGTTCGGCGCAGACATCGATCGTCGCGCGGTCGCTCGCGGGCGTCGCTCGGGCTCGGTGCTGCCCTTCCCCGGCGTCACGATCGTGATCGGCGACAGCGATGCGGAGGCGCACGAGAAGCTGCACGAGATTCGGCGAGCCCAGGTCACCGAACAGACGGCGCTCGCGTACCTCGAACAGTTCTGGGGCACCGACCTCAGCGCCTACGACCCCGACGGCCCCCTGCCCGATATCGATCCCGTGCAGCAGACCTCCAGCGTGACCCGCGGCAGCGCTTTCCAGAACGCGAAGGCCAAGCAATTGGCCGACGAGTGGCGCGCAGAGTCAGCCGACCGGGGCCTCAGCATCCGCGACTTCGTGATCGAGCACGCCGCGCGCGGCAACGACCTCACGGGATTCGTCGGCAGTGCGCAGACCGTCGCCGACCACCTGCAGCGCTACGCCGAGCGACGCGTCGTGGCGGGCTTCAACATCACGCCCTACCTCAGCC
Organism: Leucobacter japonicus; assembly: GCF_001273855.1. Taxonomy (NCBI): domain Bacteria; kingdom Bacillati; phylum Actinomycetota; class Actinomycetes; order Micrococcales; family Microbacteriaceae; genus Leucobacter; species Leucobacter japonicus. Next base: position 126,505 of record NZ_JHBX01000108.1, on the reverse strand, counting down.
CGACCGGTCTCGACGACATCGTGAACCGACTCGTGCCCGAACTGCAGAGCCGCGGCGTCTACCCGAGCGAATACGCGGGCGCCTCGTTGCGCGAGCACCTCGGACTCGATCCCGAACTGCCCTGACTCGTCGGAGTTCGGGGTGCCCGAGCGCCCGGTGATCCGCCGCCCCGAACTCCCAGATACGGCGAACGTAGAATGGACCCGTGAGCGACAAACTGCTGCATTTGGTGCGCCATGGCGAGGTCCATAACCCCGACCGGGTGCTCTACGGACGCATTCCGGGCTTCCGCCTGTCTGAACGCGGGCACCAGATGGCCGAAGCGGCCGCGCTCGAACTCGCCGGCAGCGACCGCAAGGTGTCGAAGCTGTACGCCTCGCCGCTCGAACGAGCACAGCAGTCGGCGCGCCCCATCGCGAGCGCGCTCAGCCTCGAGATCGCGACCGAAGACCGCATCATCGAGCCCACCAACGCGTTCGAGGGCCTCGTGAACTCGGGCCCCGACGCTGCGTTCAAGCAGCCGCGCTATTGGCACCGGTTCTGGAACCCGTTCCGCCCGAGCTGGGGCGAGCCCTACCGCCAGGTCGCCGCGCGCGTGCGCGAAGCGATGGATGCGGCATGGGATTCGACCCGCGACGGCGACATCGTGATGGTGTCGCACCAGTCGCCGATCTGGATGGCCCACCTCGATATCGCGGGCAAGCCGCTCTTCCACAATCCCGCGTCGCGACGGTGCGACCTGTCGAGCATCACCACCTTCGAACGGCGCGGCGAGCGCTGGTTCGAAGTGGAGTACCGCACCCCCGCCGCCGGCCTGCTCGACGACGCCGTAGATGTAGGAGCCGTATGAGCCTGCGACGCACCGCAACCGCACTCGCACTGACCGCCGCCGTCGCGTTCACCCTCGTCGGGTGCAGCACTGAGGGCAGCGACCTCGCATCCCAGTACCGCGAGGGCAGCGGCAAGGGCTACATCGAGGGCGACGGTTCGACGCTCAGCATTCCCGTGTCTGAGCGCGCTGAGGCCGTGGAATACTCGGGGGTCGACGAGAGCGGCGCCACCTACGGCTCCGCGGACACGCTCGGAGAGGTCACCGTCGTGAACTTCTGGTACGCCGGGTGCGCGCCCTGCCGCGTCGAGGCTCCCGATCTCGTCACCAACTACGACGAGTTCTCGTCGCAGGGCGTGAAGTTCGTTGGAGTGAACACGCGCGATCAGGTGGCCCAGGCTCAGCAGTTCTCGCTCGAATTCGGCATCGAGTACCCCTCGATCATGGACAATGCGGGCGGCCGTTCCGTGCAGCGCGCCTTCGCGGGCCAGGTCCCGCTGAACGCCGTGCCGACCACGCTGGTGCTAGATCGCGAGGGGCGTGTCGCGCACCGCGTACTCGGGCAGATCGCCGGCGAATCCCAGCTGCGCACCCTGATCGACGAGACCCTCGCCGAATCGGGCGACGACGCGGCTGCCGCCGATTCCGGTAGTACCGAGCAGTAGCCGGTGGATCTGCAGGGAATCGTCGCCGACGGGCAGCTGCTCGTCGCTTCGCTCATCGCGATCGCGGCCGGGCTGCTCTCGTTCCTCTCGCCGTGCGTGCTGCCGCTCGTACCCGGGTACCTCGCATACGTCGGCTCGACGGCCGGCTCGGCACCGGGCGAGAAGTCACCGCGCGGCCGCGTGCTGCTCGGCTCCGTACTGTTCGTGCTCGGCTTCACGGCGGTCTTCGTCGCGATCCTGGCGGCTGCCGGCACCGTCGGGGTGTTCATCACTCAGTGGGAGCCGGTCATCACGCGCGTGATGGGCGCGGTCATCATCGTCATGGGGCTCGTGTTCATCGGTCTGTTCACGAAGATGCAGACCACGCGCAAGATGCGCGTGAAACCGAAGTTCGGTCTCGCCGGAGCGCCCCTGCTCGGCGCGGTCTTCGCAATCGGATGGACCCCCTGCATGGGGCCCACGCTCGCGGTGATCATGGGCCTGAGCCTGCAGCAGGCATCGGTGAGCCGATCCGTCGTGCTCGCGATCGCGTACTGCATCGGCCTGGGCCTGCCCTTCATCCTTGCGGCATTCGGCTTCACCTGGCTGACGCAGACGATGACATTCTTCAAACGGCATATCCGTGCCGTGAACCTGATCGGCGGCGGGCTGCTGATCCTGATCGGTCTCCTCATGGTGACCGGCCTCTGGAGCCAAATGATGTACGCACTGCAGGCGGTGATTGGCGGCTATGTCACGCCCATCTGATTACGACGACGGCACCGGAGCCGGCGGGGCCGGCCGCATCGAGTCGCCCGAACTGGGCATGAAGGGCTGGGCGCGCTGGTTCTGGCGGCAGCTCACCAGCATGCGCGTGGCACTCGTGCTGCTGCTCATGCTGGCCGTCGCCGCCATTCCGGGTTCACTGCTGCCTCAGCGCAGCGCCGACCCCAACGGCGTGATCCAGTATCAGTCCGATCACCCGAAGCTCTTCCCGGTCCTCGATGCCTTCCCGATTCAGGCGTTCGACGTCTACGGGTCGGTCTGGTTCTCGGCCATCTATCTGCTGCTCTTCATCTCGCTCATCGGCTGCGTGCTGCCCCGCATCTTCCACCACTGGAAGGCGTGGCGGGGCACCCCGCCCAAGACGCCGGCCCGGTTGCAGCGCATGGCCGGGTTCTCCGAGGTGCGGGTCTCGAACCCCGAAGCGAGCGCCGAAGATCGCGCCGCCTTCGCCGAGCGTGCGATCGAGGAGGCCTCGCGCGTGCTGCGGAAGGCGCGGTACCGCGCCGAGATTCAGCGCACCTCGCGCCGCGGCGTCGAGACCGTCTCGGTGTCGGCCGAGCGCGGCTACCTGCGCGAGACGGGCAACCTGATCTTCCACATCTCGCTGCTCGGCGTGCTGATCGCCGTCGGCGTCGGTGGGGTCTTCACCTTCAACGGGCAGAAAGTGCTCGTCGAGGGCGAGACGATGGTGAACCAGCTCATCGACTACGACACCGTGAACACCGGCCGCGGGTTCGACTCCTCGAGCCTCGACCCGTTCGGCCTCACGCTGGATTCGCTCGACGTGACCTACGTCACTCCCGACGACGGCAACACGCACGCCATCGGGCAGGTGCGCGATTACACCGCGAACCTGCAGCTCATCGATCCCGAGACCGGTGACGAGTCGCCCGAGACGATCCGCGTGAACCACCCGCTGCGCGTGCACGGATCGCCGATCTACCTGATCGCCAACGGGTACGCCCCGCGCATCACGATCAAGAATGCCGAGGGCACGGTCGTCTACAGCGAGGCGATGCCGTTCATTCCCCAGAACAATATGACGATGCTCTCGCTCGGCGTCGTGAAGGTGCCGTTCGGGCTGCAAGACGACGGCAAGAACGTGCAGATCGGTCTGCGCGGGTTCTTCTACCCGACGAAGGCCGACCTCGACACGGGCGCGTACACGTCGAACTATCCCGACCTTGAAAACCCCGTGCTCACGCTCGACGTCTTCGAGGGCGACCTGGGCATCGACGGCGGCATTCCGCGATCGGTATATTCGCTCGACACGACCGACATGCAGCAGTTGACCGGCCGTGCCGTCGACAAGGATTCGATCGAGCTCACCCCGGGCGAGACGACCGATCTGCCCAACGGCATGGGCACGATCACGCTCGACGACGTGCCGCGCTACGCCTCCTTCGACGTCATGCGCAACCCGGCGCAGACGTATGTGCTCGTCTTCGCGCTCCTCGCGCTCGGCGGTCTCGTGTGGTCGCTCTTCGTGCCGCGCCGACGCATGTGGGTGAAGGCCGTGCAGAGCGACGACGGCGTGGTGCTGCAGTACGCCGCGCTCGCCCGCGGCGACGACCCGGCACTCGAGCGCGCGGTCGAAGACCTGCGAGACCGGCACCGCGACCGCTTGTAACGGGCCGGGTGATCCGGCGCCGATTACCCCGCGAAGCCGCTCTGCCGCTGGGGCCCGCGCCAGCGCGCCCGCTCACCCCAGTTCGCGCTCACCCCGCGCGCGCCACTCTGCCGCGCGCTCACTCCGCGCGCCACTCTGCCGTACGCGCCCACCCCGATCAGCGGAGATTCACCAGATTGCTGACCGATTCGGCTGAATCGGTCAGCAATTCCCTGAATCTCCGCAATCTGGGGTGATGGGGTGATGGGGTGATGGGGTGATGGGGCAATGGGGCAGCGGGGCAACTGAGCACAGAGCGTGACGGGTGATGCGGCGCCAACTACTGCGCGGCCGGATCACCCGCCCCGAGCGCGCGCGACAGTTCTGCGGCGACGTGCGCCGAGTAGGCGCCGGCCCGCTGCAAGTTGGTGCCGAGGCGGCTCTTCGGTGCGCTGATGTTGATCGCGGCGACCACCTTGCCGCGAAAGTCGGTCACGGGGGCCGACACGCCGACCACTCCGGCTTCGAACTCCTCGTCGACGGTGGCGAAGCCCTGCTGCTGCACGCGATGAATCTCGGTCAGAAAGCTGCGAAGGTCGGTCACCCGCAATTTTTCGGGCGGGGGTGCGGGCGCCTGCATGAGGGGCACCTGTGCCGCCGGGTCGGCCTGCTCGGCTCCAAAGTCGTCTGCGTTCGCGAGGTTTCGGGTTCGCTCGACCTCGTCGGCGATGTGGGCGTGGTACCAACGTCCCAGCTCCTCGTCGCTCCAATCGCTCATGAGGGCGCGCCCCGATGAGGTGCGCCAGGCCGCCGTGCGCACGCCCTCCCATCCGAGACCCCGGAAGGCGTGCTCGCTGATCTCGCTGGCGAGGGTGAGTACGCTGCCTCCGCGCAGGGCACAGAGGTGGGTGGTCTCGTGGGTGGCGGCGACGACCCGGCGCAGGTACGGGGCGCTTGTCTTGACGAGTCGAGCCTCGGCCGTCTGCGCGGCGAGGGAGAAGATGCGTGACCCGAGCGTATAGACGAGGGTCTCGGCATCTCGGTCGACGAACCCAGCCTCATCGAGCGTGGCGAGGGTGCGTGAGACCTGACCCTTGTCTCGGCCGGTGAGTTCGGCAAGGCGAGTGACCCCGAGGCCGTTGCGGGCCTCGCTGCTCGTGAGCGCTTCCAGGAGGTCGAGATCGCGGCGCAGGCCTGAGGCGTTGCGGCGCGGTAGGGATGACTCGGTCATGGCGACAGACTAGAACGATTTCTTAGAAGTTGCCATATGCACAACCCAACTTGTCGAAACGACATCAACACGATTACAGTCCAGGTACCGCCGTAACGTGCTCGAAACCAACTCAACGATGAGAGAGAGGAGTGGCGTACGTGGACGCATTCACTTTCGACGGGCTGCTCACATTCTGGAGTCGACGGTGGGACGATGTGCTCGAACTCGTGGGAGAGCATCTCGCCGTGGTCGGGATGTCCCTGCTGATCGCCACCGTGCTCGGGGTGCTCCTCGGGGTCGCCGTGTGGAACCGCCCGATGCCGCGTGCGCTGGTCATCGCCGCCGCGGGCGTCGCGATCACGATTCCGTCTCTGGCGCTCCTCGCACTGCTCACCCCGGTCTTCGGGCTCGGGTGGACGCCGACCGTGTTCTCGCTGGTCTTCTACTCGCTCCTGCCGATCGTGCGCAACACGGCGGTCGGGCTGCGTGAAGTGCCCCCGGCGATCATGGAGTCGGCGAAGGGCATGGGCATGTCACCCATGAAGATCTTGATCAGCGTGCAGCTGCCCCTCGCCTGGCCCATCATCTTGACCGGGGTGCGCGTCGCCGCCCAACTCACCATCGGCATCGCCGCGATCGCCGCCTACGTGGCCGGGCCCGGCCTCGGTCAGCTCATCTTCCAGGGGCTTTCAAGCCTCGGTTCGAAGAACGCACTCAACTTCGCGCTCACCGGCACCGTCGGTGTCGCCGCGCTCGCACTCATCGTCGACGGCATCTTCGTCATCGTCACCAAGTACACAACTTCAAGGGGGCTCCGTGCCTGAATCGACCGCCACCGGCATCACGCAGATCGCCTCGAACGCCTCGGGCGTCGAGATCGTACTCGACAACGTCGTCAAGAAGTACCCCGGCCAGGAGGTCGCGGCCGTCGACCAGTTCTCGATGCGCATCGATCCGGGCGAACTCATCGTCTTCGTCGGCCCCTCGGGCTGCGGCAAGACCACCACGATGAAGATGATCAACCGCATCATCGAGCCCACGTCGGGGTCGATCAGCATCGATGGGCGTGACGTGCTGTCGCTCGACCCGAATGAGCTGCGGCGTCACATCGGCTACGTGATCCAGCAGATCGGCCTGTTTCCGCACATGACGATCGCCGAAAACATCGCGGTGGTGCCGAAGCTCTTGGGCTGGGACAAGAAGCGCATCGCGAATCGGGTCGACGAATTGCTCGACACCGTGCAGCTCGACCCGTCGATCTTCGCGGGCCGATACCCGAAGCAGCTCTCGGGCGGGCAGCAGCAGCGCGTGGGCGTCGCGCGTGCCCTGGCCGCAGATCCGCCGGTGATGCTCATGGATGAGCCGTTCGGCGCCACCGACCCGATTACCCGCGAGCGCTTGCAGGCCGAGTTCCTGCGCCTGCAGGAGTCGATCGGCAAGACGATCATCTTCGTCACGCACGACTTCGACGAGGCGATCAAGCTGGGCGACCGCATCGCCGTGCTCTCCGAACGATCCCAGATTCAGCAGTTCGACACCCCGGCCCGCATCCTCGCGCAGCCCGCGAACGAATACGTGGGTTCGTTCATCGGCCAGGGGGCGGCGCTCAAGCGTCTCGCCCTGATTCCGATTCACGAGACCGGGTTCGCCCCCGCGGTGGCGGGAGCCCTGGAGGTGCCGATCGCCGGCAACCTGCGCGACGCGATCGATGCACTGGTGCTCTCGGGCCGCGACGCGGTCAACGTGGTCGACGAGCGCGGTGGCATCGCGGGGTCGTTGACCGTCGAGCGCATTTCGCTCGCGCTCGGCGGCGAGCTGCCCGGCGGTGTCGGGCGCGCTGCGGGAGCGTCGTCATGAGCGTGGCATCCGCGACGCAGGTGATCGGCATCGCACCCAAGCCGGTGCGCCGACGAATCTCGCTGCGACGGTTCACGACGCCGCTCGTCGTCGTCGTCATCCTTGGTCTCCTGCTGCTCTGGGTGTCATCGCTCGACCTCGACTCGATCGAGCAGCGCACGCTCAACTGGAACTACATCATGCTGCGGGTCGGCGAGCACCTCAGCCTGACGGTGGTCGCCTCGGCACTCGTCGCGCTCCTCGCGATTCCGCTCGGAGTGCTGCTTGCGAAATCGCCGTCGAAGGCGTTTCGTTCGATCGTGCTCGGCCTCGCGAACATCGGGCAGGCCGTGCCCGCGGTCGGCGTGGTGATCCTGCTCGCCATCGTCTGGCAGACCGGCTACACCACGGCGCTCGTCGCCCTCGTGATCTACGCCTTCCTGCCGGCACTGCGCAACACGATGATCGGCATTCAGCAGGTCGACGCCAGTGTGCGCGAGTCGGCGCGCGGTATGGGCATGACCAGCTTCCAAGTGCTCTGGCGCGTCGAGCTGCCGCTCGCGGTGCCCGTGATTCTCTCGGGCCTGCGCACCGCGCTCGTCTTCTGCGTCGGCGTTGCGACGATCGCGACGTTCATCAACGCGGGCGGGCTCGGCGACATGGTCGTCAACGGCCTGAAGCTGCAGCGCTACCCCGTGCTCGCGGTGGGTGCGGTGCTCGTCGCCTGCATCGCGCTGCTCATCGACTGGGTCGCCGGCATCGCCGAAGACCTCTTCACCCCTAAGGGCGTCTGATTCCGCCCGGGATCGCCCCCCACTCGCTTCCACCCACCTGCGACGGCACCCACCGTCGCACCCCGCACGCAATCGCTTTCGAAGGAGAAAACAGATGAAGACCTCACGCGCACTGCTCTCAGCACTCGCCCTCACCGCGGCCGGAGTGCTCGCGCTCACCGGCTGCTCGAGCGGGGGAGGCGGCGGTGCCGGCTCCCAGGGCACTGAACTGGAGGGCCTGACCGGCGAGATCGGCGCGAAAGACTTCGCCGAGCAGTTCATTCTCGCCCACCTCACCACCGAGTTGCTTAACGCGCACGGCGCCGACGTCGAGGCCAACACGAAGCTCGTCGGGTCGGCCAACGTGCGCCAGGCGCTCGAGAACGACGAGTTCCTCGGGTACTGGGAGTACTCGGGCACGTCGTGGATCACCTACAACGGCAACACCGAGCCGGTGAAGGGCGCCGAGGCGCAGTTCGAGGCCACGAAGAAGGCCGATGCGGCGAAGGGCATCGCCTGGCTCGACCCGGCAGCGCTCAACAACACGTACGCTTTCGCGATTCGCGCGGACAAGGCGAAGGAGCTCGGGGTCAAGACGCTGAGCGACGTCGCCAAGCTGCCCGTCTCCGAGCAGACGTTCTGCGTGGAGAGCGAGTTCTCGACGCGCGATGACGGATGGCCGGGGCTCAAGGCCGCGTATGGCTTCGACGTGCCTGACTCGAATGTCGCGCTGCTCGACACCGGCGTGATCTACTCGGCGACGGCGAAGGGCGACGACTGCAACTTCGGCGAGGTGTTCCAGACCGACGGGCGCATTCCGGGGCTCGACCTTGTGGTGATGGAAGACGATCTGCAGTTCTTCCCGGCCTACCAGGGCGCGTTCACGCTGAAGCAGTCGACGCTCGACGAGTACCCCGAGATCGCTGACATCGTGGGCGAGCTGACGCCGCTGCTCACCACCGAAGAGATGCAGAAGCTCAACGCGCAGGTCGACGTCGACGGTGAAGACCCGCAGGACGTCGCGATCGACTTCCTCACCGACCAGGGACTCATCTAAGGCGCATCGATGAAAATCACCTCCATCACCCTCACCCGGATGGTCCAGCCCCTGGACCCGCCCTTCAACGCGGCGTGGGATCCGGATCCCCGCACCGAGTTCACCGCCACGCTCGTGACCGTGCGCACCGATGACGGACTCGTCGGGTACGGGTCGGGCGACACCATGGACGGCTTCGAAGCCTTCGAGCACCTGTTCATCGGCACCGATCCGCTGCAGATTCTCAACCAGGTGCGCCGCATCGAGACGATCAACTTCCATGGCGGGCGGTACTGGCCGCTGGAGGCGGCGCTCTGGGACATCATCGGCCAGGTTGCCGGCCTTCCGGTCAGCGTGCTGTTCGGCGGTGCGCGGGATCGCCTCCCGGCGTACGCCTCGAGCGGTGAGCTGAAGGCCCCCGAGGCGCGTGCCGAATCGGCGCTGGCCGCACGCGAGTTGGGCTTCCGCGCCATGAAGATTCGCATTGCGCGGGATCGCCTGGCCGAGGGCGTCGCCTCGGTATGGGCAGCCCGCGAGGCTGTCGGCGACGACTTCGACCTCATGGTCGACCTCAACCAGATGTGGCGCATGTCGGGTGACATCGACGCGGCGCTGCCGCTCGCGAAGGTGCAGCGTCTCGCTGCGGAACTGCATGAGCTCGGGGTACTGTGGCTCGAAGAGCCGTTGCCGCAGGTCGATGTGACCGGGGCGCGCCGCGTGCGCGCCGAAACCGGCATTCAGGTCAGTGGTGGCGAGATGGTGCGCAGCATGCCCGAGATGGTCGCGCTGATCGAGGCCGACGCGTACGACATCTACCAGCCCGATGTCGCGCTCGCCGTGGGCATGTACCGGGCGCGTCAGGTCGCCGAATCGGCGAACCTGCGGCACCGGTTCTTCACCCCGCACACCTGGTCGAACGGGCTCGGTCTGCTCGCGAACCTGCACGTCGCCGCCGGTGTCGATGCCGGCCCGTATCTCGAGTTCCCGTTCGATCCGCCCGGATGGACCCCCGAGCGGCGAGACTTCTTCATGGAACCGCTCATGATCGACCGTTCGGGCGACCTGCTCGTGCCGCAGACCCCGGGGCTCGGCGCGAAGATCGACCACGACGCCGTCGCCCGCTTCACCATCGCCTGACCCACCTGACCAAGGAGCCCACTGCAATGACCGATTGGATCGCGGCCGCCGCCGCCGTGCGACCCGAGACTCGCCTGTTTATCAACGGCGAGTTTCGCGCCGCTGAGGGCGACGCCGTCTTCGCCACCGTCGCCCCGCGCGACGGATCGACGATCGCCGAGGTGAGCAGCGCGAGCGCGGCCGATGTCGACGACGCCGTGCAGGCGGCCGCGCGCGCGTTCGCTTCCGGAGTGTGGTCGCGAGCCGATCGTCGTGAGCGGCAGCGCGTGCTCGTCAGGCTCTCCGACCTGATGCTCGAGCACCTGGACGAGCTCGCGCTGCTCGAATCGCTCGACTCTGGGCACCCGATCGGCGACTCGCTGCGGGTCGATGTGCCGAACGCCGCGCGAGTGTTCCGCTGGTACGCCGAGGCGCTCGACAAGGTCTCGGATGAGATCGCCCCGGCGCCCGAGCAGGCGCTCGCGCTCGTCACTCGCGAGGCGCTCGGCGTGGTCGGTGCCGTCGTGCCGTGGAACTACCCGCTCATCATCTCGTCGTGGAAGCTCGCGCCCGCGCTCGCCGCAGGCAACTCGGTGGTGCTGAAACCGGCGGAGCTCACGAGCCTCTCGGCGCTGAAGCTCGCGGAGTTGGCGCACGAGGCGGGGGTGCCGGCCGGCGTGCTGAACGTGGTTCCGGGCCTGGGCGCGGTGGCCGGCCAAGCGCTCGGCCGCCACCCGCGCGTCGACAAGATCGCGTTCACCGGGTCACCCCGGGTGGGCCTGGAATTCATGCGCTACTCGGGGGAGTCGAACGGCAAGCAGGTGTCGCTCGAGCTCGGGGGCAAGTCGCCCCAGATCGTGCTCGACGACGTGGCCGACCTCGAGGCCTGTGCGAGCGCGGTGGCCTGGGGCATCTTCTACAACGCCGGGCAGACCTGTCACGGCGGCAGCCGGCTCATCGTTCAAGACGGGGTGGCCGACGCGCTCGTCGCGGCGGTGCAGCGCATCGGGTCGGAGCTCGTGCAGGGTGACCCGCTGCTCGAATCGACGCAGATCGGCACGATCGCGAGCGAGACGCAGTTGCAGCGCGTGCTCGAGTACGTCGATGTGGCGCGCGGTGAAGGAGCCGAGGTGTGGGGCGGCGATCGCCTGCGTCTCGACGGGCTCGATGGCGGCTACTACGTCAGCCCCACCGTCTTCACCGGAGTCGACAACGCCAGTCGAGTCGCCCGCGAAGAGATTTTCGGGCCGGCCCTCACCGTCATCCGCGTCGCCGACGCCGCCGAAGCGCTGCGGGTCGCCAACGACTCGGAGTACGGGCTCGCGGCCAGCGTCTGGACCCGCGATCTCACCACGGCGCATCGCATCGCGCGCGGCTTGCGCGCCGGCACCGTCTGGGTGAACACCTTCGACGTCGCCGACGTGATCACGCCGTTCGGGGGCTTCGGCGGTTCGGGATCGGGCCGCGACCGATCACTCCACGCGCTCGACAGCTACACCGCCCTCAAGACCACCTGGATCGACCTCGGAGGAGACCTGTGACCACCTCGAATTCGGCGCCTACGACGCCCGTGATCACCGATGCCAGCCGATTGGCGCCACTGCCCCGGCCCCTCGCCGAGACCGAACTCACCCTCGACCCGAAGCCCATCGCCTACTTCGGGCGCGGGCGAGTCGTCGAGATTGGTGCGATCGTCGCCGGGCTCGGCGCCCGGTCGGCGCTGATCGTGACCGATCCGTTTCTCGCCGCATCCGACATCGTCGCGCGGGTGCGGGCGTCGCTCGATGCCGCGGGCGTCGCCGTCGAGGTCTACGGCGAAGTCACGCCCAACCCGACCACGCTCAATCTCGACGCGGGCAGCGATCTCGCCACCGCAATCGGGGCGCAGGCGATCGTGTCCGTGGGTGGGGGTTCTTCACTCGACGCAGCGAAGGGCATCGCGCTCGGCGCGGTGAACCCGGAGCGCGGCATCGCACTCGACTATGCGACGCCGTTCGCGGCATCCGCCCTGCCGATCGTCGCGGTGCCGACTACCGCCGGCACCGGTGCCGAGGTGAACGCGTTCGGCGTGATTACCGATGTCGATGCTCACCGCAAGTTCTACGTCGGGCACGAGAGCGCGCTGGCCCGGGCCGCCGTGCTCGACCCCGAACTCACGATCGGGCTCCCCGCGGGCGCGACGGCAGCGACCGGGTTCGATGCCTTGACGCACGCGCTCGAGTCGTATCTCTCGGTGCGGGCGAACCCCTACTCCGACGGCATCGCGCTGCAGGTCATCTCGACGGTGTCGACGTACCTGCCCCGTGCTGTGAACGACGGCTCCGACCTCGAAGCGCGCTCCGAGCTGCTGCTCGCGAGCCACGTCGCCGGCGTCGGGTTCTCGCACACCGGCCTCGGCCTGGTGCACGGCATCGCGCACCCCCTGGGCGGGCGCTTCAACATTCCGCACGGCCTCGCACTCGCGCTCGTGATCGAGGGCGTGCTCGCCTTCACGCTGCCCGCACGCACCGAGCGGCTCGCCCGCGTCGCGTTTGCGCTCGGCGTCGGGCGTACCGACGTCGACACCGCGGCGAACGCGGCCGCCGCCATTGATCGCATTGTCGGCTTTGCCCGCGAGATCGGGCTGCGGGCCCCGCTCGCACAGTTCGGGGTGACCGAGGGCGACCTGCCCTCGCTCGCGGCCGACACGCTCGCGGACGCGGTCACGGTGAATGCGCCCGTGCAGCCGACCGCGGATGACGTGGTGGCGATCCTGCGCGCCGCATTGCACAGCTGAGGAGTTCGGCCCGGGCCCGAGTCGTCACCGCGACCGGGCCCGGACCCGCCGCTACTTCGCGTCGCCGACGGCCGACATCTTCTGCGAGAAGTAGACGGGGATGAGCGACAGCAGAATCATCACCGTCGCGACCACGTTCACCTGGTTGACCTCGTTGGGGCGTGCCATCTGGTTCATGATCCAGAGCGGCAGCGTCTCGACGCCGGGCGGTGCCGTGAAGATGGTGACGACGATCTCGTCGAACGACAGGGCGAAGGCGAGTAGACCGCCGGCAATGAATGCACTGCGGAACTGCGGAAACGTGACGAGTCGGAACGTCTGGCCGATGCCGGCACCGAGATCCATCGACGCCTCCTCAAGGTTCGGGTGCATGCGACGCAGACGCGCGATCACGTTGTTGAACACCATGACCACGCAGAACGTGGCGTGCGCGATGATCATGCCCCAGTAGCCGACATTGATGCCCATCGGCTTGAGCACCTGGAAGTACGTGTTCGAAAGGGCGACACCGGTGACGATGCCGGGAAGCGTGATCGGCAGCACGATGAGCAGGTTCACCGTCTGCTGTCCGAAGAATCGGAACCGCTGCAACGCGAAGGCGGCGAGGGTACCGAGCAGCAGGGCGAATGCGGTGGCAACCGTGGCGACGATCACCGAGTTGAGCAGGGCGGCGTGCACCGCCGGGTTGGTGAGCGCCTTGCCCCACCACTCGAGCGAGAACCCAGGAATGGGCCAGCCCGAAACGCGGCCGGAGTTGAACGAGTTCATGACGATCACGAACAACGGGATGTACATGAACCCCAGCGCGATGACCGTGATGACGGTGAGCGCGACGCGGGTCGAACGATTGAGTCGAAGCATGGCGGGGCTCCCGGGTCAGAGATTGTTGATCGCGCCGGTGCGGCGCACGAGGCCGAGGTAGATCACGACGAGCACGATCGGCACGAAGGAGAACGCGGCGGCGAGCGGCGGGTTCAGGTTGATGTTCTGCGCGATGATGCTGCCGATCATCTGCGTCGAACCGCCGACGTACATGGCGGCGATGTAGTCGCCGAGGCTCAGCGAGAAGGTGAAGATGGAGCCGGCGACGAGTGCGGGCAGCAGCAACGGGGCGACGACCGTGCGGATCGTGCGGGCGCCGCTCGCGCCGAGGTCGGACGAGGCGTCGAACAGGTTCGCGGGAATTTGCGACACCGCTGCGTACACCGGGATCGCCATGTACGGGAACCAGAGATAGACCAGGGTCAGCACGACCGTGAGCACCCCGAACCCGGGCCCCTCGATGCCGAACGGCGACAGCGCCCAATTGAAGAAGCCCTCGTCGGTCCAGACGAGGCGCATCGCGATGATTTTGACCAGGTACCCGGCCCACAGCGGCAGCGTGACGAGCACCGCGAGCACGGCGCGGAGGCGGGGGCCGGCGACCTTCGCCATGAAGACGGCGAGCGGGATCGCCACCGCCGCGCAGATCACCGTCACCGCGAGGGCGATGCCGAGGGTGCGAAGCGCCGTGGCGAGATACGCCGGCACGGTGATCAGCTGCTGAAAGTTGTCGAGGGTGAAGCCCGGCTTCACGCGCGAGGTGAAGGGGTCGGTGGTCCAGAACGCGGTGAGCAACAGCAGTGCCAGCGACAGGATGTAGACGCCGATGAGCCAGGCCATCGGCAGCGTGAGCAGCGCGGCGAGCCGGCCGCGCGGGTGGCGGTGCAGAGCGGTGGAGACGGGCTTGGAGCGGCGCTCAAGAGTGGGCGTGTGCGACACGATGGGTCCTCGCTGACGGTGGTGGATCGGGAAGAAGCGGGTGGTCGGGCCGGCGTACGCCCCGACCACCCGCGGGCGGGCGGGTTAGCCCTTCACCGTGGCCCAGGCGTTGGTCCAGTCCTGGTAATTCGTGCACTGCACGTCGGTGCGGCCGTCGAGGCACTGATCGATGGGGGTGGTCCAGAACCACACTTTCTTGAAGTAGTCCTCGTCGGTCGCGTTGTAGTACTCGCAGTGCTCGCGCGCCTCATCGCTGGTCTCACAGAATGCGGCGTTGGCCGGGGCCATGCCGAAGTTCATCGCGATCTGCCCGTTGACCTCGGGGCTGCTCGTGTAATCCATCCACGCGTACGCGCAGTTCGGGCTCTCGGAATCGGTCGCGAGCATCCACGCATCCGACCATCCGGTCGAGCCCTCTTCAGGCAGCACGCTCTTGAACTTGTCCTCCTGCGTCGCCTTGCGCAGCACCTCCCACGAGGTGCCGACCACCGAATTGCCGCCGGTGAACGAGGTCACGTTGGTCGCGGGCGACCAGTACTCCGACACCATGCCGTTCTGCTGCTTCAGCAGTTCGGTCGCGGCGGCCAACTGCTCGTCGTCGAGTGCGTAGGGGTTCTCGATGCCGAGGTCGGGCTGGGTCGCCATGAGGTAGATCGCGGCGTCGGCGATGTAGATCGGGCTGTCGTACGCGGCGATCTCGCCGGCGTAGGGGCTGTCGGCCTCCCACACCACGTCCCAGCTCGTGGGCTCCTGCGTGACGACCTCGGAGTTGTACTCGAGAATGTTCGCGCCTCGGCCGATCGGAATGCCGTAGACGTTGCCGTTCAGCGTGTCGTACAGCTGCCCCTTCATGCCCTCGACGATGTCGTCGCCGAAGTTCGGGATCAGCTCGGTGTTGAGCGGCTGCACGTTGCCGTCGACGATGAGTCGCAGGCTCGCGTCGCCCGACGCCGAGACGAGGTCGTACTCGCCGGTGCGCATCAGCTGCACCATCTCGTCACTGGTCGCGGCGACCTTGCGGTTGACCGTGCAGCCGGTGTCGGCGGTGAACTGGTCGGTCCATGCGGGCTCGACGAACCCCGACCAGGCGACGATGTTGAGTTCGGATTCGGTATCGCCGAGGGTGTCGATCATCGGCACCTCCGGAACATCGATCGAGAGCCCTCCGGCTTCGGCGTCTCCGCCTCCGGTGCTAGCGCAGCCCGACAGGGCGAGGCCGACCGCGGCGATGAGGGCCGCGGGGGCGAGCAGTTTGGTGTGCATCGTTACTCCTTCGTAGACGGTGGATCGGGTGGTTCAGGCTGGGATGGGTTCGGCGACCGGGGTGGGGGCCGCAGCGCCCGGCACCTCGACGGCGTGGTCGCGGGCGAAGCGCACACTCACGGCGTCGCCGCGGCGCACGCTGGGGTCAGTGCGCGGGGTGTGCGTGTTCTGCTGCTCCGAGATGAAGCGCGTGCCGCTCTCGGTCTCGACGAGGTATCGCGTGTGCGCGCCGGCGTAGACGGTTTCGAGTACCGAGCCGGCGATCGCGATCTGATCGGGTTCGAGCGGGGTGGTCGGGTCGACGAGACGCACCCGCTCGGGGCGCACGCTGTGCGGCGTGCTGACGCCGAGAATGCGCTCGGCGGTAGATCCCGTGAGCAGATTCGTGATGCCGAGGAACGTCGCCACGAACTCCGTCTGCGGAAACTCGTAGACCTCGCGGGGGCTGCCGACCTGCTCGATCTTGCCGTTGTTGAACACGGCCACGCGATCCGACAGCGTCAGCGCCTCCTCTTGATCGTGGGTCACGAAGACGAAGGTGATGCCGGCGTCGCGTTGAATCTGCTTGAGCTCGAACTGCATCTGCTCGCGCAGCTGCTTGTCGAGCGCACCGAGCGGCTCGTCGAGCAGCAGCACCTGCGGGCGCAAGATGAGTGCCCGAGCCAGCGCGATGCGCTGCCGCTGACCACCCGAGAGCTGGGCCGGCGAGCGGTCGGCGACGTGCGCGAGTTGCACCTGTTCGAGGGCTTCGCCGACCAGGCGTCGGCGCTCCTGGCCCGAAACTCCTCGCACCCGGAGTCCGTACGCGACGTTCTCGGCGATCGTGAGGTGCGGGAAGAGCGCGTAATCCTGAAAGACGGTGTTCACCTCTCGGTCGAACGGTGCGGCGTCGGTCACATCGGTGCCGCTCAGCAGAATGCGCCCAGCGGTCGGGGCTTCGAAACCCGCGATCATGCGCAGCACCGTCGTCTTGCCCGAACCCGACGGGCCGAGCATGGAGAAGAACTCGCCGGCGCGGATCTCGATGTCGAGGTCGTTCACGGCGACGAGATCGCCGAACTGCTTGCGTACGCCGCGCACGGACACCGCGATGTCGCTCGCGGCCGTGCCGGGGGTCGTGCCGGGGGCCGTGCCCGGGGTGTCTCGGGTCATGCGAGTGCTCCTCAACGTCGTTGTCGAACCGATGCCAGAAACAATAACATATGTTTTTATAGGATTTGTTTCCGTGTGAGTTCGGCTCGATCACGGTTCGGTCACGGCGCGGCGCCCCGCGCACGTGCACCGGGTGAGCGTGGGGCTGGTGCCGGGTCGAGGATGCGCCAAGCCAGTGGGCCCCCGGTGGGCCAACTACCTCACCACCCCCTGCCGCGGAGATTCACGGAATCGCGGACCGATTCAGCCGAAATGGTCCGCGAAATGGTGAATCTCCGCCGAATGGGGTGCACGCGTCGAGTGGGGTGCCGGACAACGAGTGGGGTGCAGGGATCGAGTGGGCTAAACCGGCCGAGCAGGGCGGCACGGAGTGGCGCAGGGAAAACTCACCGCAGGGCATGGGAAACTCGATGGGCCCGCGAGAATCGGAGGAGATACGGTGGTCAGTCTGATTCCCTCCGCGCCTCCGAGCCGATTGCGCACTGCGGCGCTCGCCCCCATCGGAGACGAGGGGCGCATCGAGCTCGTCGAATCGCGCATCGTGCAGGCCATTTCGGTCGGCGCATTCACCGAGGGTGAGCGACTTCCGAGCGAGACCGAGCTTTCGGCATTGCTCGGAGTGGCCGTCGTCACCGTGCGCGAGGCGTTGAGCGGCCTCCGCCACCGCGAACTCATCGAGACCCGCCGCGGGCGCAATGGCGGCAGCTTCGTGCGCCCCAGCCACGGCGCCGTCGAAGAAGTGAACGCGCGCTCGCTGATGGCGATGCCCCGTGTCGCCCTCGCCGACCTCGCCGTGCTCTACGAGGCGATCGCGTGCGCGTGCGCCGAGTACGCCTGCCAGCGCGCGACTCCCGACGAACTCGACGTCGTCGGGCTCGTGCTCGAACGCGCGCGCGACCTCGACGCGGTGACCTGGCGCCGGCGCGTCACCGAGGTGCAGCTTGAACTCGCGGCGCTCAGCCAATCCGTCCGCCTGACGAATGAGCACGTGCGCGTGCAGACGGAATTCACCCCGCTGCTCGCCCTGCAAGACATTGACCATGCGGCTCGCCTGCAGACGCACGAAGCTCTGGCGGCGCAGATCCGCTCGACCCGGCTGGGCGATGCCGACGCCGCGCGATCCGCCGTTCGCGAGACCGTGCGCACCTCGGCCCGCTGGCTGGTACAGTTTCGCAACGAACTCATCGCCGCTCCACAAGATGGCGGGGTTCGTGGCACACTGGAATCGCGTCGTGGGGGCGTCTGACTTTCTCGCGACCTCAAAGAAGAGGAAGAGAGAGCCGTGACTGCCGCGCCTGACACTGCCGAAGCGCCACTCCAATCAGCGCTGCAGTGCGTCGACGACTTCTTCGATGGCGTGTTCGCACCTCTCGATACCTGGCTGCCCCGGCTCGTCTCGGCGCTCCGGCGTCGACGGGAAGACGACGCGCATCTCACGGGGGCGCAACTCGCGGTACTCGTCGAGGACGGTGCGCACGAGGTGCTGGATACGGTGGACCGGCCGCTGTACGGCGCAGGATTCTGTGCCAGCGGCGATCTGGTCGCCGAGGGGAATCCGCTGGCCTGGTGGCAGGGGCGTGATCGCAGTCTGCTCGCCTCATCGACTTTTGGCCCCGGGCAGGCCGCGATCGATCTGATGCGTCTTGAGTGGTACCGGGTTCCGGAGGCCACGGGCGACCGACACGTCGCCGGCCCCTTCGTCGACTACCTCTGCTCGAACGAGATCACCATCACCTCAGCCGTTCCGGTACTCGTCGACGGTGACTTCTGGGGCGTCGTGTGCGCCGACGTACTCGTTTCCTCGCTCGAAGACGCGCTGATGCCCGTACTCGCGGGCCGATCGGGAACGACCCTGGTCAACGCGAACGGCCGCGTCGTGCTCTCGAACAACCCCGATTTCGAAACGGGCGATCGCTACGCCGGCGCCGACCCCGAAAGCGGCCTCGCCGGCCTTGTGCACACGGGTGTAGGGCCGCAGATCGTCTCGTCGCGGCGGTACCCGTTCTCGCTCGTCGCCGCGTGACCTGACGACGGCGCACGGCCCGATGAATGGGGGCCGTTCCCCGGTAATGTAGTTTCCAGGGAACGAGCGCACGTATCGGGGGAATCGTGGCAGATGTCATCAAGCTGGGCACTGACGAGTTGACGAAAGGCCGAACGGCCTGTGCGACGGCAGCGGAGACGGCTCGCGAAGGGGCCGAGAAGTTTCCGATCAGCCTGGGCGCCGGTCTCGGGACCATCGGGCTCGGGCTGACGGCCACCTTTGGCACGCTGGGCGCAGCGCTGCAAACCCAGGCGAAGTCGATCGCGGAGCTGATCGACGGCTACGGCGGTCACATCGGGGCGACACACGACCGATTCGAGGCCTACGAGACTTCGATCGCTCCCTTCCTCGAATCGATCGGACTCGAAGATGCCGATTAATACCGCGCCGGCAGACGCGATCGCCGCCCAGATCGCCAGTCAGTCGTGGGCGCAGGGAGTGAGCGTGGGGAGCGCGTCTGCCACTGCTGCCGTACCCTCGGTCCCGGCCTTCCTGACACCGTTCATCGCCCCGCTGACCGGGCTGCTCGATCTCGTGCTCGCGCAGCCGGGCGAGATCTACCGCGTGTCGATTGAGTGGGAGACGGGTACCGGTCATCTGCAAGAGGCATCTGACGGGCTCACGCGCACGGCGGCGGCCCTCGAACAGGGGCAGCAGGGACTGTTCATCGACGCGATTGCCGCTGCGCTGCGGGATGCCGCCGCCGCTGCTCATTCGGTGGCCGACTGGGGCAAAGTTGGCGCCCAGGCGCTGCAGGTGGCGCTGCGCATCTGCGAGGGGCTGCGTGCGCTCGTGATGGACGCGCTCGACCTCGCCGGGCAGTTCGGCCAGAGTCTCGGCGACTTCGTGTTCTCCTGGCCTTGGGAGATCGAGAAGAAAGCCGAAGCGATCTTCGAGTTCACCCGCGCGGTCGACGATCTCGTTGCCCGCTGCCGCGAACAGATTGATCGTGTGCTGCAGTGCTTCCGAGACCTGCTGCGCCTGCTGCTCGATCTGATGCGCGCCATGGTGCCGGCGCACGCGCAGATCGAGGCGCTGCTCGCCGTACTATTCCAGTACGTGCCGCCCGGAGACGCTCCAGTGGATGTGGCGCCGGGTCAGCGAGGCGGAGGCCTCGGCGACATCTACAACGTGAGCGGGAACCCCTACCCCGGCTCCGACCTCGAGTTCGAGGGCGAATACGATCGCGGGTACACGCACGAGTACGACCTGGGCCCGACCGACCTCACGACCGAAGAATTGATGGCGCGCTTCAGCGAGAACTTCGGGCACCTGTTCGTGCCGTCTCGGGTCGGAGACAATTCGCAGCTGAACCTGAGCGGGCTCGAGGAAGACCAGGTCATCGATGCCTCGCTGCTCGGAGTCGATATCCCGGGTGTGACGCAGGGCAACATCCTCGTGACCCAGGTCACCGAAGACGGCTTCGTCATTCGGGCTATGGAAGGCCACCCGGAGGAGCCCGGCGAGGTCGCGTTCCGCATCACGCGCGACGAAAACGGGCACGCCAGGCTGCAGGTCACCAGTGGCTACGATCAGACGGTGCTCGACCGGTATGACGCCCTGGGCTTGCTCGACGAGACCAACCCGGCCTACGCCGGCTTCGTCGACGCGTCGCTCTGGAGCGATATGGCCTCGCGCATCCGAGACAATCTGCGATACGGGGAGTAGGAACGCATGGTGCGGAGACAACGTTGGGGAACGCTGGTCGTCGGTGGCCTCGCGCTCAGTGCGGCCCTGGCAGCTACTGCGTGCGCGCCGGTTGCTCGCGAGACCATTCCGAGCTTTCCGGATTCCGGCGGGCAGACGACGGCCGAAGCGATCGAGCAGCTCGAGCGCGTTTCCGGGGTCTCGGTCGACCGGCTCTCGATCTCGCAGGCGCCGAACGCGAAGAACAGCACATCGGCGGAACTCGCCGTGACGGTCGCAGATGACTTCGTCGTCGCCGATCCAGACGCATTCGTCGACCTGCTGGCGCGCACAGCCTGGTCGGTGCGCGACGGGTACCAGCCGACATCGCGCCTCTACCTGTCGGTGACCACTGACACGGCGAACTCGTTCGATCTCGGCTCAGCCGCAGTGGCTTCGGGGTGGCTCGACACGTCTCGTGCCTTCGACGGAGGCACGAGCCGCGCATCGATCACGCTCTCGTCGAACTCCCAGTCCGATGCGGGAGCGCGCAATCTGGAACGACTCGGTGCGTGGCCTGGTGACGTCCCCGAGGTATCCTCGGGCATCACGCGCGCGATCGACGGCGCTGCGGCGACGCCCGGCAGTGCGACGTCTGACGAAGCAACCACTGAGGGGGACTAGACGATGGACACTCGAGAATCGAATGACCCGTTCGACGCGGTTGCCGCACGCGTCGCCGCATTGCGCGAGGAGGCGGCGACGAACTTGCGTCACGCCGAGCAGCTGCGCGACAGCGCGCGCGACACGACGGCTGAGGCCGTCTCGGGGGCCGGCGAAGTGCGGGTGCAGGCCGATGCCGGCGGTCGCGTCAGTGCGCTGAGCTTCGGCGCCCGGGCCGAGCAGTTGCCGCTCGCCGAACTCGCCGCGGTGACGCTGCGCACGATTGGGCAGGCGCAGCAGCGGGCAATGCAGGCGCTCGCGAACCAGAGTGCAGACCTCTTCGGCAGCGACGCAGAGATTTCGACCCAGATCAGCGCCACGGCTGATCGCTGGGGCGAGGCCTCGGGCGACGGTATTTCGTACCGGTAGGGGGAGCGGACGATGGAACTGGAAGTGCATCCCGACGAGCTCACCGCGCTCGGTGATGACTGGGTGGCGGCCTCTGAGGTGATTGTGCAGCAGCAGGAGGCCTTGCGCGACCGCGTGCAGGCGCTTGCCGGTCAGTGGAGCGGGGCCGCGCAAGCTGCATTTCTCGCGCAGTACGCTGAGACGCAGCGCCGAATGCTCGAGCGAGCGGATGAGCTGCGACGATCGGGTGCGGCAGTGCGCGACATCGCCGAGCACTACGCGCAGCTCGACGCCGACGCGGCTGACGCGATCTCGGCCTGACGCGTCGCAGCTCGCGCGAGGCGATCCTGCGAGAGCAGAGGCGAGAGCAGAGTCGACCCGGTTACAGCAGGTGCCCGCCTCCGGTCACCTTCATGCGGCTGACCAAGTTCTTCACGTCTTGTGCGCGGTTCTTCGTGGTGACGAGCAGCACGTCTGCGGTGTCGACCACCACGATGTCTTCGACGCCGACGAGCGCGACGAGGCGATCGCTCTCGGAGACGACGATGCCGCTCGACGCATCAGAGAGCACCTGCGCGCCATCGCCGAGCACGGCGAGGTCACTGCCGCGTCCGCGGGTGAGCAGATTCGCGACCGAGGCGAAATCGCCGACGTCGTCCCAGTCGAAGTGGGCGGCGACGCAGACCATTTTGCCGGCCGCGGCGGCGGGCTCGGCGACGGTGTAGTCGACCGCGATCTTCGGAAGCGTCGGCCAGAGGCGCTCGCGCACCTCGGCACCGCGCTCCGTGTCCCAGGCCGCGGCGATCTCGCGCAGCGCCTCGACGAGTGCGGGCTGGTGCAGCGCCATCTGTTCCAGGAGCACGGTGGCGCGCGCGATGAACATGCCCGCGTTCCAGAGGTACCCGCCGTCGGCGATGTACGCTTCGGCCTGCTCTGCGTCGGGCTTCTCGACGAACGAGGTCACGTCGTAGACGTCGAACGGCGCAATATCGCGTCGTGCTGCGCCCGCGGCGATGTAGCCGAAGCCAGTGGCGGGGTGCGACGGGTGGATACCGATGGTGGCGATGTACCCGAGGTCGGCGGCCTGTACGGCCGTCGTGACGGCGCGCTGGAAGAGGACGTCGCCGCGAATGACATGGTCAGCGGCGAACGAGCCGAGGATCGCGTCGGGGTCGCGCAACTCGAGGATGGCGGCGGCGAGACCGATGGCCGCCGACGAATCCTTCGGTTCGCTCTCAGTGACGAGGTTCTCGGGGAGCAGCTCGGGGAGCTGTTCGGCGACCGAGTCGCGGTGCGAAATGCCGGTCACGACCATGGTGCGCTCGGCCGGAACGAGCGGTGAGAGTCGATCCCAGGTCGCGCGCAACAGAGAGTCTCCCGACCCCGTGAGATCAAGGAGGAATTTCGGGGCGTTCGCGCGCGACAGCGGCCACAAGCGCGACCCGACCCCGCCCGCCGGAATGACGCAGGTGAACCGCTCGATGGCGGGCGTGGTCGAAGTCTGCTCGGTCATGGCATTCAGCCTACTGTGCGCCCCCATGAAAGGGACTGACCGGCGACGCTCCGCGACTGCGGCACCCCCAGAGGGTTCGCATCGCGCAGCGCCTCCGGGAGGAACGCTGCGGGGGCGTTCTGGTAGGCGACCGGGCGCAGAAAACGGCCGAGCGCTGCGGTGCCCACCGAGGTGCTGGCATCATTCGTGGTCGCGGGCCACGGGCCGCCGTGCTGCTGCGCGGGAGTGACGGCGACGCCGGTCGGCCAGCCGTTGAAGAGCACGCGACCGGCGTGCTCCGCCAGTTCGGTGACGAGCTGCTGCAGGGCGGCCGGGGGAGCGGTGGCGGATCCCTCGGCCTCGCCGAGGTGCACGGTGCCGGTGAGGCTGCCCTCGACGAACTCGCTGACGAGCGGCGCGAGCGCTGCGCCGGTAGGCACCTCGATCACCACCGAGAATGGACCGAACAGCTCTTCCGCGAGCAACTCGCGGTGCGCGCGGAGCGTGTCGAGGGGGACACGCACGATGGTCGGGGTGACCCATCCCTGGCCGTCGGTATCGATCCGGATCGCGCCCGCCGTGAGTTCCTCCACACCCGCCAGGGCGCGCACCGCGTCGATCCCGGCCGCGTATGCTGCGGCGATGCGGGGCCCGAGCAGTCGGTGCTCGGAGACCGACGCCGTGCCGGCCGCGGCCCGGACAGCCTCGGCGAAGCCGGACCCCTCAGGCACGAACACCAGACCGGGCTTCGTGCAGAGCTGGCCGGCTGATCCGCCGACGCTTGCGAGATAGTCACCCGCGAGGGCGCTGCCGCGCTCCGTGATCGCCGCATCGGTGATGAATACCGGGTTGATGCTGCCGAGTTCGCCGTAGAACGGGATCGGTGCCGGGCGTGCGGCCGCGATGTCGGCCAGGATGCGCCCGCCGTGCGTCGAGCCGGTGAATGATGCGGCGCGCACCCGTAGATCGCGCAGTGCTGCCACGCCGGTCTCCTGACCGTGTATCACTTGGAGGGTGCCACCGGGGAGCTCGGCGGCGGCGATGACGCGCTGCGCGAGTGCGGCGGTCGCATCGGAGAGCTCGGGGTGACCGGAGTGCGCCTTGACGATCAGGGGGCAGCCCGCTGCGAGGATCGAGGCGGAGTCGCCGCCGAGCACCGAGAACGCGAAGGGGAAGTTCGACGCCGAGAAGTTCAGCACGGGGCCGACCGGAATGTGTGTGCGACGCAGGTCGGGTCGAGCTCCGAGGGCGAAGTTGGCGTCGGCTTCATCGATGCGGGCGTCGAGGTGCGCACCCGACACGACAGCCTCGGCGAACAGCCGCAGTTGCACGGCGGTACGGGTGACTTCGCCGGTGAGCCGCGCGCTCGTGAGGCCGGTCTCGCGCTCGGCGATCGCGACGAGTGATTCGCGCTCCGATTCGAGCGCGTCGGCGAGGGCGACCAGCAGTTCGGCGCGACGGCGCGGGGGCAGCGCGGCGAGCTCGGGGGCGGCCGCGTCGGCCGCGGCCAGTACCGACTCGAGATCTGCGTCGGGCGAGCCGGACTCGTCGGCAGACGCTGCCGCCGGTGCGGTGCCGGGCCCGCGAGATGCGCCCGTCTCGTCGTGCAGCCCGACGACGAGGTCGAGTTCGACGGTGGCGTTCTTCGGGAGTCGGGGGACGCCGAAAGCGGTGCGCGCATGCGCGCCCGATTCGCCGAGGACGTCGCGCAGCAATCGAGAAGCGCCCTCGGCGACGGCGGGCTGATCGTCGAACTCGGGCCCGCTGGCGACGTAGACGGTGAGTTTGAGCAGCTGCGCGACACGGTCGAGACCGACAGCGTGCTCGATCTGTGCCAGCGCTCCCAGGGCTGCCAGCTGCGCTGCATCTTGGGCGCGCGGCACGCCGTCGTTGTCGTGCACGGCGCCGGTGTAGGCGACGGCGCCGTCGCGCTTCGGAATCTGGCCGGAGACGTGCCCGACGCCGTGAGCGGCGACGAACGGCGTATACGAGTACTGGCCCTGCGAAGGGGCGGGCAGCTCGAGGCCGAGTTCGGCAAGTCGGTCGAGTGCGGAGGATGCTGCCATCGTGGGAGTCCTTTCTTCGGCGGAAGCACGGGCGCCCGCGCGGGATGCCCGATGCAGCCAGTGAAGCGAGTCGTTCCTCCTGCGTCCAGTATTGATTCGGTCTCGAATAATGCCCCCTGGGTATCGCAAGCCTGGCGACGCAACGAGCGACTGGGTCATACCGTGAGGGACTCAATGAATGCCGAAAGGGTGTTAGACAGGTATCTTCACCGGCTTCAATACTGAGGACCATGCTTCGTCCGCCTCATCGTCGAGGACTCGTCGAGAGTGGATGCGCGACCCACCAGACCTGCACTCGTGCACGTCGCCACACTTCGAACTTGGGAAGGTCATGAACATCGATACCTCGCACCCCACCGCGGTCAGGGATCCTCAGAGCATCGCCGCTCCGACGAGCCTCACCGAGTCCATTGCCATCGCACCGGCTCGCAAACGCCGCGTGCTGCCGAGCGGCGTCGACAAAGCCATCAAAGCGGTCGTCGGCATGCTCGGCATCCTCGCGGTCTGGGAAATCATCGTCCGCGTCTTTCAGATCCCGGCCTTCCTGCTCGTCGGGCCGATCGCAGCGTTCGAGAAGCTGTTCACGCAGCCCGACTACTTCGCCCACCACGCCTGGGTGACCATCACGGAGGCCCTCGCCGGCTTCGCGCTCGGCACGGGCCTCGGGGTGCTGTGCGGCGCGACGCTCTTCTACATTCCTGCGGTGCGGCACTTCCTGTACCCCGCGCTGATCGCCGTCGACACGATTCCGAAGGTCGCGCTCGCGCCGCTCTTCATCGTGTGGTTCGGGTTCGGTTTCGAATCGAAGGCGTTCGTCGCAATGGCGATCGCGTTCTTCCCGCTTGTCATCAACACGTTCGACGGACTCTCGGCCGTGCCGAACGAGCTCAAAGAACTGGCGCGCATCAACAACGCGAGCACCTGGATGCGGATGCGCAAGATCGAGTTCTGGTACGCGCTGCCCTCGATCTTCTCGGGCGCGAAGATCTCGATCTCGCTCGCCGTCGGCGGCGCGGTGGTCGGCGAGTTCATCGCGGGCACCGACGGCCTCGGCCAAGTGATCCTGCGTGCGAACGCCCAGAGCGACCTCGCCACGATGTTCGCGGCGTTCATGGTGCTCGCGGCGATCTCGCTCCTGCTCTTCTACCTCATCACGGTGATCGCGCAGCGGCTACTGCCCTGGCGCAACCACGTCAAATAGTCCACGCGATCCCCCACGAACTGCAGTACCTCCCTGCCAGAAAGGAAGCACGCACATGCGCGCACAGAAAACAGTGGTTGCGGCAATGATCGCCGCGACCGCGCTCCTCGCCACCGGATGCTCGGGATCCGGATCGGGGGCCTCCGCAGACGGCGGCACCGACCAGGTCAACTTCATGCTCGACGTCGCAGTCTTGCCGAAGCACGCCCCCTTCTACGCTGCGGTCGAAGCCGGGTTCTTCAAGGACCAGGGCATCGACGTCGAAATCATGCCGGGTTCGGGATCGGCCAACACCGTGGCATCGGTCGATACGGGGCGCGTCGACTTCGGATGGGCCGACTACAACGTGTCGATTCTCAACCGCGCCCAGGGCGCCTCGATTCGCCAGATCAACCTGGTGCAGGGCAAGTCGGCCTACGCCGCCCTCGCGCTGCCCGACTCCGGCATCAAGGATTGGGACGACCTCAAGGGCAAGACCGTCGCGACCGAGGGCAACGGGGCCATGGTCGCGATGTGGCCCGCGGTGCTCGACAAGCTCGGGTGGCAGGAGGGCGACGTGAGCATCGTCTCGGCGGCCGGCGAAGCGAAGATTCCCGGGCTCATCGCCAAGCAGTGGGACGCGAACCTGGCGCTCTCGGTCTCGGATGGCCCGACGCTCATCGCCGAGGGGTACGATCCCGTCATTCTGAACTGGGCCGACCTCGGTCTGCTCTACTACGGCAACGGCGTCATCGCCTCCGACCAGACCATTGAGCAGAATCCAGACCTCGTCAAACGCTTCAGCACCGCCATGCAGCGCGGCTTCGCGTGGGCTTGCCAGAACCAGGACGAGACAGCGAAGATCTTCGACGAGCAGGTGCCCGGCTTCGACGCCGACGCCATCGACGACGCCGTGCAGGGCCAGTGCGATCTGATGTGGGACGACGAGAACACCGAGGCCGGCTTCGGCACCATGAGCGACGCCGGCGTGCAGAAGCAGATCGACCTCGCCGCCGAGTACCTCGGCCTCGAGCACCCCGACGAGATCTCGCCGGCCGACATCTACACCAACGAATTCCTCGAGCCTCTCGGGCCCGACGACACGATCGAGCAGCCGTCCGCGTAAGCGGCGCGGCAGAAAGGACCGTCATCATGACGACCAGTGAACCGGTCATCAGCGTCCGCGACGTGGGAATGACCTACACCGCCCGCGACGGGGCGACGAACACGGTGCTGCGCGGTTGCGAGTTCGATATCGCCCCGGGCGAATTCGTCTCCATCGTGGGGCAGTCGGGCGGCGGCAAGACCACGCTGCTGAAGATCATCTCGGGCCTGCTCGAGAACACCGAGGGCGAGGTGCTCGTGCGCGGTCGCGGTGTGAAGGAGGCCCTGCGCGACATCGCGATGGTGTTCCAGAGCCCCACGCTGCTGCCGTGGCGCAACAATCTCGCCAACGTGCTGCTGCCCATGGAGTTCCGCAAGCGCTCGACGAAGGAGGCGAAGGCCCACGCGCAAGAGCTGCTCGAGATGGTCGGCCTCGGCGACAAGGCGAAGAACTACTCGTACGAATTGAGCGGGGGCATGCAGCAGCGCGTCTCCATCTGCCGCGCCCTCGTCTCGCACCCCGAGATCCTGCTCATGGATGAACCCTTCGGTGCGCTCGACGCGATGACTCGCGACTCGATGAACTTCGAGCTGCAGCGCATCTGGCAAGAGACGAAGCGCAGTGTGCTGTTCGTGACGCACAGCATCCCGGAGGCCGTGTGGTTGGCGGATCGCGTGCTCGTCGTCGGCGACCGCCCCGGGCGCATCATCGCGGACATCAATGTCAACCTGGCCCGACCCCGGTCGAAGGACACCCGGTACGCCGACGAGTTCGCCGAGCTCGTCGCGCAGGTCGAGGGGCTGCTCGGCGTCGAGGCAGGCATCAGTTGAGCACCGCACCGACAACCGCACGCGCATTCGCACCGGCACCGCGCGCCGAAGAGAAGAGGAAGAAGACCACCACTATGGCGAAGATCATCTGCGACCCCCAGGCCGTCACCGAGCGCTATGGTTTCGTGCCCAACGAACGCCTGCTGTTCTCGGCGATCCGTCTCGATTCGTTCCCGTTCGTGACCCCGCTCATCTTCGAGGACGGCGGCACTGAAGTGATGCTGGCTCGCCAGCAAGAGCAGGGCAACATCGTGACGGGCGGCGGCGTGGACCCCGCGAAGATCCGCTTCTACGAGCCGTGGGTCACGATCGATCCGCGCCCCGTCGCCGACTACCCGGCAGCCGCGAATCTGCCGGCGCTCGTCAAAGAGCTGGTGGGAGACCGCCCGGTCGACCTCGACCCCCGGGCGCCCTACACGCACTACCTCAAGCTCACGGGCGAGGTCGACGTGCGCGTCGAACTGCCCGAGCAGCGCCCGGTCGTCGTCGTCGAAGTCGAGCAGGCCGCTGTGCTCCAGCAGTTCGCCGGCTGGCGCGCTGCCGGCGTGCCCGTCGCCGAGCGATTGATCGGTGAGGTCGACCACCTCGCCGGCTTGGAGCGCGAGCTGCGCGCCGACGCCGACACCCGGTTCTCGGCTCTGCCCGAGGTCGCCGAGGCGCTCGGGGTCGACGCGATCCTGCTCTCATCGGCACCGAACTTCAGCGAGGTGACGGGCACCGTCTGGCAGCCGGGTGCCGCCGCGCTCTGGGCGGGCGGATCGCTGTACGTCGTCTCCGAGCACGCCGTGCCCGGGATTGTCGGTACCGAGGCCGGCCAGTACGGTTCGGCGGCCGAAGCGATCACGGCGCTCGCCGCCGGCCCGCGCATCGCCTTCGAGGAGCAGTGGGAGCAGAGTCAGCTCGGCCTCCGCCTCACCGACGCGGGTGCGGTGCTCGTCTCGGCATCGCGGGCACTCGGCTCGTGGCGCGACGAGCGCGACCACGAAGATCTGCCGTTCCAGCTCATCGCGGCGCGCGCCTCGACGACCGCGATCGAACAGACCGTTGACTGGGCGCACGCGCAGCTCGACGCGGGAGAGGCGTTCACCGAGAACATCATGTACGCGCGATACCTCGAGTTCCTGGAGCGGTTCGTCAGCGAATCGGAGATTCCGTTCACGGTGGAGCCCTACTTCACGAACCTGCACTCATCGCAGCGCATGCTGTTTCCGGGCCCGCCGACCGACTTCCCGCTCGATGCCAGCACCACGTGCATCCAGCTCGATGCCGGGGTACGCGTGGTCATCGACGGCGTGGTCGTCGCGACCTCCGACATGGCGCGATCCGTGCTGCGCACCCCCGAGGGGCGCGAGGCGTACGGCATCCTCACGACCGCGGTGCGCGAGGCGATCATTCCGCAGCTGCGCCCCGGTGTCGTCTGCGAGGACGTGCACGCGAAGGCGCTCGAACATCTCGTGACGGTGCTGCCGCATATGCGAGAGATCGGGCTGCTCGGCGACGAGGTCGACTTCGAAGTCGAATACAGCAAGCGCAATGTGGGGCACCTCATGGGCAAGCAGGAGTCGTTCGCGAACGAGCTGCGCCCCGGCTACCGCTTCGTGCTTCGTGCAGGCTCGTACGGCGCCGCCGAGATTCCATGGCGCTACGACCGGCACGCGATCGGTACCGAGGATCTCTGGTACATCGGCGCCGACCGCACCTACAACCTGACGCTCCGGGAGCACTGAGCCCCCGTTGACCCGCGCGGCGGTCGCCGGCCCACTAGGCGTCGGCGGCCGCCGCGCGCAGTTCGTGCACGATGCGGCGCGTCAGCGGTCGCGTATCGTCTTCGCGCCAGACCGCGTGGAGTTCGACCGGACGCGGTTCGACGGTGACGAGCGGGGCGTAGGTCACTCCACGGATGCCGAGGGTCTCGGCCGATTCGGGCACGAGCGCGACACCCGTGCCTGCCGAGACGAGCGCGACCATCGTCGACACCTGGCTCACGGTGAAGCGGTGCTTCCATCGCGAGATCGGCATCATGCGCGTCGCGATGTCGTAGAAGTATCTCGCCTCGATCGGCGAGTGCATGATGATGTCTTCGTTGACGAGATCTTCGACCCCGATCGGGCTGGTGCGGCGGGCGAGCAGGTGCCCCTCGGGCAGAGCGACGAGCAGGCGTTCGCGGTGGATGCGCTTCGAATCGAACCGGGCCGGGTCGAACGGGGGGCGTCCGATCGCGACGTCGATCTCGCTCTTCGTGAGCGCCTCGAGTTGATGCTTCGTCACCATCTCCTGCAGCTCGATCGTCACATCGGGCAGCACCTGCGAGATGCGGGCGAGCATCGGGCCGAGCAGGGTGAACGCGCTCGACGCCGTGAAGCCGATGCGCACGATGCCCGAGAGGCCGGCGGCGACCGTGCGGGCGATTTGCGGGGCGCCATCGGCGATGGCGAGGATGCGCCTGGCCTCGTCGAGAAATGCGCGCCCGGCGTCGGTGAGCTCCACGCGGCGGTTGCTGCGGCGCAGCAATTGCACGCCGACCGTCGCCTCGAGTCGCTGAATCTGCCGGCTGAGCGGTGGCTGCGTCATCTGCAGCCGCTCGGCGGCTCGACCGAAGTGCAGCTCCTCCGCCACGGCGACGAGTGCTCGAACCTGATCCAGGGTGTACGACATGCGGCCCTCCGTTGCGCTGCGGCCGGGTGATCCGGCACCCCCATAACGATACCTTCTGTGCATGAAATGATCTAGAAGGGATGTTGGACAGGTATGCATGGCGGAACTTAGCGTGAAGGCATCGGATACCTGAAGCCCGATCGCCACCGCTCGCGGTGCGTGACCCACACCCACAGGAGGTTGACCGCCGTGCCCCACTTGGAACCCGCCGAACTCGCGAGCCAGATCGGCTCCGGGCTGCTCTCATTCCCCGTCACCCACTTCGACGCACAGTTGCGCTTCGACGAGTCGCAGTACCGCGAGCACGTCGAGTGGCTGAGCGCCTACCCCGTCGCCGGTCTGTTCGCCGCCGGCGGCACGGGTGAGTTCTTCTCGCTCACCGTCGAAGAGGTCGCGCAGGTCGTGGCCGCCGCGGTGCACCAGGTCGGCGGACGCACCGCCGTACTCGGGCCGGCCGGCGGCTCGCTCTCCACGGCCATCGCGCACGCTCAGGCCGTGGAGGCGGCCGGCGGCGACGGCATCCTGCTCTTCCCCCCGTACCTCACCGAGGCGGGCCAAGACGGGCTGGCCGCCTACGTTGAGGGCGTCTGCCGCGCCACGAAGCTCGGGGTCATCGTCTACCACCGCGCGAACGCCCAGTACTCGGCCGAGACGCTCGTGCGCCTCGCCGACCGACTGCCCAACTTCATCGGGTTCAAAGACGGCGTGGGTTCGATCGAGCAGATGACGCAGATCTACTCGACGCTGGGGGATCGCCTGACCTACGTCGGCGGGCTGCCGACCGCAGAGACCTTCGCCCTGCCGTACCTCGAGCTCGGCGTCACCACGTACTCGTCGGCGATGTTCAACTTCGTTCCCGAGTTCGCGATCGACTTCTACAACGCCGTGCGCCGCCGCGATCACGCGACAGTGTTCACTGCGCTGCGCGAGTTCGTGCAGCCGTACCTCGAGGTGCGCAATCGCGTGCCCGGGTACGCGGTGTCGATCGTGAAGGCCGGGCTCGACGCAGTCGGCCGCACCGGCGGCCCTGTGCGGCCGCCGCTGCAGGAGCTGACGGCGCAGGATCGAGCCGACCTCGTGCGGGTCGTCGAGCGAGCGGTCGTGCCCGCGCTGGTCTAAGCGCTGAGAGCGGTTCGGGGTTGAACGCCGGGAGGTGTTCAACCCCGAGCTGTTTCCGCGGCGGCCACGTGCGCGTCACGCAGGCCGAATCATCAGATGAAAGTAAGGCCACGGCAGGCATCCGGAGGGTGCCGGAGGCGTTCCCGAATGGTGTCATAATGGGTGCGCAGTGGATTCTCAGCCATGCTCTGTGACGGGGAAGCCCGCGCGTGGCGAGATGGCGATGTCAGCCGCCGGGACGCCTCTCGGCGCAGCCGGACGAAGGAGGAAGCCCGTGTCAGCCCAAACGGCAGCAGCCGCACCCGCGGCCAAAAAGAAGGTCCGCCCCGGCGGTACCCTCTACCGCGGGAACGAGGGAATGTGGTCCTGGGTGCTGCATCGCATCACGGGTGTCTCCATCTTCTTCTTCCTGCTCGTGCACGTGCTCGATACCGCACTCGTGCGGGTCAGCCCCGAGGCCTACAACGCGGTCATGAGCACCTACAAGACCCCGGTGATGGGCTTGGGCGAAGCGGTGCTCGTCGCCGCCATCGTCTTCCACGCGTTCAACGGCATCCGCATCATCCTGGTCGACTACTGGAGCAAGGGCGCGAAGTATCAGCGCACCATGTTCTGGGTCGTCATGGCGCTCTGGGCGGTCACGATGGCCGGCTTCCTGCCGCGCCACCTGATGAACGTATTCGGGCACTGAGGGCGAGGAGAAACGCTATGTCATTGACGATTGACGCCCCGCGCTCGCAGGCGCCGGCCAAAAAACGCACCAACTGGGAAAAGTGGGGCTGGATCTACATGCGCGTCTCGGGCGTGCTGCTGGTCGTGCTGGTCTTCGGACACCTGTTCTCGAACCTCATGATTGGTGACGGCGTGCACGCCATCGACTTCGGCTTCGTAGGCGGCAAGCTCTCGCAGCCGTTCTGGAAGGTCTGGGACACGCTGCTGCTCTGGCTCGCGCTGATCCACGGCGCCAACGGCATGCGCACCATCGTGAACGATTACGTCGTTCGCCCCGGTCTCGCCAAGGCTTTCAAGGTCTCGCTCTTTCTTTCCGCAGCGCTGCTGATCCTGCTCGGCACCATCGTGATCTACACGCTCGATCCGTGCCCCCCGGGCGCCGACCCGGCACTCGTCGCATCGTTCTGCCCGGTGCCGTAGGCCCCGCGCAGCACCGGATTTCGCATCGAAGAATAGGACACACGTGACCACCAACACCCACCAGGGCGAGGACATCACCGTCAAGGACGGCGTCACCTATCACCAGTTCGACGTCGTCATCGTCGGCGCAGGCGGCGCCGGCATGCGCGCCGCGATCGAGGCGGGCCCCAAGGCCAAGACCGCGGTCATCACGAAGCTCTACCCCACGCGCTCTCACACGGGTGCGGCGCAGGGCGGCATGGCCGCAGCGCTCGCGAACGTCGAGGAAGACAACTGGGAGTGGCACACCTTCGACACAGTCAAGGGCGGCGACTACCTCGTCGACCAAGACGCGGCCGAGATCCTCGCGAAGGAAGCCATCGACGCGGTCATCGACCTCGAGAACATGGGCCTGCCGTTCAACCGCACGCCCGAGGGCAAGATCGACCAGCGCCGCTTCGGCGGGCACACCCGCGATCACGGCAAGGCGGCTGTGCGCCGCGCCTGCTACGCGGCTGACCGCACCGGTCATATGATTCTGCAGACGCTGTTCCAGAACTGCGTGAAGCTCGGCGTTAACTTCTTCAACGAGTACTACGTACTCGACCTCGTCATGACCGAGGTCGACGGGGTGCGCAAGCCCTCCGGCGTCGTCGCCTACGAGCTCTCGACCGGCGACCTGCACGTCTTCCAGGCGAAGTCGATCGTCTTCGCGACCGGCGGCTTCGGCAAGATCTTCAAGACCACCTCCAACGCGCACACCCTCACCGGTGACGGCGTCGGCATCGTGTGGCGTCAGGGCCTGCCCCTCGAAGACATGGAGTTCTACCAGTTCCACCCGACGGGCCTCGCAGGCCTGGGCATTCTGCTGACCGAGGGTGCGCGAGGCGAAGGCGCGATCCTGCGAAACGCCTCGGGCGAGCGCTTCATGGAGCGGTATGCCCCGACCATCAAGGACCTCGCCCCCCGCGACATCGTCGCGCGCTCCATGGTGCAGGAGGTGCTCGACGGCCGCGGCGCCGGCCCGCACAAGGACTACGTCTACCTCGACTGCACCCACCTGGGCGCCGAGGTGCTCGAGACCAAGCTCCCCGATATCACCGAGTTCGCGCGCACGTACTTGGGCGTCGACCCGGTGACCGAGCCCGTACCGGTGTTCCCCACGGCGCACTATGCCATGGGTGGCATCCCGACGAACAATAACGCCGAGGTGCTCGCGGACAACACCACCGTGGTGCCCGGCCTCTACGCCGCCGGCGAGTGCGCCTGCGTCTCCGTGCACGGTTCGAACCGTCTCGGCACGAACTCGCTGCTCGACATCAATGTCTTCGGCAAGCGCTCGGGCAACAATGCGGCCGACTACGCCCTCACGGCCGAGTTCGTACCGCTGCCCGAAGACCCCGCCAAGATGGTGCGCGACATGGTCGAGGGCTTCCGCAACGGTACCGGCACGGAGCGCGTCGCCGACCTGCGTCGCGAACTGCAGGAGGCCATGGATCGCGGCGCTCAGGTGTTCCGCACCGAGGAATCGCTCACCGAGGTGCTCGGCGTGATTCACAACCTGCGCGTGCGCTACCTCAACGTCGGGGTGCAGGATCGCGGCAAGCGGTACAACACCGACCTGCTCGAGGCCATCGAACTCGGCTTCCTGCTCGATCTCGCGGAGGTGCTCACCTACACGGCGCGCAACCGCAAGGAGAGCCGCGGCGGCCACATGCGCGATGATTATCCCAAGCGCGACGACGAGAAGTACATGCAGCACACGATGGCGTACCTGTCGGGTGATCCTCACTCGGCCGATGCGGAAGACCATATCCGTCTGGATTGGAAGCCCGTCGTGGTGACGAAGAATGAGCAGGGCGAGTTGAGGTACCCGCCGCTGGAGAGGAAGTACTAGGTCATGAGCACTGCTACCGCACCCGCCGAGGCCGCGACAACCGACGCTCCCGAAGCGCCGAAGCCGTTCACCGTCACCCTGCTGGTACGCCGCTACAACCCCGAGTCGGGGCGTGAGGCGTACTGGGAGGACTTCGACGTCGAGATGTACCCGACCGACCGTATCCTTGATGCGCTGCACCGCATCAAGTGGGATCAAGACGGCTCGCTTGCATTCCGCCGCTCCTGCGCGCACGGCATCTGCGGCTCGGATGCGATGCGCATCAACGGCCGCAACCGCCTCGCCTGCAAGACGCTGATCAAGGATCTCGATATCTCGAAGCCGATCTACGTTGAAGCGATCAAGGGTCTGCCCCTTGAGAAGGACCTCATCGTCGACATGGAGCCCTTCTTCGCGGCGTACCGCGAGGTGCAGCCGTTCCTCGTCTCGGGCACTGCACCCGCTGGCGGCAAGGAGCGCATCCAGACGATCGAAGATCGCGAGCGCTTCGACGACACCACGAAGTGCATCCTGTGCGCCGCGTGCACGACGAGCTGCCCGGTGTTCTGGACCGATGGCCAGTACTTCGGCCCGGCCGCCATTGTCAACGCTCACCGCTTCATCTTCGATTCGCGTGACGAGAACGCCGAGGTGCGTCTCGACATCCTCAACGACACCGAGGGCGTGTGGCGCTGCCGCACCACCTTCAACTGCACCGACGCGTGCCCCCGCGGCATCCAGGTCACCAAGGCTATTGCCGAGGTCAAGGCCGCGATCCGCACCGGCAAGGTCGCGTAACCCGCGCCGAGGCCTGCGCCTCGGATACAGTGGCTGCATGACGACGCCACGCAACTCCTCCGACGTCACGGAGGGGAGCGGGGCGTCTCGCGTTTCCGCAGCCGTTGGGCGCGGGCGTCGACAGTGGAGTGCACGCTGGGGCTGGGTGCAGCGATTGCGGCCCGTGCGCACCTATCTGCACTTCTCCGATGTCGGCGGCGTCGTGCTGTCCGGCGGCATGAGCTACCAGGCGCTGTTCGCAGTGTTCGCCGCGCTGTGGCTCGGCTTCGGCGTCTTCGGCATCACGCTGCGCAGTCGACCAGAGCTGCTCGACTCGGTCATCGAGCAGATCAACCTGTTCATTCCAGGTCTCGTCGGCGAAGACGGTGTCGGCGTCGTACCGATCACCGAGCTCATGAGCGCGCGCACGCTCGATTGGGCGAGCGCGATCGCCGGCGCGGTGCTGCTCTGGGTAGCGCTGAACTGGTTCACGGGAACGCGTCGCTCCATTCGCATCATCTTCGGGCTCGAGGTGCGGCAGTACCGCAACCCGGTGCTGCTCAAGCTGCGCGACTTTGTACTGGCGATCATCTTCTTCCTGGCGATCCTCGTCTCTGCAGCACTCGCCGTGCTGAGTTCGAATCTTGCCGATCAGTTCTTCACCTGGATCGGGGCCGGCGCTGACAACTGGTTGCTCGGCACCCTCGGTACGCTCGCACGTTTCGGTGCGGTCTACGTGTTCGATGTGATTCTGCTGCTCGCGATGCACCGCTACCTGGCCGAGGTGCGGGTGCCGCGATGGCGCCTGATCGCTGGCTGCGCGCTCGGCGCACTGGTACTGCTGGCACTCAAAATCGTGGGCGGCGTCGCGATCGGGGGCACAACCAGCAATCCGCTGCTCGCCACGTTCGCGGTCTTCGTTGGTCTGCTCATCTGGTTCAATCTGATCTGCCGCACCCTGCTGCTCACGTCGTCGTGGATCGCGACCGGGCTCGACCACGAGCTCGGCCTGCCGCCGGAGGGGTTCCCAGCCCACTCCGCTGACGTGTGATGGCTCGCCGCCTCGTTCGGCTTAGTTCACGACCGGGCAGTACGGGGCGGTTTCGACCTCGTTCTGCGCGAGATCGATCGGCACCAGTTCTGACGACTCCGCGCCATCACGTGAGAGCTGCACGAACAACTTGAGCGTCGCACGATTCACGGGCACGTAGAGTGGTGAGAGCGGGGCTGAGACCGTCCACGTCGAGTTCGCGGTTACCGTGGCCGGGTGATCATACGTGACGATCAAGCCGAGAAAAATCTGCTGGAACGCCGTGACCGTGCCTGACTGCGCAGAGTACCCAGAGATGTAGACGGTGTTCGCCGTGCCGCACAGGGACCAGCTGTGCACCACCGGTGTCACGACCTCTTCGCCCGGGTTCGATCCGCCTGAGGCGCCCGAGGTGCCTTGCGCATCCACGGA
Organism: Leucobacter japonicus; assembly: GCF_001273855.1. Lineage (NCBI taxonomy): Bacteria > Bacillati > Actinomycetota > Actinomycetes > Micrococcales > Microbacteriaceae > Leucobacter > Leucobacter japonicus. The sequence continues at coordinate 89,277 of NZ_JHBX01000108.1, read as the reverse complement.
GGAGTCAGCTGACACCCCGGCCTCAGGGCCGGGGTCGACGTCGCCGTCACTGCCGGCTTCGGAATCTCCCGAGGCCCCCGAGTCGGTATCCGCGACGGAGCCCGCTTCGGCGTCGATGCCGGCACCAGTGTCGGCGTCACCATCGACTGCGGCGCCGTCACTTGCGGCGTCACCCGAACTGTCGGCTGCTGTGTCGGCGCTTGCCCCATCACTTCCGGAAGTACCCGTGCCGTTCGCGTCTGCGCTGGTGTCAGCGCTGGTGTCAGCCGCAGCGTTGGTCTGTGCGGTCGAGGTCGCTGCGGCCGTGGCGCTCGCCTGGGCCTCTGCGGTGCCTTCAGCCCCAGCGTCGGCCCGGGCGTCAGCGTCTGCGCGTGTGTCTGCCGTTGAGCGAGATGCAGCGGAGGCGTTCGCCGTGGAACTCGCGGATGCACCGCTTCCATTCGCGTTTCCCGTGCTGCGGGCATCACTCCCGCTCGCGCTCGTTGCACCCGCGCCCGAGCCAGACCCATCAGCGTTGCCGTGTGCATCGCCCGATGCCGATGCTGCGGCAGAAGCCGCGGCTGAGGCATTCGCGGTGACCGATGCGTCGTTGCTGTTCGCGCTCGCGCTTCCGGAGCTGCTCCCGCTTCCGGAGTTGCCCGCGCTTTCCGAATCGTCTGAATTGCGCATCGGGAAGGACTGCTGGCGCTCCTCTACGGGCTGCACCGGAGCGGGCGTCGCAGGTTGATCCTGGGCTGTCTTGACCGGTTTCGAGGTGGCGGAGTCGCGCGTGGGCTTCGACGAGTCGTTGCTGTTCGGCGCCGTATCCGAGGGAGCCGCAGGCTCGGCTGCAGACGCGGCGACCTCGGTCGACACCGATCCACTCTGCACGGCATTCGTGATCCAGATTGCCCCGCCGCCGATCACGAGCGCACCCGCGACGGCTGCGGCGAGCACCATCCCTGAAACTCCGCCGAGCACCCCGCCCGCGGCTCCGGCGGCCGCGGCAGCAGCACCGCTTCCGGCAGCCGCGGAACCTGATCCCGCGGCCGCACCCGAACTTGATCCCGCAGTGCTCCCTGACCCCGAACCCACAGCGCTGCCTGAGCCCGGGTCGATCGGAGCGACTCCGCTGGCACCATCGACCAGCGCGGTGGCGCTCGCGGGAGCGGTTGATCCGACACCGCCCAAGAACGTGACGACGGAGCCGCCGCCGAGCACGGCCCCGGCCAGCACGAGCGCGAGCTGACGGTTGAGGCCGCTGAGTTCCGCCGCCGCCCCCGCGCAGGCATCGCAGGTGTCGAGGTGCGCTTCGACCTCGCGGCTCAGCGCGGCAGTGAGCTTGCCGCGCTGGTAGCGCTGCAGGTGCGACAGCGTCGATTGACAGGCCGCCTCGGCGAGTTCGCGATTGATGTGCTCGTCGACCCAGGCCGACTGGAGCGCCTCGCGCGCCCGCTTGGCGAGCGCGGAGACGCCGTTGGGCGAGATGCCGATCAGTTTCGCCGCTTCGCGCGGCGGCAACCCTTCGACCTCGGTGTACCAGAGCACCGACTGCCAGCGTTCCGAGAGCGATGCGAATGCGCGTGCGGCGGCGTTGCGGTCAAACGCGCCGTCTTCCCACGGGCCGGCTTCCGTGAGATCAGGAATGACATCGAGGTTCTCTGCGGCGTCTTCGGGGCGCCGCCAGTGATCGACGGCGATCGACTGGATGGTGCGGTAGAGATACGGGCGGAAAGAACCGCGGGGGCCGCGTCCGTCAAGCGTGAGCTCCATGATGCGGAGGTACGCCTCTGAAACGACGTCGTCCGCATTCGAGGGGTTGCCCAAGTGCCTGGCTGCGACGAGCCCGGCGCGGCTGTGCCGTTCCCAGAGCACGGAGAACGCCGAGGTATCGCCGGCGCGTGTCGCGTCGAGCAGCTCCGCATCGGAGCGACCAGTGTGCGCTGATCGGGGCATCGGGGTCCTTCGCTGTTCATCCCCTATCGAAGCGCGCGTTCGACGCACGACTCCATATCGCCGCGCCCCATGCGCGGCGAACCCCCTCTCACTAGTATGCGCTCTTTCTGTGCGTTCCACATGTCACTGCAGAATCCTCCAAAAAAGTTTTGTATGCGCGCGTCACGTTTCGTGCCCTTCCACGTGTTACTTCCGAGCCCGGTTCCTGCCTGTCCCCCCCCCCATACCCCAGAGCGGGAACCGGGCTCGATTGCTCGGGGGAGTGTGGGTCGTTGCGGGGCATCGCGTCGCAACGACCTCGGGCGAGTCGCCGGGCCCCGCGATTACGCTGGAAACATGACTGAACTCGCCTCTGCTCAGCGCGCGGTTGAGCCGCATGACGTCGTCGACCTGATTACCGCGAAGCGGTTCGGTCGGGCACTCGCGACCGATGAGATCGAATGGGCGGTCGATGCGTTCACGCGCGGAGCCGTTGCGCCCGAGCAGATGAGTGCACTGCTGATGGCCATCGTGATTCAGGGGATGGAGCGCGACGAGATCCGTTCGCTGACGGCCGCCATGATCGCGAGCGGTGAGCGCATGGACTTCACGGGTCTCGGCCGACCGGCGATCGACAAGCATTCGACCGGCGGTGTCGGCGACAAGATCACGCTGCCGCTGGTGCCTCTGCTTGCGTCGCTCGGGGTGGCGGTGCCGCAGCTCTCGGGTCGCGGGCTGGGGCACACGGGCGGCACCCTCGACAAGCTCGAATCGATTGCCGGCTGGCAGGCGGCACTCTCGAACGACGAGATGCTGCGAATGCTCACGGACGTCGGAGGCGTGATCTGCGCCGCGGGCTCGGGGCTGGCGCCGGCGGATCGCAAGATGTACGCACTCCGCGACGTCACGGGCACGGTCGCGGCGGTGCCGCTCATCGCCTCGTCGATCATGAGCAAGAAGATCGCCGAAGGGGCCGGCGGGCTGGTGCTCGACGTGAAGTTCGGTTCGGGTGCGTTTCTTCCGGACGTGGCTGACGCACGGGAATTGGCGACGACCATGGTGCGGCTCGGCGAAGACTCCGGGTTGCGCACCGTGGCGCTGCTCACCGATATGGATACTCCGCTCGGCCGTGCCGTCGGCAACGCGAACGAGGTACGCGAGTCGGTCGAGGTGCTCGCGGGCGGTGGCCCGGCTGATGTGGTCGAGCTCACGCTGGCGCTGGCTCGCGAAATGCTCGACCTCGCGGGGATGCCCGATGTCGACCCGGCGCCGGCCCTCGCTGATGGTCGTGCAATGGATGCGTGGCGCGCACTCATCGCCGGCCAAGGCGGCGACCCCGATGCGCCCTTGCCCGCAGCGCAGGAGCAGCACGTGGTTCGTGCAGAGGCCGACGGGGTGGTGCAGCGCGTCGACGCGCGTGCGGTCGGGGTCGGTGCGTGGCGCCTCGGCGCCGGGCGCGCACGTCCCGGCGATCCGGTCGACCACGCGGCCGGCGTCGAGGTACTCGTGCGCCCCGGCGACCGAGTGAGTGCCGGCGACCCGCTGTTCATTGCCGCCTGCGACAATGCCGGGCGCCTGGCGCGCGGGCTCGAATCGCTCGGTGCCGCGGTCGAACTCGGTGCCTCGGCGCCGCCGGTGCGCCCGCTCATCGCTGGCCGCATCGCCATCGACGACTGACGCCCCCTCCGGAGGGCGTGCGGCGCGGGCCGTCAGCGGCTCTGGGGGTGTGCGAGTTCCGTCCACGCGTCGGGGAGAGCCGCTGCGACGTCGGAAGCGGTGATGGGGCGACCCGCACCGACGCCCGATTCGCCTCGATCAGTCGCGGCGATACGCGCGGCGCGATCGTGGAGCAGCGCGGCGGTGGCCCCCACCGGCCCCAAGAGCTCGGGGTTCGCACGCACCGCCGATGCGTGACCCGCGACCAGGGCCCCGAGCGTGCCCGCGAGCACATCTCCGGTACCCGCCGTGGCGAGCCACGGGGTGGCGGGGCCGATGCGGCGCACCCAGCCGCCCGGAGTCGCGCAGATCGTCACCGATCCCTTGAGCAGCACGGTCGCCCGGAGCGCGGAAGCGAGCCGCGCGGCAAGCTCGCTGCGCAGCGCGAGGTCGAGCCCGCGAGCGTCCCACGCATTGGGGAGTGCTCCCACGTCGCTCGCGCGCCAGAGTCGCTCGAATTCGCCTCCGTGCGGGGTCAGGATCGCCGCAGCGCGAGCGCCGCGCGTCTGAGGCATGCGATCTGACACGAGACCTGGTTTAACGCCGGGCTCGACCCCGGGCACGAGGTCGAGCGCGCCGGCGTCGACGACGAGCGGCGCATCCCCACCGAGCAGGGAACGCAGTTCTTCGTCTTCCGCGGCCGACCGGGTATGTGCGTCGGTGCCCGATCCGATGACCCACGCGTCGCAGGATCGGTCGGTCGGTGCACCGAACACGGTCTCGGGTTGTGCAGCGAGCACGGCGGCCGCGGGCGATGGCAGACCCCAGGGAGCGGATGCCTCATCGATGGGAGGCGCGTAGCGCACCATGCCCGCCCCGGCACGCCAGGCGGCAGAGACTCCGAGCACCGCTGCACCCGGGTACTGCGCGCCACCCGTGCGCATCCCGAGCACACCGCGGCGGTACTTGTCGTCGCTTGGGCCAGGCGAACGCAGCAGTGCTGCCGCGTCGGCATCGGCCCAGCGGTCGATCATGACCCGGCCGGCTCCGACTGCAACTGCTCGAGCAGCTCGCGAACCGCGACCTCGAGCGATGCGAGTGAGCGTTCGGCGGCGCCGCGGCGCTCGCGTGCGCTCCCCGTCTCGTTGAACGTGTCGAGATACACCTTGAGCTTCGGCTCCGTGCCGCTTGGCCTGATCATGACGCGCGAGCCGTCGGCGAGATCGTAGCGGAGCACGTCGGCGGGAACCTCGGCCGCGCCGGGGGTCAGGAGGTCGTGCGCCGCCGTCACGGCGACGCCGCCGAAGGCCGTCGGCGGGTGCTGCCGGATGCGCGCGGTGAGTGCGGAGGCCGCCGGCATCGACGGCAGCCGGAGCGTGACCTGCCCGCTGGCGAAGTGACCGAAGCGCTCGCTGGCGTCGTCGAGCAGATCCCAGATCGTGCGACCCGCGGCGGCGAGCTCGCGCGCCATGGCGATTGCGTCAGCACTCGCCGAGATCCCGTCTTTGTCGCGCACCGTGCGCGGGTGGGTGAGGTAGCCGAGGGCCTCTTCGAATCCGAAGATCAGCCCCGGTACGCGTGAGACCCATTTGAACCCGGACAGCGTCTCGGCGTAGTCGAGCCCGTACGCCTGGGCGACCGCGCGCAGTGCAGGCGACGACACGATCGTGCACGCGAGCGCGCCCTGCGCCGTCGTTCCGAGCTGCGCGGCAGCGGTCGTGGCGCGTTCGGCCGCGCGCCACCCGAGCAGCAGCCCGAGCTCGTTGCCCGTCAGCATGCGGTAGCCCGACGGATCATCGGAGTGTGGTGCGGCGATCGCCAGACGGTCGGCGTCGGGGTCGTGCGCGACGATCAGGTCGGCCTGCGCTGCACGTGCCGTGCGCGTTGCCAGATCGAGCGCGCCTGGCTCTTCGGGGTTCGGGAAGTCGACCGTCGGAAATGCGCCGTCGGGGTGCAACTGCTCGACCACCGGGATGACGCGGGGGAGGCCGGTCGCGGTGAAGACCCGCTGAGCGACGGCGGCGCCGACGCCGTGCATCGCCGTGTAGACGACGCGCAAATCGGTGTCAGCACCCAGGGCGACCCCCGGAGCATCGGGGCGCTGAGGCAACCCGGCGAGCACCGCAGCGGCGATCTCCGAGACGTAGGCGTCGGCGACGCCCGACCCCAGCGTCGAGTATCCGAGTGATCGCGGCAGCTCACCGACGGGGGTCTGCGCGATGCGATCGATGTGCGCAGCGATAGCGGCGTCGGTGGGGGGCACGATCTGCGATCCCGCGTCGTCATCACCGAGGTAGACCTTGTAGCCGTTGTCGCGCGGCGGATTGTGGCTCGCGGTGATCATGATGCCCGCCGAGACATCGAGGTGCCGCACCGCGAACGCGGTGAGCGGCGTCGGGCCGGCCTCGGGCAGCAGATACACCTGCAGGCCCGCACCGCTCATGATCTCTGCGGCATCGCGCGCGAAGATCGCGGAGCCCACACGTCCGTCGTACCCGATCACCACGGAGGGCGCGTCGGCCGAGCCGCGTCGAGCCGCCGCATCGCGGAGATACGCGGCAAACCCCGCGCTCGTCTGCGAAACGACGACACGGTTCATGCGCTTGGGGCCGGCGCCGAGTCGCCCGCGGAGCCCGGCGGTGCCGAATGTGAGCCGACCGCCGAACGCGGCTTCGAGCTCGGCGGCGGCCTCGGGCGAACCGGCGGAGGCGCGCTCCACGAGACCGCGCGCCTCGGCCCGCGTGCCCGCATCGATATCGTGCTGCGCCCAGGTCGTCGCCTCGGCGATCAGCGCCTCGAGTGCGGCGTTCGTCTCGCTCGACGAGCGCGTCGCGCCCTCGGCATCACGTGCCTCGCGGCGCCGCGATCCTGCCCCCGACTGCCTCATGCGGCGTCTCCCTTCACCCGGTGCATACCGAGTTCAAGCTACCACTCTGCTCCGCGTGCGAAAATGGAATCACGGCGCCGCGCGGCGCCGTGCCCGACGAAAGGAACCGCCCATGTGCTCACCGATCCGTTGCTCGACGTGCAGCAAGGTGACGTGGCAGGGCTGCGGCCTGCACATCGAAGAGGCACTCGCCGGGTTCTCCGCCGACCAGCGCTGCACCTGCGAGCGCTAGCGCCTCACCGCGTCAGAGCGTTCCGGCGGCTCCGCCGCTCGGCAGCGCGGTCATGCGCGTGACCACGACGGGGCGCTCGAGCAGCCCCTCGATATCGGCGTTGAGCACGCCGATCGCTGCGCCGGTCGCGTGCGCATCGAGCTCCGCGGCACTCGACCACTTCTCGAGCATGGTCACGGTGCCGTCTTCGGCATCGTGAATCGCATAGAGTTCGCACCCCGGCTCATCGTGCACCGCGGCGATACCGCGCTGCATCGCAGCGACGAGATCAGACTTGCGGCCGGGGGCGGGGTGGAAGACGGCAGTGACGATGACGGTCATTTCAGTGGGCTCCTGATGGGGTGCTGAGGTGTGGTGTGCGCAGCGCCGTCAGCGACTCCGCGACGAATGCGGAGACGGCTTCGGCTGCGGCGGCGGTGAGGGTGGCGACATCGTCACCGGCGAGGCGCGCGGGGGCGAGTGCGGCTGACACGGCGTCGAGCAGGCGCCCGCGCAGCTCGGTGTTGATATTGACCTTTCCCACGCCTCGAGCCGCCGCGGCGCGCAGGTCGGCCGTCGAGATGCCCGATGCGCCGTGCAGCACCAGCGGCACCTCCGTGGCCTGCTGAATGCGTGCAAGACGATCGTGCTCGATGCGCGGTGCACCGCGATACGAGCCGTGCACGTTTCCGATCGACACCGCGAGCAACTGGGCTCCCGACTGCGCCACGAACCGCCCTGCTTCAGCAGGGTCGGTGAACGCCGACGCATCGGCGTCGAGCGCGACCGCACGATCTTCATCACCGGCGAGCGCGCCGAGCTCGGCCTCGATCACCGTATGGTGCGGTAGTCGTGACCGCATCTCAGCGACGAAGGCGGCATTTTCGGCAGTACTCAGGGCGGAGCCGTCGACGAGCACCGCGTCGGCTCCCGCCGCGACGGACCGCACGATCAGATCGCCGTCGGTCGCGTGATCCAACTGCACGCAGACCGCGACCGACGCCGCATCGGCCATGCCGCGCAACGCGGAGATCAGCGCCGCGCCCCGCTCTCGCCCGGCGACGACGGGAGGCACGAGCAGCACGACGGGAAGGCCCGCGCGCTCGGCACCGCCGATGATCGCATCTGCGGTGGCGAGGTCGTAGCAGGAGTAGGCACCGAGCGCTCCGTGATCGGCGATCGCTGCCCGCGCGAGGTCGTCGAGACGAGCCCTCACGCGTGGAGGCCGACCGCGTCGAGCACGTCGAGCAGCGCGTCGGGGCCGCCGACATTGCCCGGCACGACGACATATCGCAGGCTGCGCCCGTCGCGGCCGGTCATCTGCCACACGGAGACTCCGGGGAGCACCTGGCCGAGCACGCGTGCGCGCCGGGCCCCCAGCCCGCTCGTCGCCACCTCAGCTGAGGTGATGCCGCCCTTCGAGATCACCGTGGTGACGTGCGGCTGCAGGTCGCCGACGGCGGTCGTCAGCGCCGCCATGACGCGCTCACCGTGATCGAGCGTGCCGTGCGCCGCGGAGCGCTTGCGCTCGGTCATGACGAACGCGAGCGGGCGAGTGGCGAGCGCCGACTCGGCTGCGGTGGCGGCTGCGTGACCGGCCGCGGCGGCGTCATCGAGCGCCCGTTCGGTCGACACGATTGCGGGATCGCCGAAGCGCTCGATCACCCCGGCGATCTGCGCACTCGCACCATCGGTGTGCGATCCGCAGACGAGCAGCACGTTGCCCGGTTCGCGCTCGACCGGCGTCTGGAGCAGCCCGGCGCTCACCACGCCGGCCAGTTCGGCGGCGAGGGGTGACGCCGAGCGCACCACGATGCGGGCTCCCGCGCGGGCGGCGGCGTCGGCGGCCAGGGCGATGCGGTGGATGTCGTCATTGGTGACGGCATCGGGAACGATGACCGAGCCGGGGGCGGCCGAAGCGAGGATGTCGGCGAAGCGGCCCTCTCGGACGTCGGACAGCGTGGCTCCCACCGCGGGGCGCGATGATTTTTCGGCGACGTAGTCGGCGAGCACACCGGTCGAGAACGGGAACACGGGGTCTGCCGCGTACTCGCTCTCATGAGCGGGAACATCGATGCCGTCGATGCGCACGTAGTGCACGCCGTCGAGCGTCGTGCGCCCGCCATCGGGGAACGACGGGACGAAGAGCATGACCGAGCGATCGTCGAGCAGCACCTCGGTCTCCGCAAACACGTGACCCCGCAGCGTCGAGTCGCCGCGCAGCACGAATCGCACCTCGACGCCGAGTCGCTCAGCCGCGGCGAGTCCATCTGCGCGCACGCGCTCGACGAATGCGACCGCCTCGTGCTCGGGCAGCGCGCGACTGTTGGTCTGCACGTACACCGCGTCTTCGCTCGACAGCACGTCGAAGATCGCGTCGGCGTCGCTCTGCAGCAGAACGGTCGCGTCGGTCACCGACTGCGTGCCGGTCGGGTCGTCGTCGAGCACGATGGTCTTCATGGGGTCCTTCTTCGCTGCTGGGGTGCGGAACACCGCCTCGGGGATGCCCGAGGCGGAAGCGGCCGGGTGCATTCCCGCGCCTGAGGGTCCTGGTGCGGAGCCTGCCCGCTCCGCACCAGGGGGATCGGGCTACTTGCCCGCGATGATGGCGTCGACTTCAGCGCGTTCGCGCTTGCCCCAGGTCTCCTTGGTGACGAGCGCACCGATGAGGCCGAGCACACCGCAGCCGGCGTAGACGAGGGCGACGCCGCCCCACCCGAGGGGAATGGCGATGGCCGCGGCGATCATCGGGATGAAGCCCGAGATAGCTGCCGAGAACTGGTAGCCGATCGATGCGCCCGAGGTGCGGGTGTTCGCGTTGAAGAGCTCCGAGAACCAGGCGCCCTGGGTGCCGGCGAGCGAATCGTGCACGATCGCCATGCCGAAGACGTAGACGAAGACGATCAGGTAGGGAATGCCGGTGTTCACGAGCAGGAACATCGGGAACGCGAAGGCGATCAGCGCGAGCGTCCCGAAGATGTAGACCGGACGGCGACCGACGCGGTCGGAGAGCGCACCGAAGAGAATCGTCGTGCCGAGGCCGAGTGCGGCGGCGATGATGAGGCCGGTGAGGGCGGTCGCGCGCTCGGTGATGGGCTGATCGCCGCTCGTCAGGTACGAGAGCATGTAGGTCACGATGACGTAGAAGCCGCCCGACTCGGCGAGGCGCAGCGCGATGACGCGCAGCACGGTGCGCCAGTCCTTGCGGAAGACCTCGACGATCGGGTTCTTCACCGTCTCGCCGGCGGCCTTGACCTCTTCGAACTCGGGGGATTCGGAGACCTTGGCGCGGATGATGAGGCCGGCGATGATGAGCACGGCCGAGAGCAGGAAGGGCAGACGCCAGGCGAGCTCGCTGTCGAGCGTCGACGACCACAGGAAGACGAGGTTCGCGAGCAGCAGACCGAGCGGCACACCGGCCTGAGGAATGGCGGTGTACTTGCCGCGCTTCTTCCACGGAGCGTGCTCGAACGTCATCAGGATCGCGCCGCCCCATTCGGCACCGAATGCGATGCCCTGGATGACGCGGATGAGGGTGAGGAGGATCGGAGCGAGGAGGCCCACCTGCGCGTAGGTCGGCAGCACACCGATGAGCACCGTTGAGATGCCCATGAGCAGGAGCGCGCCGACGAGCACCGGCTTGCGGCCGATCCGGTCGCCGAGGTAGCCGCCGATGAGACCGCCGAGGGGGCGCATGGCGAAGCCGATCCCGAACGTACCGAAGGCCAGCAGCACACCCATGACCGGATCTTCTGAGTGGAAGAAGGCGTCGTTGAAGTAGAGCGCGGCGGCGGTGCCGTAGGCCAGGAAGTCGTAGTTCTCGATCGTGGTGCCGACGGCACTGCCGATCGCGGTGCGCATCTTGTCGGGCGAACCGTCGCGTGCGCGATCGCGCGCTGGCGCGGTGGTCGTGGTGGCGGTCATTCGGTATCTCCTTTGATAGTGAGCCGGTCGGCTCCTGTGCAGTACAGGCGCCGACCACTGGACTCACGTCAGGGAGGCGCCCTCGTCACGAAGGTTGAAATTGTAGAAATCTGCGATGTGGCGGCGAACGAGCTGTTTTGCGCCGTTCGCGTCACGATCGGTGATGGCTTGGAGGATGGCCCGGTGCTCCGACCGGACCGTCTTGGCGGTGTGCCGCCAATCTTCGAGCTGCGCGTAGACCTCGACCATCTGGAGGTGGATGGCCGATCTCAGCGAGCCCATGAAGTGGGCGGTGAGACGATTGCCCGCGGACTGGGCGATTCTCAAATGGAACAGGGCATCGAGCCGGTTGAATTCGGCCGAGTCGATGTCGCTGCTGTCCATCTGGTCGAGGATCGCGGCGAGCTCGTCGAGGTCAGCGTCTTCGGCGCGATAGGCGGCCTCCTCCACACTCCATGACTCGAGAGTCATGCGGGTCTCGAGAATCTCTTGCCAGCTGAAGTGCGCGAGCGCGATCTCCAGCTTGAGGAGGTTCACCAGGCCACCGCCCGGTGAACCCTCGAGCACCGCACCCCCGTCGGCTCCACCACGGCGGATGTCGACGACCCCGAGCGCCTCGAGCACTCGGAGCGACTCCCGCAGCGACGGTCGAGAGACCCCCAGGGAGGAGGCCAGCTCCCGCTCGCTGGGGAGCCGGTCTCCTGCCTTCAGGCGCCCGTCGAGGATTCGCTCCTCGATCTGGCCCATGACCTGTTCGTAGGTGCGGATGCGCTGAACTGGTTCCCATCCATCGTTCGCGTCGGCCACGCAGGGACTCCTTCGATTTCTGGTTGCCGAAAGTGGCAACCGTTCGCGAATCCATCGTAGTCAACGCTCGGATTGCGACTAGTTCGCAGCGGTGTTCAGTGCGGCGTGCTCGGCGCGGAACTCCGTTTCGAGCTGACGACGGATCTTCACCGCGAACTGCGACTCGTCGAGCTCGACGTCGTTCCACGACACGATCGCGTCCTTCGGAACGTCACGGATGAGCTTCGCGCCGTGCGCGAGGCCGAGGGGCAGCGCGTGGTGCTCCAGCGACTTCGACGCGGGAGCGAGCTTGCCGAAGACGGTGTAGCCGCCCTCGCCGTCGAGCGTCTCGCCAGCGCGCAGATCCTTCTTCGCCGTCGTGACCACGTCGCCGCGGAAGCCGGTCGGTGCACCGGTGGCCTCGCCGCGGGTCACCGCAGCGGCGATCGAGACGCCGAGCTCCAGCCCGATCATGTGGTACGGGCGGTAGAGCGAGCCGTAGCGGCCGGTGGCATCGGTGTGCACGCCGTACTCGGCGAAGCACTGCACGGCGTAATCAGTGACCGCTTCGAAGGTGACGTAGACGCCCCAACGCAGGTTGTCGGGCACCTCGGTGCCGTCGCGGTACATGCTCGATGCGATTTCGACGGTGCCGCGGCGGCTCAGCGAGCCTCCGAGCGCCTGCTCGCGGAAGACCGTGGGCAGATCATCCTTGCTGGCGGCGGGGAAGAGGAGGCCCTCTTCCTGCGGCAGCAGGCCGGTGCCGTTGGCGACAGCGGCCATCTCGATCGCCGACTTCGTGCCGTCGAGGAACGAGTTGAACATCTTCGGGTTGTAGTCGCCCGACGCGAGCTGCTCGTCGGTGAAGCCGTAGTAGTCCCACACCGTGTCGGGGGTCGAGTAGTTGTACTCGGGGAGGTACTTGGTGCCCTTGCCGGCGGCAACGACGTCGAAGCCCACCATGCGGCACCAGTCGACGAGCTCGCAGATCAGCGCGGGCTGGTCGCCGTACGCCATCGAGTAGATGACGCCCTTCTCCTGTGCGCGGCGCTGCAGGATCGGCCCCACCATGCAGTCGGCCTCCACGTTGACCATGACGACGTGCTTGCCGTGGTCGATCGCGGTGACGGCGTGGTAGGTGCCGACGAGCGGGTTGCCGGTGATCTCGAGGATGACCTCGACGGCGGGGTGGGTGATGAGCGCCGTCGAATCGTCGATGACGGCGGTGCCGCCGGTGCGCACGGCCTCGTCGAGCGACGCTGCGGCGTAGCGCTCAGCGGGCCAGCCGGTGCGATCGAGCGCTGCCTTCGCCTTGGGGACGTTGATGTCGGCGACGCCGACCACGTGGATCGTGGGGGAGCCCACGGCCTGCGTGAGGAACATGGAAGCGAACTTGCCGGCACCGATGACGCCGACCCGAACGGGTCCGGATGCAGCGGTGCGCTGCTGCATGAGGCTGAAGAGATTCATCGTCGGACTCCTTACCGTCGCCGAAGCGAAATGCTGTTCGATGAGGCGGGGAAGTCGTCTCGATCGTTCGTTGGTCAATGGTCAAACCATTGATCACTGATGCTAGGTGATGGTCTGACCATCAGCAAGGTGTCGGGAGTATTGCGAACACGTTTCCGGCAGAAAGACGCGGATCTCTCGCAAATATTGTCCGGGGACGTGTGAGGCGAACGGATCCTGCCAATGTGCGAACATATGTGGTCGCCGGGGTGTGGTGGGGCTGCCGAAGTTGCGCGCAGGGGGGCCTGTGCGCACACGAAAACGGGCCCGGGGCACCTGACTGGGTGCTCCGGGCCCGGAGAGTCTGTGTCGAACTATTCGGCCAGAACGCCGCTCAATGCTGTGGCGGCGCGATACCCCGACGCGACCGCGCCCGAGAGCGATTGCGCGAGGCCGGTGTGCTCGCCGGCGATGGCGACGCGGCCGGCGGCTCGTTCGAAGACACGTGCATCGGATTCGCTCCAGTCCAGGCCGGGCGCGGTGTAAGAGCCCTGCGTCCACGGGTCATCGGCCCAGGTGGTCAAGAGCACTTCTCCGTCGATCTCGAGCTCGGGGCGCATGGTGCGGAGTGCCGCGGTCCACCCCTGCGGCCCGTGCTCGACGTCGAGTGCGTCGAGCGCGAACGGGCCACCCGCGAACGACGAGAGCGCGTTGATGCGGTGCTCTCCGTCTTGCGAGAGGGATCGCCAGGACCACCACGTGTGATCGGGGTTCTGGAGCGCGACGTCGTCATCGACGCGCGACAACGGCACGCCGAGTTTCGCGGCCACGCCCATGAATCGATGGTCGAGCGCTGTCTGCTGGTCGGTGGGGAGCGCAAAGCCGAGATCGAGCGTGCGAAGTACGGGGAGCGGAACGGCGATGACCGCGGCGTCGCCATCGATGCGGGACCCGTCGGCGAGATGCACCTGCACGCCCGACGCCGACTGCTCCACACCCGTGATGGGATGCTCGCGGCGCACGCGGTCTCCGAGTCGACGCGCAAGCTCGATCGCCAGCGATTGGTTGCCGCCGACCAAGCGGCCCCCATCCTCGATGTAGCCGTCGACCGTCGACGACTCGTGCAGCAGCACGGCTTCGGCGCTCACGCGCGATGGATCGGCTGCGGCGGAAGTCGTCATTCGGCGATAGACCGGATCGAGTCGATACTCGCCCCCGAGGGCCTCTGCGAACGCGCGCTCCAGTGATACCCGCTCCTCTCCATCGGCGAGCATGCGCTGCAGGGTGGCGGTGACGCGCGCGGTGGTGTCGCCGAGCTCCGTGAAGTCGATGATGCGGCCGTTGACGGTGCGTCGGCCGTAGCGCACGTTGTGCGTGAGGATCGGAACCCCGACTTCTGCGGCCAAACGCCTGATGGGAAACTCGGTCGGAAAGATGTACTCGCCGCCGCGTTCGGTGATCTCCCCGTTGCCGAGTCGCTCGGACCAGGTGCGGCCTCCGACCCGGTCGCGTGCTTCGAGCACCGTGCATCGGTGCCCCGACTTCTCGAGTTCCCAGGCCGTGGTGAGGCCAGCCAGGCCGGCTCCGATGACAACGACGTGCATGTCGATTCCTCCTTGAATCGTGGCGCATTTCGCTGAACGCTCTGTTCAGTGATGTGCGGCTCACTGTACAGTCGGCGTTCCGCATCCGCAATGACGAACGCCCGCGGGGCCACCGGATCGGCGACTCCGCGGGCGTTCTCGCGCGCAGGGGTGCGGTGAGGTCAGGCCTCGATATCGACGCCCTTGGTCTCGCGGGTGAGCAGCAGCGACACGAACGTCACCAGCGCTGCCGCCGAGAGGTAGATGCCGACGAGCAGCGGGCTTCCGTCTGCGAGCCCCCACAGCCACACGGCCACGATGGGCGCGAGGGCGGCGCCGAGAATCGACGACACGTTGTAGGCGACGGCCGAGCCGGTGTAGCGCACGTTGGTCGGGAACATCTCGGGCAGGAACGCACCCATCGGCCCGAACGTGAGCCCCATGAGGGTGAAGCCGAGTGCCAGGAAGAACATGACGAGCGGGGTGCTGCCGCCGCCGAGCAGCGGGACGAACGTGAACCCGAACACCACGATCGCGGCGGTGACCACGAGCAGCGTCTTGCGTCGACCGAAGCGATCGGCGAAGGGGCCGGAGACCAGCGTGAAGATGCCGAAGAAGATCACGCCGAAGACGAGCATCAGGATGAACTCGTTGTAGGTGTAGCCGAGACCCGGCACGTAGCTCGCAGCGTCAAAGGGCGTCCCGGCTGCCTCGGCCGCTTTCTGGGCGGCTTCGGCACCTGGACGGGTGCCGAAGGTCAGGGTGAACGACGTCATGAGGTAGAACAGCACGTAGGTCGCGAGCATCGCAAAGGTGCCGAGGATCAGGCCCTTCCAATGGAAGCGGAAGGCGGTGGCGATCGGCATGCGCTTGACCTCGCCGGTCTGCTTCGCCTGCTCGAACGCCTTCGACTCGACGAGCTTCAGGCGTACCCAGAGGCCCACGATCACCATGACCGCAGAGAACAGGAACGGGATCCGCCAGCCCCACTCGAGGAACGCGGCCGAGGGCTGACCGGGGTTCGCCGGGTCGGCGAGCAGGTGATTGATCACGAAGAACAGCATGTTCGCGATGATGAAGCCGATGGGGGCACCGAGCTGCGGGAAGGTGCCGTACCAGGCACGCTTGCCCTCAGGGGCGTTCTCGGTCGCCACGAGGGCGGCACCCGACCACTCGCCGCCCAGGGCGAACCCCTGTGCGAGACGCATGATCAGCAGCAGGGCTGCGGCCCAGGCCCCGACCTGCGCGTGGGTGGGGAGGATGCCGATGGCGAAGGTTGCGATGCCCATGGTGATGAGCGAGGCGACCAAAGTCGTCTTGCGGCCGAGTCGGTCGCCGAGGTGCCCGAAGAAGATGGCGCCGACGGGGCGCGCGAGCATGGCGGCGCCGAAGGTCGCGAACGAGGCGAGCAGTGCCGTCGTCTCGTTGCCGGTCGGGAAGAAGAGGTGCGGAAACACGAGTACGGCGGCGGTCGCGTAGACGTAGAAGTCGTAGAACTCGATCGTCGTGCCGACGAGGCTCGCGAGGATGACGCGCGCCGGCGTATTGCGCGGCTGCGTCGGGGCGGAAGAAGTGGTGGCTGACACGGTATGGCTTTCAGAGCGATTGCGTAAGTGCGTGCAGCTCAGTCCCGGATCAGGCTCAGTGCGCGACGTCGGGCGTGTGTGCTTGTGGCAGACCACGCCATGATACGCGCGATTCACGTCGAATTCACATCTGAGGGTGCGATCGCATCACGTTTGCATCACGTGCTTGCAGGAGTGGAGTCGCGACTGTACAGTGATGCGAAAGTCACTGAACATTATGTTCAGTATCCGCGACGATGCGGTGCAGCGGTTCGAGGAGGAACCCATGACGTCAGATCACGCGCTCGAACTCGGCAAGCGAGTTGCCGCGCTTCGAGAGGTTCGAGGCATGAGCCTCCGTGCGCTCGCCGCAGCCGCCGGAGTGAGCTCCAGTTTCTTGAGCCAGCTCGAGAACGCCCGCACGAACGCGAGCGTCGCCTCCCTGCGCAAGATCGCGGTGGCGCTCGGCGTCTCGCCCGCCCAGCTGCTCGACGACAAGCTCGTGCACACCCGCGGGGTGCTGCGCGCGGCGGATCGCCCGACCTATCCGCTCGAGGGCGCCGACAAGTTCGTGGTTTCGCTGCCGCCGCTGCGCAACCTCGAAATCTACGCCGGCCGCTTTGAACCCGGGAGCTCCACGGGCGCCGACCCCTACACCCACGGCCAATCGCAGGAGTTCCTGCTCGTGACGTCGGGCGAAGTGGAGCTCGAACTCGGAGATGAACGGTACACCCTGCGCGAAGACGACTCGATCGAGTTTCTGAGTTCGGTGCCGCACCGCGTCGCCAACGTCTCGGAGACCCCGGCGAAGGTGATCTGGATCAACAGCCCGCCGACCCCCGTCGAGGACGCCCACGGCGACTGACGCACGACCGCACCACCCCTGCTGCACCGACATGACCATCAATGGAGAGGCCACATCATGAAGACAGGAATCATTCGGAAGTTCACGACCGGCGTCGCGCTGCTCGGAGCGGGAGCGCTGCTCGTCGGCTGTTCCGCCGGCGGCCCGGCCGCCGATATCGACCTCGGAGACGGCCCGGCGGAGGCCGGCGTGGTCAAGGAGGGCGCGCTCGACGGCCTCAACCTCACGTTCGTGTCGTGGGGCGGCGTGTTCCAGGAAGGCCAGATGGAAGCCGCGGGCACGCCGTTCGCGAAGGCTTCCGGCGCGAACGTACTTGAGGACGGCCCGACGGAGTACGCGAAGGTCAAGGCGCAGGTCGACAACAACGCCGTGACCTGGGACGTCGTCGACACCGACATCATCTGGGCGCAGAAGCAGTGCGGCGAAGACGGCCTGCTGCAGGACATCGACACGAGCATCGTCGACGTGTCGAAGGTGCCGGAGGGTCTGGTGGGCGACTGCTACGTGCCGGCGATGCAGTACGGCTACGTCATCTTGTACAACGCAGACAAGTACCCGACGGCTCCGACCGGCTGGGCAGACTTTTACGACACCGAGAAGTTCCCGGGCAAGCGGGCGATCGCGGGGTTCGAAGACATCGGGCCGGGCGTCTACGAGGGCGCGCTGCTGGCCGACGGGGTCGCTCCCGATGACCTGTACCCGCTTGACATGGATCGCGCATACCAGGGGCTCGATAAGATCCGTGACAGCCTGATCTACTGGAAGACGGGCGCAGAGTCGCAGCAGATGATCGAGTCGGGTGAGGCCGACATGGCGCTCGTCTGGTCGGGTCGCGGCTACGCCGCTGTGGCGAACGGCGCGAACTACAAGCCGATCTGGAACCAGGCGCTGCAGATCACCGAGGCGCTGGGTGTGCCCAAGGGTGCCGCGAACCCGCAGGCATCGATGGCGTTCCTGAACTACTACCTCGGCAAGGAGCAGCAGGAGAAGCTGACTGAGCTGACCTCGTACTCGCCCGTCAACACCGATGCGCAGCCGAACCTCGACGCGCTCGGCAAAGAGTTCCTGACGACCGAGCCCGCGATCGCCGAGCAGATGGTCGCAACCGACGCGAAGTGGTGGGCTGAGAACTACGACTCCGAGCTCGAGCGCTGGATGACCTGGCTGCAGGGATGAGCTGGTAACCCGTGACCACCACGAACCTCCCCGTGGTGCGCGCCGCGAACACTTCGCGGCGCGCACCCTACCGGGCGCTGCTTCTGCTGCTGCCCGCGTACGCGCTCCTCGTCGGAGTCTTCGCCTATCCCGTGTTCGAGAGCATGTGGCGCAGCGTGAGCGAACCCGAACTCGGGTTCGGCAACTACACCTGGGCGCTGCAGAATCCCCAGAACCTCGAGATCCTCGGCCGCACGTTCGGCAACGCGTTCCTCGCGACCCTGATCTGCTTGCTGCTCGCCTACCCCTACGCATTCCTGATGACGGTCGTCGGCCCGAAGGCGCGCATGGTGCTGGTGGTCATCTCTCTCATTCCGTTCTGGACGTCGCTGATGATTCGCACGTTCGCCTGGATCGTGCTGCTGCAGGATTCGGGCGTCGTGAACTCGTTCTTCGAGATGCTCGGCCTCGGTCCCTTCCAATTGATCCGCAGCAATACGGGCGTGCTCATCGGGCTCAGTCAGGTGCTCATGCCGTTCATGGTGCTGCCGCTCTACGCGGTGATGAACGGCATCGACGGGCGCCTCGTGACCGCGGCGCGCTCGCTCGGTGCCAAGCCCTCGGTCGCGTTCTTCCGCATCTTCGTGCCGCTGTCGATCCCGGGCATCGCCGCGGGCTCGCTCATGGTCTTCATCCAGTCACTCGGGTTCTACGTGACCCCGGCGCTGCTCGGCTCGCCGTCTGACAGCATGCTCGCGCAGGCGATCTACGCGCAGGTGAGCAGCCTGCTGCAGTGGGGTCGAGGCGGGGCGCTCGGCGTGATCCTGCTCGTGGCGACGTTCCTCCTGCTCGGGCTCGTGGGATTGATATTGAGATCGGCGCGGCGCCGCGGTCTCGCGGTGGAGGCGTTCTGATGATCAAACTGCACCCCGCGACGCGGGTCATCCTGTGGATCTTCAGCGCGCTCATCGCGCTCTGGCTCATCGCCCCGACGCTCGTGGTGATCCCGCTGAGCTTCACCGGTAAGGCGTCGTTCGTCTTTCCGCCCGACTCCTGGTCGCTGCAGTGGTACGAGTCGTTCTTCTCGAATCGTGCCTGGACCTCCGCGCTGTCGAACTCGCTGCTCGTCGGCTTGCTCGTCGCTCTCCTCGCAACGGTGCTCGGTCTGCTCGCGGCGCTCGGCCTGCGGGCGCTCGTGAACAAGCGCCTGTCGACGACGCTGCGCATCGGGCTCCTCGCCCCGATGGTGGTGCCGGGCATCGTGGTGGCGATCGGCATCTACGCGGTGTTTCTGAAGCTCGGGCTCGTCGGCACGGTCGTCGGGTTCGTGCTGGCGCACACCGTGCTCGCACTCCCGTTCACCGTGATCGCGATCACGGCCGGGTTCGCCGGGTTCGACGACCGCCTCGAATTGGCATCGCTCAGCCTGGGCGCCGGGCAGCTCAAGACGTTTCTCACCGTTACGCTGCCGAACATCGTGCCCGGAATCGTCTCGGGAGCACTTTTCGCCTTCGTAACGTCGTTCGACGAGGTCGTGCTCTCCCTCTTCATCAAGAGCCCGTACCTCAACACCCTCCCTGTTCTCATGTACGCGAGTGTCACTCGCGATACCGACCCGACGCTCGCGGCAGCAGCGACCGTCATTCTCGTGTTCACCACCGTGCTCGTCATCGGCGCGCTGGTGCTGACCGGAAGGAAATCCCGTGGCCGTCGAGCATAACCAGCGCGGTGCCGAGATCTCGCTCATGGGCGTCTCGAAGCACTACCCGAAGTCCATCGCCCTCGACGACGTGTCGCTCGAGGTGCAGGCGGGCGAGTTCATGACGTTCCTCGGCCCGTCAGGGTCGGGCAAGACGACGACGCTGAACCTCATCGCGGGGTTCACCGATCTCACCAGTGGCTACGTCGAGATCGACGGCGCCCGTATGGATGACGTGCCCGTGCACAAGCGCGGTCTCGGCATCGTCTTCCAGCACTACGCCCTCTTTCCGCACCTCTCGGTGCTCGACAACGTGCTGTTCCCGCTGAAGCAGCGCAAGGTGCCGAAGGCGGAGGCGTTGCAGCGGGCGCGCGAGTCGCTCGCGACGGCCGGGCTCGAGGGCTACGAGGATCGCAGCCCGAAGGAGCTCTCGGGCGGGCAGCAGCAGCGCGTCGCGCTGGCCCGCGCGCTCGTCTTCGAGCCGAAGGTACTGCTGCTCGACGAGCCGCTCGGCGCGCTCGACAAGCAGCTGCGCGAGCGGTTGCAGCTCGAGCTGCGGCGCGTGCATCGCGAGGTGGGCCGCACGTTCATCTTCGTGACGCACGATCAAGAGGAGGCGTTGACGCTGTCGGATCGCATCGCCGTCTTCAACGAGGGCCGCATCGAGCAGGTCGGCACGTCGAAAGACCTGTACGAGCGGCCAGCGTCGCTGTTCGTCGCCGGGTTCATCGGCGAGTCGACGAAGATCACGAGCGACGACGGTCAGACGATCACGGTGGTGCGCCCCGAGCACGGCGAGCTTCACGCGTCGGCGGAGGCGATCGGTGCCGGGCGGCCCGCGGTGCGGGTGACGGTGCGGCAGGCCATCTACCTCGGGTCGGGGTGGAAGTACGAGATCGTGCTGCCCGATGAGTCGACCGGTGTCGTGCGCGGCGCGCGCGGCCTCGATTGGCTGCACGGCGAGAACGAGACGGCCTGGCTGAGCTGGGATCCCGCAGCGGCCTCGGTCTTCCCCGCAGCGCAGTAGCGCGCCTCCATCCACTCCGCGCGGTTCTCGAACGGGCCCCGCGATTTCGCAGCACTGATACCGAAGGACCGAATACCCATGATCAACGGCAATGTTTCGCACTGGTGGCAGCAGATCGGTCAGCCGACGCCCCGCCCGGAGCTCCCGGGAGATCTCACGGCTGACGTCGCGATTGTCGGCGCGGGCTACACCGGCCTTTGGACGGCGTATTACCTGAAACAGGCGCGCCCCGACCTGCGGGTGGTGGTGGTCGAGCAGCGTCATGTCGGGTACGGGGCTTCGGGGCGCAACGGTGGTTGGCTCACGAACTCGATCACGGGTGGGCGCGGCCAGTACGAGAAGACGCACGGTCGCGATGCCGCCGAGCGTTTCCAGCGTGCGATGAACGCGACCGTCGATGAAGTGATTCGTGTGGCCGAGACTGAGGGGATCGACGCCGACATCAAGCGCGGCGGCGAGTTCGGGGTGGCGTATACGCCGGCTCAGGAGGCGCGCTTGCGTGCGTCTGCCGCGTCGGAGCAGTCGTGGAAGTACACCGATGTGCAGGTGCTGGAGGCAACCGAGGCGCGGGCGAAGATCAATGTCGCAGAGACGCGCGCGGCCGTGTGGCATCCGCACGCGGCCCGCATTCAGCCGGCGAAGCTCGCCGCTGGGCTCGCGGAGGCTGCTGAGCGACTCGGGGTCGAGATCTATGAGCGCACGCGCGTGGTCGAGATCGAGCCGCACCGCCTGCGCACGACCCACGGCACGGTGTCGGCCGAGTACATCGTGCGCGCGACGGAGGGCTTCACCGCGAACCTGAAGGGCCTGCATCGGCTCTGGTTGCCGATGAACTCTTCGCTGATTGCGACGGAGCCGCTGTCTCGCGAGGTGTGGGACGAGCTGCACTGGAGCGAGGGCGAGGTGCTGGGCGATTTCGCGCACGTCTACATGTACGCGCAGCGCACCGCCGACGACCGTATCGCGATCGGTGGGCGCGGGGTGCCGTATCAGTTCGGGTCGAAGACGGACACGGACGGGCAGACGCCGGCGGTGACCGTCGAGACGTTGAGCGAGATCTTGCACCGCTTCTTCCCGGCCACTCGGGGTGCCGCGATCGACCACGTGTGGTCGGGCGTGCTCGGGGTACCGCGCGACTGGGCGGCGACGGTCGGTCTCGACCGCGAGACCGGGATTGCGTGGGGCGGCGGCTACGTTGGCACCGGCGTCACGTCGACGAACCTCGCCGGCCGCACGATCACCGACCTCATTCTCGGCAACGACACCGAGATCGCGGGCCTGCCCTGGGTGAATCACCGCGTCCGCAAGTGGGAGCCGGAGCCGCTGCGCTGGTTGGCGACGAAGGGGCTGTACGCGGCGTACGGCATGGCCGATCGTGCCGAGCTCGGCGGTCGTGAGCAGACCTCGCCCATCGCCCACATCGCCGACGTCGTCACCGGCCGACACTGATCCCACCCCGCACTTCGAATCGCAGGAGACCCCGCACATGAGCACTGCCAGCACCGTTCGCACTCTCGCCGCCCACGACACCGGCACCATCGCCCTCGGCGAGCACGCGCCGAAACCCACGGCGATCACCGCGGGTCAGACCGAGGCGTTTCTCGACGTCTGGACCGAGGGACGCATCAGCACCGGGCTGTGGGAGTGCACGGCCGGTGATTTCACCGCCGAGCGTCTCGGCTACTCCGAGGTGTGCACGATCCTCTCCGGGCGCGTGACCGTCGAGGTTGCCGGATCCGAACCCGAGGAGTTCGGCCCCGGCGACGTCATGGTCATGCCCTCTGGTTGGGCCGGAGTTTGGCGCGTCCATGAGCCGCTGCGCAAGCACTTCACGACGATCGACGACTGACATCGTGACTGCAGTCGGTTCGGGATCGGCGATCGTCGTCGGCGGGGGCGCTTGGGGCCTCCCCGCCGCGCTCGGGCTGCAGGATCGCGGCTGGCGCGTCACGCTGATCGAACGCTTCGGGCCGGGCAACCCGTCGGCCTCCACCGGTGGCAGCACTCGTTTGTGGCGGCTCGCGGACACGCAACCGTGGCGCGCCCGGTCGCTGGTCGCGGCGCGCGACGCGATGGAACGGCTCGGCGATCGGCTGGGGGCACCGGTGTTTCGTCGCACTGGGCTTCTCTGGCGCGATGACGCCTCCCTCGCGGATGTGGGGGCGTCGCTTGCCGCGATCGGGCAGCCGGTCGAGCGCATCGCGGCCGACCGGGTCGCGGAGGTGTTCCCCGGGCTGCGACCCGACGGTCGCGACGCCCTCTGGGTCGCCGAAGCCGGGGTCGTGCACCTCGACGGGCTCCTCGCGGGCGCGCTCGACGCCTTCATCGCCGCGGGCGGCGAGTACCTGGCCGACACCCGCGTGACCGCTGTCGTGCCGGGGGAGACGTCGGCGCGCGTGCGCTTCGCGGACGGTACCGAGCGGTCAGCCGACCAGGTGCTGCTCGCCGCGGGGCCGGGAACCGCCGAACTGCTGCCCGGGCTCGAGCTCACGCTGCCGCTCACGCCCTACATCGAGCAGGTGGTGTACGTCGGCGATCCCGAACTCGCGACGACACCCGCCGGGACGTCGCACCCAGCCCCCGACCTGCCGAGCCTCGTCGATTGCATGCCCGCGGCCCCCGACGCAGCGGGTGCGTATTCTGCCGGTGTCTACGCGATGCCGAACGGTGCCCGTGGCTACAAGATCGGACTCGACCGCCCGCTCCGAGCACTGCGCGACGGGTCACTCGGCGACGACCTCGATCGCACCGCCGACCCTGAGCGCACGGAGGCGATCCGCGCTCGCGTCGCGCGAGACCTCACCGCCCTCGTGCCCCGCGTGCTCGGTACGCAGGTGTGCACCTGGACCGACTCGGGCGACGGAGACTTCGTGGTCGGCCGCACGCACCCCAGCGTCGTGCTCGCCTGCGGCGATTCGGGGGAGGGCGCGAAGTACGCCGCCTTCATGGGGGAGCACCTCGCCGCGCTCGTCGCCGGAGCCGCCACTGACACCGAGTTCGATCGGCACTGGAATCCACGGCGCTTCGACGGGGCATCCCCAGCGCGTTCCGGATACAGTGCGATCGGGCGGCACTGACGCACGCCCCTCGCGACCATCGAATTCCGACCCCGCTCATCGCCCGACGCCGGGCCGGGCGGAGCACGACCCCGCAGAAACGGAGCACCATGGACCACCACGGAGGCGACCTCGCCCTCATCGGCGCGCACCTGCGCACTCAGACCGCACTCGACGGAGCCGTCGACGGCCCTGCCACCGCCCTGCTGATTCGCGCCGGTCGCATCGAAGCGCTCGGCAGTGACGCCGAGATCGTCGAGATCGCCGAGTCGCTGGGCGTCGAGGTGCGCGATGTCGCCGGAGCGACCATCACCCCCGGACTCTTCGACTCCCACACGCACCCGCACTGGGCCGCCTCGGTCACGGCCGGCATCGACCTCGGCGGGCTCGAGACCGTCGACGCGCTGCGCGACGCCATCGCCGCCGAGCACGCGCGCCTGCCTGAGGGGGCCTGGCTGCGCGGCTGGAACCTCGAGTACGAGGCGTTCGAGCACACCGGTCTGCGCGGCGACCTCCTCGCCGACGCCGCCCCCGGCCGCCCCGTCGTGCTCATCTGTTACGACCTGCACACGGCGCTTGCGACGGCACCCGCGCTCGCCGCAGCCGGCGTGACGGGTGCCCGCGCATTCGACGACGCGAGCGAGGTCGTGGTCGACGCCGACGGCACCCCCACCGGCGAACTGCGCGAACCCACCGCGTACAACCTCGTGTTCGACGCGGTGCCGCAGCCCGACCACGACGACGAGCGCGACGCCCTGCGCGACATGTTCCGGCGGCTCGCGGCAGTCGGACTGACGGGCGGCGCCATTATGGACGGCAAGGATCGCACGGTCGATCTGCTCGCCGAGCTGGAGGAGCGGGGGGAACTCGATCACCGCCTCACCGTGCACCACTGGCACGCAGTGGGCGACACCGACGCCGACGTGCAGCGCGTGATCGGGGCGAAGGATCGCGCCGGCCGCCTGTGGGCGACCGGCGCCATCAAGCTCTTCAGCGATGGCGTGATCGACACGGGTACCGCCTGGTTGCACGTGCCCGACGCGTGCGGGGATGGTCGCGTGCCGTTCTGGCCGTCGTGGGAGCGCTACGGCGAGGTGGTGCGGGCGTACCACGACGCGGGCATGCTCATCGCGACGCACGCCGTCGGCGACTACGCGGTGAGCCGCGTGCTCGACGTGTACGCGACGCTGCCCGAGCGGCCCGGGCTGCCGTTCCACACGATCGAGCACCTCGAGGTGCTCTCGGACGCCGACGTGGAGCAGCTGCGGGGGAGCGGCGTGACCGCCTCGATGCAGCCGCTCCACATGCAGTGGCGTGCGCCCGACAACAGCGACGGCTGGGCCACGCGTCTCGGCGCGGACCGCCACGACACCGGGTACCGCGTGCGCGACGTGCTCGACGCCGGCGTCACCCTTGCGCTCGGCTCTGACTGGCCGGTGGCGCAGTACGACCCGCGACTCGGTATGGCGTGGGCGCGCGGGCGGCACACGCCGGGCGATCCGTCGGCGAACGTCTTCGAGCCGTCGCAGCGGCTGACCGGTGAGGAAGCGCTGCTCGCCTACACGCTGTGGCCGGCGCGCGCTCGCGGCCACGCCGATCGAGGCACACTCGAGCCGGGCGCTGTGGGCGACCTCACGGTCTGGGCCGCCGACCCGGTCGCGGCCGATGTCGACGCGCTGCCCGAGCTGCCGATCGTGCTCACCGTCGTCGACGGTCGCGTGGTGCACGCGGCCGAGTGAGAGGACGTGTGGATGGCCTCGAGTCCACCTGCTGATGATTCGGGGGTTGTTCGGGTCGAGATGCGCTCGTGCACGGTGCGCGGCGTATCCCGCCCGATCGCCGTCATCGATCTGTAAAGCGACCTGTGTGGTTCACTGTGCGCTTGCGTGACCGCTGCACCAACACCATCACCACTGCCAACACGCCAAGCAACGCCACGATCCCAGACACGATCAGCGCCACGGCCCACACCGGCATCGCAGACACAGCGCCGCTCCCATCAGCACCTTGCTGGCCCTTCGCCGCCGCACTCTCGGATGCCTTTGAATACGGCGTCTGCTCACGCCGATCGTTCACCACGATGGGCTCACCATCAACCACAACCGCACGATACGCGTCATACTCCGGAGGGAACGGCCCTGCCGACCACGAACATTCCCAAACGCCCTGATCGGTGATGGTGCCGACCTTGCCGTCCCGGAACACGCACCTCGGGTCGGACACGTCGGTCAACCACTGCGGATTCTCATCAGGAAACTCGCTCGGATCCGCAGCCAGCATCTCCGCAACGTTGAGGTATCCCGCCCCCAACTCGTCCGTGCCCCACTCGATGTCATGCACTCCACCCGAGCCGGTCGTCCGCAACATGGCCTGCATCACCTGGAACCGCGAGGCATCCGGATACTTCTGAAATCCCAATGCCGCAGCACCCGCAGTCAGTGGCGTCGCATACGACGTGCCGGAGATCAGCGCCGGCCCCCACCCGGACGCATCCCCCACACCCAACACCTCAACGCCGGGGGCAGCGACCGCAATATTGTCCCCACCGAACGAGGTCGCCCCCGACGCATCACTGAGCAGCGCGCCATCGTGCGCGATGGCATTCACCGGAAACGCACCATTGGTCGCGAAAGGTCCGCCCACCAATGCGAACTGATCATCGGGATTCAAGACGCCGACCACGATGGGCACCTGCGCGATCAGCGACTCAAAAATTACTTGTGCCCAGTCAGTCCCGCCACCACCGCTGAGCACGGACACCGACACCACATCGGCTCCATCACGAATTGCCGCACGCGCAGCCAATGCCGTCGCATCGCCCGCACCGTCCGGATTGTTACTCACGGTCGACCCACCCCAACTCACGTCATGCGCAAGATCGATACCACCCGGCTCCAGCGTCGGATCCTGCAACTTGCACTGATCAGCGTCCGTCGCATCAAGATCACCCACTCCGTAAAACCACACCTCAGCCTTCGGCGCGATTCCCCGAGCGCCCGCTCCTCCATCACCCGCAGTCCCATTGCCCACCAGCATCGACACCACATTCGTGCCGTGTGCCGACAACGCCGGATCGTCGGAGACCACATCGAGCGGCTTCCCCGTCGCAGGATCCGCACACGTCGAACCTCGCACCTGGACATTCGCACCTTGCAGCTCAGGCACATCCGGGTTCACAAATGTGTCGATCACCGCGATCTTCACACCCTCACCCGTCCAGCCCGAAGCCTGCAGAGCATCAAAACCGAGCTTGTCAACCTGCCACAACCCAGCCGAACGTTGATCACTCGTTGCCGGCGCAGCCTGTGCACCGGCGACCGGTGTTGCCGCGACAGCCAACACCGCAGATACGATCGCTACCCCTGCAATTGCGAATTTGCGCCCCATAATGAGAATTTCTTGCACTTCGTCCCCGATTCCGAAATTTCATCCGGTTCTATTGTGTCCGCCGGAGACACCGTTCCGCACGTCTTCAAGGTTTGGTTCACGATCTCGGCTGTCGTTGCATCCGTTGCGCCCATCTCTCGCCATGCGGCACGAGCTTCGATCGACGTATCGCGTCCGTGGAAGATTCTGAACTCACCGGTCTGGCCGAGTTCGATGCCTGCTGTAAGAGCCCCCGCGGTCAGCCGCCGGTGAGCTCCCGCTGCACTCGCCGCGCCTCGCGCAGCCCGCTTTCGATTGCGCCATCGATGAACCCGCCCCAGAGGTTCGCGTTGTCGGTGGTCGCGAAGTGGAGCGCCCCCTGCGGCTCCTGCAGGTCGGCCAGGTCGCGGGTGAGCTGCCCGGGGCGGTGGGTCATCCAAGTGTTCTGCGAGAGCGAGTCGGTCATCCAGTCGTGGGCCGTGACGCCGGTCACAGTGATACCGGGGCGGAAGATGTCGACCGCGGCCTGCACCGCCATAAGGTCTTCGAGGTCGATGCGCTCGTGGTCGGGGCCGAATGCGACGAGCAGAGTGAACTCACCATCGTCGTCGCTTCCGTAATACTCGACCTTGAGCACCGAAAGCGGATCGTGCTGACTCGCGTAAGCGAAGAAGCGCGGCAGATGGCCCCGCGCGCGAATCCACGCCTTTGTGCCGCGCGACGCGACGCGCTCCTCGCCGAGGCGCTGCCAGACGTTGGGCAGCGAGGGCGTGAACGCGATGGTCGAGATAGCATTCGCGGGGAGCGTGCTGATGACACGACGGCTCCGGATCAGCGAGCCGTCGGCGAGCTCCACCGTCGCGGCTCCGTCGGCCTGGGCCACCGAAACGACCGTCGCGCCGAGCCGGATCTCGCCGGGGACGTCGTGCGCGATCTCCGCGGTGAACGCGCTCATGCCGCCGACGACCCGATAGGTGGCCGAAGCCTCGTGCATGAGCTGCCAGTGGCCCCCGGTCGCCGCGACCCAGCGCAGAGCGCTCGAGAGGCCGACCGTGTCGAGTGGAGCGTTGACGTGACCGACCCAGACCGACTCGTTCGCCGCCCGCGCCTCGGGGTCGAGCCCCAGTGCGTCGATGCGATCCTGCACACTCAACCCGTCGAGGTCGCCGATCGACCCGACCGTGGGCGCGACCCCACGAGGGATCGCTTCGCGCACGTCGTCGATGATGCGCTGCTGGCCGTCGTCGATGAGTGCCATGAACTCCTCGAGCGTGCCCTGACGCGGCCTGCCATCGGCACCCTGCCAGTAGGCTTCGTCGGCTCGTGGGCTGCGCTCGATGTCGCGCCCGTACCGAGTGAGCTCGGCCCAGGTGTGCGGCTGCACCCAGTGCACCCACGTGCCGCCGAGCTCGAGCTCGTACCCGAAACGGTGGTCGGTCCAGGTGCGTCCGCCGACGCGATCGCGCGCTTCCAGCACGAGCACCGAATGCCCGGCCCGCCCGAGCTCGCGCGCAGCCACGAGACCGGCAAAGCCCGCTCCGATGATGACGACGTCGACCGATTCCATGCGCTCCTCCTCGAGTGCCCGCGCGAGACGCGCTGCACCGAGCCTAGCCGCGCGGCCTACAGCTGCGCGACGACGCGCGAGAGCAGATCGGCGAGGCGCGGCTCGGCCGCCTTGCCCTCGGCGAGCACCTCTGCGTGGCTCAGGGGATCCCCCATGCCTGCGGCCGGGTTCGTGATGAGCGACAGGCCCAGCACCTCCATGCCCGCCTCGCGTGCGGCGATCGCCTCGAGCGCGGTCGACATGCCCACGATCTGGCCGCCGATGGTGCGCAGGTAGTGAATCTCGGCGGGGGTCTCGTAGTGCGGCCCGGGCAGTTGCACGTAGACGCCCTGCTGCAGCGACGGCTCGACAGAGCGCGCAATGTCGCGCAGCCGCGAGGCGTACAGATCGGTGAGGTCGATGAAGTTGGCGCCCTCGATGGGTGACACGGCGGTGAGGTTCAGGTGATCGCTGATGAGCACGGGCTCACCGGCCTTGAACGCCGGGTCGACGCCGCCGGCACCGTTCGTGAGGATCATGATCTGCGCTCCTGCAGCCGCCGCAGTGCGAACTCCGTGCACGACCGAGCGCACGCCGCGACCCTCGTAGTAGTGGGTGCGCGCCCCGATGACGAGGGCGTGCTTGCCGCTGGCGAGGCGAATGGAGCGCAGCGTGCCCGAGTGGCCGGGCACGCCTGAGACATGGAACCCGGGCACCTCGGCCGCGGGCACCACCGCGACCGTCTCGCCGATCACGTCGGCGGCTTTGCCCCAGCCGCTGCCGAGCGTCAGCGCGATGTCGTGGCGCTCGACGCCGGTGAGGCGAGCGATGGCGGCGGCCGCCTCGGTGGCGAGGGCGACGGGTTCGGAGGCTGCGGCGGCCTCAGCTGGTGCGGTGCTCATGCGCACCAGCTTAGGCGGCTCGGGGCGTCGGTCACGCCTCCGGGCGGAGGATGCGGTAGCCGCGGCGTGCGTCGTATCCGTGGATCTCGCGCGTATCGAGTACTGCCATGAAGTCGAGCACCTCGCCGGTGATGACCTGCCCCGGCACGAGCACCGGGAATCCGGGCGGGTACGGCGTCACGAACCCGGCCGAGATCGGGGCGTCGCCGCCCTCGGCCGCGGCTCGATCGACTCGGGCGCGCAGCTCGGCGGGCAGCACGTGCTCGACCGCGCCGCGCTTCTGGCCGAGGAAGAACGCGGTGCGCACATCGCCGTCGGGCAGCGCATCCGCATTCGTGTACTCGGCGGCGAACTCGCTGAAGTCGGGCAGCGGCGGCATCGGGGTCTCGACGACCGGGTGGTCTTCGGGGTCGTGCTGGGCCTGATCCTCCTCGAACCGCTCCGCGAGCTTCACGAGCACCTCGATGAGGTACGCGATCGCGCTGCGCGAGGTGCCGATGTTCGTCATGAACAGCACCGTGTTTCGGCTCGTCTTGTTGACCTGGATGCCGTAGCGGTCCATGAGGTACTCGTGCTTGAACGTGTCGCCGTCGACGCCGGTGCGGCTGATCTCGATGGTGATGCGTGACGGATCGACGACGAACTCGTCGGTCGCCCACGCCTGCCACATCGAAGCGAGTCCGTCGCGCAGCGGCATCGGCCGGCCCGACTCGCGGTTCGCCGCCGGCACGAGATCGTGCGCGGTGAGCACGCGGAAGGTGCGGCGCAGGAGCGGGTGCCGGGCGATCGCCTGCGACAGGCTGGTCGCGAGATCGAGCTGGCGCTGCACGAGCTCGAAGCCCTCGAGCTCGACCTGGCGGCGGCCGATATCGAGCGACGACAGAATCTGGTAATTCGGCGACGTCGACGTGTGCGTCATGTACGCCTCGTGGAACGGTTCCTCCGCGTCGCGCACCCAATCCTGGTCGTATACGTGAATCATGGAACCCTGGCGCAGCGCCGTCAGCGTCTTGTGCGTCGACTGGGTCGCGTACACGCGAATGCGCGATGTCGGGGCCGGGATCAGCCGCTCCTCGAGCCACACCGCGTCGGGCGCCGGCGTGCCGTCGATCTGGAACAGGCGCTCCTGCTGCGCACGGTACGCGGCGGCGTGCGCGGTGGTCTGCAGGTGCTGCTCGAGGCGCTTCGCCGCGGCCATCGCCGTGCGACGGCGAGTGACGGGGTGGAACGCGCCGAATGCGAACCAGGCCTCGTCCCAGAGGAACACGAGGTCGGGTTTGATCGCGAGGCACTCGGCCATCACGCGCTCAGGGTCGTACACGATGCCGTCGAAGGTGCAGTTCGTGAGGGTGATCATGCGCACCTCGTCGAGGCGGCCCGCAGCACGGTAATCGAGCAGCAGCTGCTTGATGCGATCGATCGGCACGGCCCCGTAGAACGCGAAATCGTTCAGCGGGTACGCCTCGAGGTATGCCGGGCGGGCACCCGTGAGCATCACCGCGTGGTGATGCGACTTGTGGCAGTTGCGATCCACGAGCACGACGTCGTCAGGGGCCGTGAGTGCCTGGTGCACGATCTTGTTCGCGGTCGACGTGCCGTTCGTGACGAAGAACGTATGCTTCGCGCCGTATGCACGAGCGGCGAGCTCCTGCGCCTTCTTGAGCGTGCGCACCGGCGCGAGCAGTGAGTCGAGGCCGCCCGAGGTCGCACTCGTCTCGGCGAGCAGCAGATTCAGGCCGTAGAAGTCGGCGAGGTCGCGAATCCACTTCGACGCCACCACCGAGCCGCCGCGAGCGACGGGAAGCGCGTGGAACACCCCGACCGGGCGGCGGGCGTGATCCTGAATCGCGGAGAAGAAGGGGGTATCGTAGAGGTGTGAGATGCGGCGCAGCAGCGTGAGATGCAGCTCGAGCTGATCTTCGCGGCGGAATACGCGGCGGAACCGGCGGGTGAGCGCACCCGCGAGATCTTCGATGTGCGCGCCCGCGACCAGATAGAGGTCGAGTTCGGGCCGGATCGCCGCGAGCGTGTCGGCGATGCCGAGTACGCGCTGCACCGACGCGAGCGAGCTGCGCGCGGGCGCCGAGCCCGGCACGACCTCGGCGCGGGCGAGGCGAATCGAGTCGTGCAGGTCGCGGCTGAGCTTCTGACGGGTGCGCTCGCTGAAGCCGGGGCGCACGACCACTGCGAGGATGTTCGGGTTCGTGAGCACCGCGGCGACGGCGTCGTCGGCGGAGGGCACCACGACGTAGTCGTAGATGAAGTCGTCGGCGGGCCCGCGCAATTTGAGGCCCTCGGCACGAAGCGCGTCGCGATCCTGCGCCGTGGTCTCATCGATCACGAGCACCTCGAAGCGAGGGCGCGGGTCGGCGTCGACCGACAGCTCTTGGCGCTCTTGCTCGTCCAAGAACTCGTCGCGGCCCTCGTCGGGCACCGTGTCGTGGCGCAGGCGATTCACGACGCGACCGATGCGGTCGAGCGCGGTGCGGTAGTCGCCGGCCTCGAGCAGTTCGCCGATCGCCTGCACGTAGCGCTGCCCGAAGCCGGCCCAGTACAGTTCGATCGTTTCGAGGGCGCGGAGATTGCGCTGCACTTCGCCGTCGGCCGCGAGGGTCTCGGCGGTGTCGGAATCGGTCGCGAGGCGCTTCACCGCGAACTTCAGGTACTCCCACGCATCGCTACGCATGCGCCATGACGACGCGGGCATGCCCGGGTCGCGCTCGAGTTTGCCCTGCGTGTGCGGCACGTGCATCTGCACGTTCGAGCCGCTGTGCATTCCGATCGATGCCACGGTCGCCCCTCCGTCGAACGTCGGCTTGGCGGTGGAGTCGATCTTCGTCATGTGCAGCAGCCCTTCCCACTTCATCGTTCGGTCGCTCGGGCGCAGCGCTGCTGTCAGCGTCTGGACCCCGTGAGGGAAAATCTTATGCGACGAGTGATGCGTGACACGGTACATGACGGCGTACGCGATTCGGTATGCGAGACGTTTCTGGCGTCGTTTGCCCGCTCGCGACGAATTTGCTGTGAGATCTTCCGACCAAAGTTAGGTTGCCCTAAGATGAACACGTGAACTTCTCCGAACCATCCGATTTCTCCGAGTCCGTCTCGGTCATCGATCCCGACGGGATCGACTGCGTGCTCGCCGCCGGCGACGCCTCTGACCTGACGCAACTCGGTGAATGGCTGCGCGAGCTGCCCGACACCGCCTACGGGCGCGTGTTCATCGAGGTGTTCTCGGAGATTCAGATCGAGACGCTGCCGACGCCGCCGCACGTGGGCGTGACGTGGCTGTGCCGCGAACAGCGCGAGCAGAGCCCGAGGCCCGGTCTCGGTCGCCGACGCGGCGAAGCGCTCGCCGGAGCCGTTGACGCCTGGTTCGACGAGTGGCTCTGGGCCGACGGCGAAGCCGTGCGCAACATTCAGCTCTGGATGGGCGCCCGCACGAGTTCGGTGATGCAGACCTACTGGATGAGCCTCGACCGCCGCCTGGAAAAGCGCTGGCCCGGGTACTGCGACCGCGAGTGCGGCCGCCGCTGCGAGCGCGGCGAGTAGGCGCTCGAGGCTTCGCTCCGCACTCGCCGTTCGTTCGGCCGCTGAGTCTCTCCGCTCCGTTTCACCGCGCTCTGCTGCCGCTCTCTGTGTCGCTCCGCACCGCGCCGATCTGTGCATCGCTCCGCTCCGCGCCGCTCTGTGCATCGCTCCGCTCTCTGCGATCGGGGTAACTTCGGACCAGTGTTGACCCCACTCCGGCCCGCAGCACTGGTCGAAAGTTACCCCGATCGCAGAGTGCGGAGTGGAGAGGCGCGGGCAGAGGGCGCGGGCGGAAGGTGCGACCGGCGGGGTGAGGTGCGGGTGAAGCGCGGTTGGCGCGCAGAAGTGTTGCTGCGCCCGGCACCGCCCGGACCCATAGAATTGCCGTATGGCGAAGGCGAGTGAACGCAAGCATCGGATCGCGGTAGTCGGCGGCGGCCCCGGGGGGTATGAGGCGGCTCTCGCCGGTGCTCAGCTCGGCGCTGAAGTCACGCTCATCGAGCGGGCGGGAGTCGGTGGTGCCGCGGTGCTCACCGACGTCGTGCCGTCGAAGAGTCTCATCGCCACCGCGAGCGCCGCGCAGAGCGTGCGCGACTCCGGCAAGCTCGGCGTGCAGGCGTTCGTGCCCGGCGGTGACGGCAAGCCCGTGCGCCCCGAGATCGCGGTGAACCTGGCCGCGGTCAACAAGCGCCTCATCGCCATGGCCGGCGCGCAGTCGGTCGACATGCTGCGTTCGCTCGAAGACGCCGGCGTGCGCGTCGTGCAGGGCGAGGGGCGGCTTGACGGGCACAACGCCGTGCTCATCTCGACCGCCGCGGGCGGCACGGACTTCGACCGTATCGAGGCCGACACCATCGTCGTCTCGGTGGGTTCGAGCCCGCGTGAACTCGATTCCGCGAAGCCCGACGGTGAGCGCATTCTCACCTGGAAGCAGCTCTACGATCTGCCGTCTGTTCCCGAGCACCTCGTCGTCGTCGGGTCGGGGGTGACCGGCGCAGAGTTTGCAAACGCCTACCGCACACTGGGCTCCGAGGTCACCCTGGTCTCGAGCCGCGAACAGGTGCTGCCGGGTGAGGATCGCGACGCGGCGGGCGTCATCGAGCGCGAGTTCACTCGTCTCGGCATGCACGTCATGTCGAAGTCGCGCGCCACGTCGGTGACCCGCACCGAGAACGGCGTGCTCGTAGAGCTCGAAGACGGTCGCACCATCGAAGCCACGCACTGCCTCATGGCGGTCGGGTCGATCCCGAACACCGCGGGATTGGGGCTCGAGAAAGCCGGTGTGGCCCTGACCGAAAGCGGTCACATCCGTGTGAACAAGGTCGCGCGCACCAACGTGCCGTCGATCTATGCCGCCGGCGATTGCACCGACTTCTTCCCCCTCGCCTCGGTCGCCTCGATGCAGGGTCGCACCGCCATCATGCACGCGCTCGGCGACTTCGTGCGCCCGATCGACCTGCGCAATGTCGCCGCGAACGTGTTCACCTACCCCGAGATCGCAACCGTGGGCTGGAACGAGCAGACGCTTGCCGAGAACGAGGGCGTCGCAAAGGCGATTTCGCACACGATCCCGTTGAGCGTGAACCCGCGCGCCAAGATGATCGGCTTCACCGACGGTTTCGTGAAGCTCTTCGCCTGGAAGGCGTCGGGCACTGTGGTCGGCGGCGTCATCGTGGCGCACCGGGCGAGCGAGCTGATCTTCCCGCTCGCACTCGCCGTCGAGCATCGTCTCACCGTCGACCAGGTCGCCTCGGCATTCGCCGTCTACCCGTCGATGACCGGTGCGATCACCGATGCGGCGCGCGCGCTGCACACGCACTGATCCGGGGTTCGGCATGATGCAAGAGCTGTCGCGTCGTCGTGTGCTGCGGGCCGCCGCGGGAGTGTTCGGGATCGCCGTCGTCGCTGTGCTCAGCGCGTGCGCCCCGAGCAAGCCCGAGCCCGTGCCCTCGGACGAGAACGTCAAAGCCGTCGTGACCGTCACCGTGAGCGACAACCGCTACGAACCGGCGGAGGTCGAGATCGCGCCTGGCCAAGCCGTGCGCTGGCAGTTCGTTGGCCCGGGGGAGCACGACGTGGTCGCCGATGACCGCAGCTTCGTCACGGAGCTGCAGCAGGAGGGCACGTACACGCACGTCTTCGACGATGCGGGGGAGTTCTCGTATCTCTGCTCGATTCACCCCGAGATGCGCGGCGTCGTGCGAGTGGTCGCTCCGTAGGGAAACTCGAGCGCCGGCAGCAACTCCTCGATCGCGGAGCCAACGGTGAAGACGGACGCCTCTGCGAACGGGTGGCCGACGATCTGCACGCCGGTGGGCACGCCGCTCGGCGAGACGCCGCTCGGTACCGCGAGTACCGGCACTCGATTCGCGATGTTGAACGGGCTGGTGAGGTGGGCCTCCCAGTAGTGCTCGAGATGTCGTGCAACTCCCGTGGCCTCGGCGACATCGATGCCGTCGAGGTAATCGCCATCCGCATCGAGCATCTCGACCGCCTGCGTCGGCGTCACGAGCACGTCCACGCGAGACATCGCCTCTGCGAGCTCGGCCTGCACCCCGGCATCGAGCGCGAGCGACTCGGGGAGCGAGACGCCGTTGACAGCTCGCGCCGCGTCGGCGATGAACTGTCGCGTGTAGGCGGCAAGCTCCGATTCCGTGCCACGGGTGATCGCCGCCATGGCCGGCCCGAGAAGATGCCCGAAGTGGGTGAACGCGACGCGACGCAGGCGTTCGGTGGTCCACGGAAGCCGCACCTCGACGATCTCGGCTCCGGCTGAGGCGAGTGCCTCGGCCACGCGCACGGTGCGGTCGCGAATTGACTCCGCGACCGGGTAGTCGCCGAGCGTGAGCGACAAGCCGATGCGCATGCCGCGCACGCCATCGGCGCCACGAAGCGCTGTGATGAGATCGTCCCCGCCCTGCGGTCCCCAGGACGCATGATCGATCGGGTGCCGTCCGCTCATCACCTGGCTGAGCAGCGCGGTATCGGCGACCGTGCGGCCCATGGGGCCATCGCCGCGATAGGTGTCGGCGGCGAGCGGAGGCAGGCCGGGTATCCGTCCGTACGGTGCTTTGTACCCCACCGTGCCGGTGAACCCGGCCGGAATACGCGTGCTTCCTGCGATATCCGAAGCCGTCGCGAGCGTCGCCATTCCCGCCGCCAGAGCAGCTCCTGCACCTCCCGACGATCCGCCGGGTGTCGCGGCGAGGTTCCACGGATTGCGGGTAACCCCCCACATGGGCGAGTGGGTGGTCGTCGCGCACGAGAACTCCGGCGAAGTCGTTCGCCCGTGAATCACTCCACCGGCCGCGAAGATGCGGGCGACCACCGGGTGATGCGCACTCGCGCGCTGCCCGCGGCAGGCGACGAGCCCCTGTTCGAGCAAGCGTCCCGCGATGCCGTGCTTCTCTTTCGTCGCGACGGGGATGCCGAGCAGCGGCGGCAACGGTGCGTCGCCCGGGCGCCAGCGCGCGTAGGCCTCGTCGGCAGCGTGCGCCTGCGCACGGGCTTCGGGCTCCAGGAGCTCGGTGAATGCGTTCACCTCGGGGTTGCGCGCCGCGATCTGGTCGAGCGTCGCCCGCAGCAATTCGCTCGGCGCGAGGTCTCCGCTCACAAAACGGGCGCGCGCAGTGTGCGCGTCGAGGTGCGCGAGCGCGACGGTCGCATCATCGCGGGAGTCCGCAGCGCTCAGCGGCGCCGCGGGGAATGAAGCGGAGGTCGTGGTGGTCATGGCTCTCCGTTCAGACTCGGGCCGACGCGGTGGCCTCGGCGAGCGATGGCGCATCGTGCGGCGCATCGTTCAGAGCGCCGTGTACGAGGCGTCGCGCGACCTCGCTGAGCATGCGTACACCCGCGACCATGTCGGCATCGGTGGTGAATTCTCGCTCGCAGTGGCTGACGCCGTCGACGGAGGGGATGAAGAGCATCACCGTGGGCACGATGCGGTTCATCGCCACGGAATCGTGCCCGGCCATCGTACGGATGCGACGGGCGCCGAGACCGAGCTCGGCCGCGCACTCCTCGGCGAGCGCGATGCCTGCCTCGGGGTAATGCTGGTTGTCTCGGACATCGAAGTCGCGTGCGTGCACGGTCAGGCCGAACGCGGATTCGACGGCGGCGATGTCGCGGAGCAGCTGATCGCGGGCGGCGAGGACGACGTCGCGGTCGTCCGCACGCAGGTCGGCGACGAGTCGCACGCGTCGTGCGACCACGATCGGCGAGTTCGGTTCGAGCGTCAGCTGACCGACCGACGACACGAGTGTTTCGGGCTCGAACAGGCCGGTGACCTCGTGCACCTTGGTGATGATCTGCGCGGCACCGAGCAGGGCGTCGTGCCGATCCGCCATCGCCGTGGCGCCGGTGTGCGACTGCTCTCCGATCACCTCGATATCGAGCTTTTGGGTGTACCAGCTGCGGTCGACCGCACCGATGGGCAGCGCGTCGCGCTCGAGCAGCCGACCCTGCTCGATGTGGATCTCGGCGTACGACGCGATCTCTGGGCGTTCGTCATCGCCGAGATAGCCGATACTCGTGAGCGCCTCGCGCACACTGATGCCCGCCAGATCGCGCACGTCGAGCATCTCCGCCTCGTCCTTGATGCCGGCGAAGACCGAACTCCCCATGATGGAGGGGGCGAACCGGCCGCCCTCCTCGTTGAACCAGTTGACGACGGCGAGATTGAAGCGTGGAGCCGCTGAATCCGATGCGATCTGTTCGGCGACGCGAGCCGCGGCGTGCAGGCCGGCGATCACCCCGTAGGCGCCGTCGAACCGGCCGCCGAGCGGCTGTGAATCGAGATGCGAGCCAAGCAGCACGAATGGTGCGCCCGGCGTGAACTCGATCAGTGCGAACTGGTTGCCGATACCGTCGACGCGCACCTCCCATCCGCGCGCCACGGCGAAGGTGCGGAACCACTCGCGTGTCTCGCGATCCTCAGCCGTCGCGGCCTGCCGATCGACACCGCCGGCGTCGGTCGCGCCGATTGCGGCGACGGCGTGGAAATCTGCGAGGAATGCGTGATCGGTCATCGGGTGACTCCCATCGAGGTGGTTCGCTTGAGCGGGTGGGTTTCGGGGATGCGCGTGCAGACGAGCACCAAGAAGACTGCTGCCGCGGCGACGGCCATGTAGACGCCCGGGCTGGCCGAGAATCCGGTGGACTGGACGAGCCAGGTGCCGATGAATGGCGCGGTGCCGCCGAAGATCGCGTAGCCGACGTTGTAGCTGACGGCCGCCGAGGTGAAGCGGGTGCGCGTCGTGAAGATCTCGACGAAGAAGGTGTAGCAGCCGCCGCCGTAGATGCACACCGCGCCGACGAAGATGAACTGCCCCAGAATGGCGAGCGGCAGCGACCCCGACGTGACGAGCAT
The DNA here is from genome assembly GCF_001273855.1 of Leucobacter japonicus. Taxonomy (NCBI): domain Bacteria; kingdom Bacillati; phylum Actinomycetota; class Actinomycetes; order Micrococcales; family Microbacteriaceae; genus Leucobacter; species Leucobacter japonicus. The sequence goes on along the minus strand of NZ_JHBX01000108.1, from coordinate 50,787 downwards.
GAATGCCGGAACCGCGATGATCGCGATGGCAGCCGCGCCGGCGATGAGCATCGGTTTGCGCCCGACCCGATCCCCGATCATGCCGCCGACGGGCAGCAGGAGCGCGTACAGCAGCATCGCTGCACCATTGGCGAGCAGCGAACTCTCGCGCGACAGGTCGCCGGCGGTCTGCACGTAGGCCACGAAGTACCCCGACAAGAAGTAGAAGCCCATGGCGGTGAGCCCCATTACCATGATCACCTGCAGCATCTTCAGCCAGTTCTCGCGGAACGCGTCGCGAATCGGGGTCCGCTGCTCGCCGGTGACTTCTTGCTCGGCCTGCACCTCTTTGAAGGCCTCGGACTCTTCGGTGTGCGAGCGGATCCAGAGCCCGAAGACCGCGAGCGGCAGGGCGAGCAGGAACGGCACGCGCCAGCCCCATCCTTCGAACGCATCGGCGGGCATGCTCTGCGACAGCGTGAGGATGAGCGCACCGCCCACGACGGAGGGCAGTGCCGTGGCGGCGAGGGTGATGTTCAACCAGAGTCCGCGGCGATGCTTGGGCGCGTGCTCGAACACGAAGGCCGGGGCGCCGACCGACTCGCCACCGGCGGAGAATCCCTGCAGCAGACGGCAGATCACGAGCAGGATCGGCGCGGCGATGCCGATCTGGGCGTAGGTGGGCAGCAGGCCGATGCCCGCGGTCGCGACGCCGATCGTCAGCAGTGTGACGTACAGCACCGGGCGCCGGCCGTAGCGATCGCCCAGCGCGCCGAAGAAGAGCCCGCCGAGCGGACGAATGAAGAACGCGACGCCGAACGCGGCGAAGGTCGACAGGAGACCGATCGCGGGGTTATCGGAGGGGAAGAAGAGTGTGGCGAGTGTCAACGCGGAGAGCCCGTACAGGCTGAAATCGTAGAACTCGATGAACTGCCCGACGCCTCCGGCGAGCAGCACTTTCAGTCGTTTGCGGTCGAGATGCTTGCGCTCGGCGATGGTGAGCGGCCCCGTCGGCAGATTGACGGGATCAGTGGCGGGTCGAGCGTCGTGGGGATCGGTCGGAGCATCGGGTGCGTGCTCAGTGGTCAGCGTCGGGCGGTCTTCGGAATTCGGCGTCATTGCGTCCTCCAGGATGGTCCCGGCCGGGTCGGATCGAATCGCTGCAGCGGCGGTGGCCGGGTCTCCCTATCCTCTGAGTGACCGGGGCGCGGCGTCTAATGAGAATGTTCGTTGCGGGTAATCGAATCACTCGATGACCCTGCGGCGTTCGCGTAGATCTCGCGGCAGGTCTCGATGAAGGCGCGAGCCTTGCGCGTCGGCGAGATATCGCGCCGCTGCACCAGCGAGACCTCGGTCGGCGGAAACTCATCGGAGAGGCGCAGCGGCACGACCCGCTTGCCCGAGTAGGTCAAACTCTGGTCGAGCCACTGGTTGAGAATGGAGTAGCCGTGACCGCGCGCCACATACGATCGCACGGTCTCGTATCCGAGCGACACGTGACGAATGCGGGGTTCGATGCCCAACTGTTGAAAGAGGCGCAGGTAGTAGTCGCCGGTGTGCGGCAGATTCAGCAGAATCAGGGGCTCGTCGGCGAACTCGCGCAGACTGACCACGCTGCGCCCGGCGAGTGCCTGCGCCCGCGCCTCGGGCACGATGATGTGGGGCGGCACCCGGTCGATGACGGTGCGTGCGAAGCGGTGGTCGACGCCGAGGTCGTACATCAGCGCGACCTCGCAGCGACCGTCGTGGAGTGCGTCTTGCAGGCTGCCCTGATCGCCCTCGAAGAAGGTGAGATTCACGTCGGGGTAGGCGAGTTCGAAGCGGTCGAGAATCTCAGGGGCCCGGAAGGGGGCGAGCGGCGCGTAGATGCCGACCGTCAGGTCGCCGGAGAGCGCTGCATTGGCGGATCGCACGGACGCGGTGAGCAGCTCGGCCTCCTCGAGCAGCGCCGGCCCGCGGGCGAGCAGCGCGCGACCGGCCGACGTCAACTGCAGTCCCTTGCCGCGATCGCGCGTGAACAGCTCGACGGCGAGTTCCCTCTCGAGCTGCGCGATGGCGCTCGAGAGGGTCGACTGGGTCACATTCAGCTCGGCCGCGGCCGCGGTCATGTTCTCCAGGCGGGCGACCGCGTTGAAGTAGGTGAGCTGGACCAGAGTGAACGCCGTCGTCATGTGTCCATGATCGCAGCGGGTCAGGCGCGCTGGAACACCGCGAGCGACTCGAAGTGGTGGGTGTGCGGGAAGATGTCGAATGCGCGCAGCCCGGTCAGCTCGTACCCGGCGTCGCGCAGCGACTTCGTGTCGCGGGCGAGAGCGACGGGGTCGCAGGCCACGTAGACCACGTTCGCCGGCGCGAGCTCGACGAGCTGCGCGGTGACGCCGTTGCCGGCGCCCGAACGGGGCGGATCGAGCACGACGGTGCCGCGGCGCAGACGGTCGCGCACCGGCGCCGACGCCTTCAGCAGCTCGGCGAGGTGTCGGTCGACGCGGGCCGTGTGGGCCAGCGCGCCGACGAGTTCCGCGAGGTTCTCCGCAGCGTCCTCGGTCGCGGCGGCCTCGGCCTCGACGGTGGCGATCTTTACGCCGGGGCCTGCGGCCTCGGCGACGGCGGCCGCAAGCAGGCCCGCACCCCCGTAGAGGTCGAGATTGCCGGCGGCAGGATCGAAGCGGCCCTCGTCGATCAGGTCTGCCACGGCGTCGCGCACAGCGGTGAACAGCACAGCGGGAGCCGCGCGGTGCACCTGCCAGAAGCCGCCGGCCCGCACTTGGAACTCGCGATCCTCCACGAACTCGCGAATCGTGTCGCCCGCACCGGCGCGCTGCTTCTCGCCCGCAAGCGTCAGCAGCATGCGCGGTTCGGCGCCCGACGGTGCGATGAGGTCGATCGTCTCGACGCCCTGCATGAGGTCGGTGAGCGGCGCGATCTGATTCACCTCGTGCGTCGCGAGCGGCAACGATTCGACGGGAATGACACGGCGGCTGCGAGCGGCATAGGGCCCGACCGCACCGGTCTCGGGGTCGACGTGCAGGCGCACGCGCGTGCGGTAGCCCAGGCCGGTGTCTGCAGCGTCGGAGTCGTCAGCGTCGTCCGTGATGAACTCTGGGGCCGGCTCGACGATCTCGGCCAGGGCGCTCGCGAGGTCTTCGCCCTCTTCGGTGGCGAACTCGACGCCGCCGAAGCGACGCATCGCGTCGGCCAGCACCTCGGCTTTGAGCGCACGCTGGCGATCGAGGGAGATGTGCCCGAACTCGGCGCCGCCGGCGCGCTCTTCGGGAGCGCGAGAGATGTCGGCTTCGGCCCAGATGTGGGTCTGGCGATCGGGCGACGCCTCGAGTACCTCGATGGCAGTCGCGCGGGCGAACGACTTCTTGCGGGCATCGGTGACGAGGGCGCGCACGCGCTCGCCCGGGATCGCGTCGGCGACGAACACCACGCGCCCCTCGTGCCGCGCGACGCCGACACCGCCGTGGGCGATGCCGGAAACGACGAGGTCGACCTCGGCGCCGGGAGTGAGCGGGGCAGAGCTGGTGGATTCAGTCATGCCCTTATTCTCCCATTGCCCGAGGTCGACCCCGTGCGGGTGCGTTGCGTCGTTACGCGTTCGCGCTCTTGTTGCGCCCGGTGATGACGCCCCAGATCAACAGCACGACGACCGATCCGCCAATGGCCAGCAGCCACGTCTGGATCGAGAAGAATGCGCCGAGGTCAGCGTTGAAGATGAGCCCGCCCAACCAGCCGCCCACGAGCGCGCCGATCACACCCAGAATGAGGGTGGCGATCCATCCGCCGCCCTGGCGTCCCGGCAGGATGGCCTTCGCGATTGCACCGGCGATCAGGCCCAGCAGCAAAAATCCGAGGAAACCCATGAGAGAACTCCTTCCGTTCACGGGGCAGCACGTTGCAGCCCCATGTCACGACGGTATTCCTTCTCGTTCCACGTGGAACAGGGGGTTGTCGTGCGTGATCAGCAGGGTGTACCGCGCGGCTGCGCCCGCTGTGCACGCCCTAGACTCGCAGGCATGCGCCTCGTCCTAGCCTCGACGTCACCCGCCCGTCTTTCCGTGCTCAGGGGGGCGGGCATCGAGCCGGTGTGCTTCTCACCCGAGGTCGATGAAGAAGCGGAAGTCGTCGCGCGCGAGGCCGAACTCGGTCGCGAGCTGACCGCTCCCGAACTCACGGAGTACCTGGGGCGGCTGAAAGCCGAGGACGTCGTGCGGCGATTCGGGCCGCAGGGCACCGGCGAGATCGATGGGCTCGTGCTCGGCGGCGATTCGATGTTCTTGCTCGATGGCGAGATTCTCGGCAAGCCGCACCTGCCCGAGGTCGCGCTCGAACGTTCGCAGCAGCACCGCGGGCGCACCGGGGTGCTGCACTCGGGCCACTGGCTGATCGACTGCACCGGCGGTGAGGTTCGCGGCGCCGCAGGCTCGGTCGACACCGCGCAGGTGACGCTCTCCGTCGATCTCACTGACGCCGAACTCGCGGCCTATGTCGCGACGGGCGAGCCGCTCGAGCTCGCCGGCGGATTCGCCATCGACGGCCTCGCCGGGGCGTTTATCGAACGCATCGAGGGATCGCCCAGCTGTGTCATCGGCCTGTCGCTTCCGGCGCTGCGCCGACTCGTCATCGAGCTCGGCCACCAGTACCCGAGCCTCTGGAACCGGTGACCCCTCGCGCTGGGGTCGGTCAGCCCGCGGCTTCGGTGAGAGATTCGGCGTCGGTGGGCCGGATCGGCGCATAACGCACCACCGAAGCCGAATCTCCTATCGAGGACGCGCTCGTCACCGCTACTCGGAGCGGGCGAGCAGCGCGACGGTGAGTGTCGCGATGGTGGTGCCGTCTGCGAGGTCGACACCGAGCAACTCCTCAATGAGTGCCAAGCGCTGGTAGAACACCGAGCGTGAGAGTCGCGCGCGCTGCGCGGCGAGCGAGCGGTTGGTCGGGTGCTCGAGGTAGGCGCGCAGCACGTCGAGCAGGTCGCCGCTGTGCCCCGGGCCGGAGGCGGCGTCGTGGGCGATGAGCGGGCCGAGGGCGTCGCTCGCGAATTCCTGCACTTCCGGGCTGGCCGAGAGCCCGCGCACGAGATACGCGAGGGCCTGCCGTTCGGCCTGCTGCACGGTGACCCGCCCGGTCGCGGCGGTGGGGGCCAACCGGCCCGAGGCGCGCACGCGTTCGAGCGAGGTGATGAGCGATCGGAGGCTGCGCCCCGGTGCGCCGAGCCCGAGGTGGGCGCGCCAGGTGCCGGGGGTCGGCGTCGGCACGAGCATCTCGAGTTCGCGGGCGAGCCGTGCGGCGAGGGGTGGGGCTGCCGCGCCCTCGACGGATTCGGTAACTCGCGCGTCGCCGAGCGGGAACGACAGGAGTGCGAGCAGCGGGGTGCGGCCCGGCTCGGTTTCGACGCCGAGTTGCTCGGCCGGGTCGGGGACGAGGATCACCCGGCCCTCGGGCGCGACCGCGCGACGGAGTGCGGTCTCGAGCAGGGCGCGCTCGAGCGTGGCGTGACCGCCGAAGTCACCGGTGCCGCGCAGCGTGGCACCCAGGGTGATCCGCTCGCGAATGGGCAACCCGGCGGCCGCCAGCTGCGTACCGAGCTCGGCCTCGCTGCGGTATCGGCCCGTGAGGAGGGCGTCGAACAGGCGTCGCGAACTCAGCTGCAGCCACTGCTCGCCGTCGGGGTCGGCGAGTTTGCCCAGCGCCAGCGCGAACGCACCGAGCTCGAGCACCGTGCGCCGACCTGCGGGGTGCGGGGGGCCGGCGAGCGCCGACAGTCGGCCCCAGCGTTTCCCCTGCGCCTCGACCGACACCGACTCGGTGTCGGCGGGCAGCTGCACGGGTGCGCTCGCCGCAGCCCAGGGTGCGAGCGCGATCTGGGGCACGAGATCGCCACCGGCCCACGCCACCACGCGACCGGCCGAGTCTTCGAGCACGACGGGGGCGTCGAGGCTTTCGGCGAGCCGCTCCACCACGTAGTCGACGGGGCTGCGGTTCAGGCCGAGCTCGGTGAGCATGGTGTGGACTTCTGCGCGGGCGGCGAGCGCCTCCGTCTGTGCGGCGAGCACACGCTGGTGCACGCGCTGCGTGATCTGCACGAATCGCACCTCACGGTGCAGCACGATGAGCGGGATCGCGTGCGCCTCGCACACCGCGATGAGTTCGGCGGGAGCCGCGTGGATGTGCGCCCCGAATTCGAGCACGACGGCGGCGGGGTCTGCGGCGACGACCTGTGCGGCGAGGGCTTCGAGCCCCGGGTGATCCGCCGGCCAACCGGCTCCGGTTGACAGCAGCAGCTCGCCGCCTTCGAGCAGCGCGAAGGCCCCGGCGCCCGCGACGACGTGAGCCCAGCGAATCGGTCGCTCGAGCCCGGCGGCGCCGGCGACGAGCTCGGGTGCGCCCGCCTGAACTTCGGCGAGCGCGAGGGCTTCGGCGACGGTGACCGCCGGCGCGTCGGCCGGCTGCGAATCGGGTGTCTCATGCATATCGAACACAGTGTATGGCAGTTGAGTGAATCGTGGATGGTTTGGGGGTCGCCTGGTTGCATCTGCCCTGCAAAACTGGGACACAGCGGGATCGGTCGATCCCGAACATATTGCCCGAAATGACGGGTGATATGCCGATTCACAGGAAAGAGGACGACGGATGGCACGCATTCCCCACGTCATCGGCGGCGAGAAGATCGACGCCGCAGAGCGCACGCAGCCGGTGTACAACCCGGCGACCGGCGAGGCCCAGCACGAGCTGAGCATCGCGTCGGTCGAGACCGTCGAGCAGGCGATCGCCGCGGCGAAGGCGGCGCTGCCGAAGTGGCGGAAGACGAGCCTCACCAAGCGTGCCGACGTGTTCTTCAACCTGCGCCAGCTGCTGAAGCAGCGCACCCCCGAACTCGCCGCCATCGTCACGAGCGAGCACGGCAAGGTGCTGTCTGACGCCGCAGGCGAGATCGCTCGCGGTCTCGAGAACGTCGAGTTCGCGTCGGGTCTGCTGCACCTGCTGAAGGGTGAGCGCGACGAGCAGGTCTCGACCGGCGTCGACGTGCACTCGATCAAGCAGCCGGTCGGCGTCGTCGCCGCCATCACCCCGTTCAACTTCCCGGTCATGGTGCCGCTGTGGATGATCGCGAGCGCGATCGCCTGCGGCAACACCGTCGTGCTGAAGCCCTCTGAGCGCGACCCCTCCGCATCGGTGTTCATCGCCGACCTCTTCCGTGAGGCCGGCCTGCCCGACGGCGTGCTCAACGTCGTGCACGGCGACAAGGTCGCCGTCGACACGCTGCTCGACAGCCCCGACGTCAAGGCCGTCTCGTTCGTCGGCTCGACCCCGATCGCCCGCTCGATCTACCAGCGCGCAGCCGCCAACGGCAAGCGCGTCCAGGCGCTCGGTGGCGCGAAGAACCACATGCTGGTGCTGCCCGACGCTGACATCAACGTCACCGCCGACGCCGCCATCTCGGCCGCGTACGGCTCGGCCGGCGAGCGCTGCATGGCCGTCTCGGTCGTCGTCGCCGTGGGCGATGTCGCGGATCGCCTGATTCCCGAGCTCACCAGCCGCATCGCGGGCCTCACCATCGGTGACGGCACCGATCCGGCCTCCGAGATGGGCCCGCTCATCACCCGCGAGGCCAAGGAGCGCGTCGAAGGCTACGTCGCCGGCGCCGAGGCCGAGGGTGCGACGGTCGTCGTCGACGGTCGCGAGGCGAAGTTCGAGGGCAACGGCTTCTTCACGGGCGTCTCGCTGATCGACCACGTCAAGACCGACAGCAAGGTCTACCTCGAGGAGATCTTTGGGCCGGTGCTCGCGATCGTGCGCGTCAACACCTACGAAGAGGGCGTCGAGCTCATCAACTCGCACCAGTTCGGCAACGGCACCGCGATCTTCACCCGCGATGGCGGCGCAGCGCGCCAGTTCGAGTTCGAGGTCGAGGCCGGCATGGTCGGCATCAACGTGCCGATCCCCGTGCCGGTGGGCGCATTCTCGTTCGGCGGCTGGAAGGATTCGCTCTTCGGCGACTCGCACATCTACGGCCCCGAGTCGATCAACTTCTACACCCGCTCGAAGGTCGTCACCACGCGCTGGCCGAACGCCGACCAGTCGAAGATCGACCTCGGCTTCCCGAGCAACCACTAAGGAGCGACGCACATGTCAGACTTCATCGATCTGCACGGCGCCGAGCAGAGCTTCGGCGACACCGACGCGCAGCGCGAGGTACGTGCCAATGACCGCCAGTACGTCTTCCACTCGTGGTCGGCGCAGGGGGCCATCAACCCGCTGCCCATCGCCAAGGGCGAGGGTGTGCGCTTCTGGGATTACGACGGCACCGAGTACCTCGACTTCTCGGCGCAGCTCGTCAACCTGAACCTGGGTCACCAGCACCCGGGTCTCGTCAAGGCGATTCAGGATCAGGCCGGGCGTCTCGCCACGATCCAGCCGGCGATGGCGAACGACGTGCGCGGCGAGCTCGCCAAGCGCATCGTCGAGCACTCCTTTGAGGGCGCACGCTCGGTGTTCTTCACCAACGGCGGCGCCGACGCGGTCGAGTACGCGGTGCGCATGGCGCGTCACCACACCGGCCGTCAGAAGGTGCTCGCCCGGTACCGCTCGTACCACGGCTCCACGTCGACGGCGATTACCCTGACCGGCGAACCCCGTCGCTGGGCGAATGGCACGCTCGATGCGGGCGTCGTGCACTTCCACGGCCCGTACCCCTACCGTTCGGTCTTCTATTCGGAGACCCCCGAGCAAGAGACCGAGCGTGCGCTCGCGCACCTGCGTTCGACCATTGAGCTCGAGGGCCCGAACACTATCGCCGCGATCATCCTCGAGAGCGTCACCGGCACCAACGGCATCCTGATTCCGACGCCCGGCTACCTCGCCGGCGTGCGCGCGCTGTGCGACGAGTTCGGCATCCTGATGATCGCGGACGAGGTCATGGCCGGCTTCGGTCGCACCGGACACTGGTTCGCGTTCCAGGCGTTCGATGTCGCGCCCGACCTCGTGACCTTCGCGAAGGGCGTAAACTCGGGGTACGTGCCTCTCGGCGGCGTCGTGATCTCCGAGGCCGTGCACCAGACCTTCGATCAGAAGCCGTTCCCCGGTGGGCTCACCTACAGCGGGCACCCGCTCGGTGCCGCCGCCGGTGTTGCTACCTTCGACATCTTCGAAGAAGAGGGCATCCTCGAGCGCGTGCGCGATCTGGGCGAGCGTGTCGTCGGCCCGCGTCTGCGCGAGATCGCCGAGAAGCACCCGTCGGTCGGCGAGGTGCGCGGCACGGGTCTCTTCTGGGCGATCGAGCTGGTGAAGGATCGCGACACCCGCGAACCCCTGATCCCGTTCAACGCTGCGGGCGAGGCGGCTGCGCCGTTCAACGCCGTGGTCGCCGCCTGCAAGCAGGCCGGCCTGTGGCCGTTCGCCGCGGGCAACCGCCTGCAGGTTGCTCCGCCGCTGATCATCTCGGAAGAGGATCTGGTGAAGGGTCTCGACATCATCGACGAGGCGCTCAACGTCGCCGACGGGTACGTCGGCAAGTAATCACGCGGTGCACGTTCAGCGCCCGTCGGCCCCTCGAGGTCGGCGGGCGCTGTCGTGTATTGGGTGGGGTACGTCGGTGCTCACGCCGGGTCGGCAGGATCCTCCATCACCCCGGTCTCCGGCGACCCCGGCGCCAGCGCGTACCGCAGTTGCACCGCGCCGGCGCTGCCGCTCTTCGGGGGCTCGATGAGGTGCAGATTGGTGGGCACCGAGCCGCTCGGAAAGACCGTGCGGCCCTCGCCGAGCACGATCGGGTAGACCCACAGGCACAGCTCGTCGAAGAGGCGCTCGGCGATGAGCGCCTGCACGAAGTCGATGCTGCCGACGACGTGGATCTCGCGGTGCCGCGCACGCAGGTCGGCGAGTTCGGCGGCGAGATCGTCGCCCACCCGGGTGGTCTCGTTCCAGGGCGCCGACACCTCGGGATTGCGCGAGGCCAGGTACTTCGGCACCGCATTGAACGTGCGCCCGACAGGGTTGTCGGCGTGCACCGGCCAGTACGACGCAAAGATGTCGTAGGTGCGTTGGCCGAGCAGCAGTGCGTCCATGCGGTCGACGTAGCCGAGCACCTCGGTGCCGACCATGTCGTCTTCGATGGGTGCCTGCCAGCCGCCGAAGCGGAACCCGCCGCTCGGGTCTTCATCGGGGCCGCCCGGCGCCTGCGCGACGCCGTCGAGCGTGGTGAACAGGTCGATGACGATGCGCCCGGCGGGCCTCGTGTTGGGTGATGAGGGATCGTTCGCGTGCATGCTGGCTCCTTCGCCGTGCGCGGCGCCGCCGCGCGTTCCCCGCAGGCGGTCGCCCGCTGCGCAGCATCCTCCTCGCCGAGGCGGGTGGTGTCAATGGCGTATTGCGTGCGTACATCAATATAGTTCGCAGTGCGATGCATTTGGTGGTAGGGTGAACCACTGTGAGAAATGAACAAAACGTAGATCGATCGGATGCCGATGCGCTGGCGCTCGATCTCACGCGCATTACCGGTCGCTTCGCGCGCATCGCCGGTCGCGTGGCGGGCGGTGGATACTCGCTCGTCGCGTGGCGCGTGCTCAGCGAGCTCGAATCGTCGAGCGGCCTGCGCATCAGTGCACTCGCTCATCAGCAGCGGGTGGGCCAGCCCGCGATGACGGGCCTCGTGCAGCGGCTCGAGGGGGAGGGGTGGATCGACCGCGCGCCCGATCCCGCAGACGGCCGAGCGACGCTCGTGTCGATTACCCCGGCCGGCCGAGTCGCGCTCGACGCCTACCGCGCCGCAGCCGCCGACCGCGTGCGCCCGCATCTCGACGCGCTCTCCGACTTCGACCGCGCCACACTCGCTCGCGCAGCGGAGCTGATGGATCAACTCGGAGATCGCATCGACGACCCCTCCGGGTGACGCCACCGCGATCCCGCACCGCACACCAGAGATTTGCGCCGCACGCGCACCACACTTCAGGAGCTTCTCACGTCCACTACCACTCGCCCCCGCACCGAACCCGCGCAGGCCAAGCCATCGATTCTGCGCCAACCGACCGCCGTCTGGGCCATTGCGTTCGCGTGCGCGGTCTCGTTCATGGGCATTGGCCTCGTCGACCCGATCCTGCCCGCCATCAGTCATGAGCTCGGCGCGAGCCCCAGCCAGACCATGCTGCTCTTCACCAGCTACCTTTTCATCACCGGCGCCGCAATGTTCTTCACCAGTTGGGTGTCGAGCCGCATCGGCGTGAAGCGCACGCTGCTCGCCGGCCTCGTGCTCGTCGTCGTCTTCGCCGCGCTCGCCGGGGCATCGGGCACTGTCGACGCGATCATCGGGTTCCGCGCCGGGTGGGGGCTCGGCAACGCGCTCTTCATCTCGACCGCCCTCGCCGCCATCGTCGGCGCCGCATCGGGCGGCGCGCGTCAGGCGATCGTGCTGTACGAGGCCGCGCTCGGTATCGGGCTCGCCGTCGGGCCACTGGTCGGTGGCGTGCTCGGCACCCTGTCGTGGCGCGGGCCGTTCTTCGGCACGGCGGCGCTGATGGCGATCGCGCTCATCGCGATCGTGGTGCTGCTGCGGCAGCCGAAGCGCACGGACGTCGGCGATGCCGGTGCCGCAGGCGCTGCTCCGGCGGTCGAGAAGGTGTCGATCCTCGCCGGGTTCCGCGCCCTCCGCAACCCGGCCCTCCGCTCCCTCTCGATCGTGGCGCTCTTCTACAACTTCGGGTTCTTCGTGCTGCTCGCCTACAGCCCGTACCCGATGGAAGCCGCTGCGAAGGCTGTCGGCCTCGAGTTCGGTGCGCACGAACTCGGCCTCGTGTTCTTCGGTTGGGGGCTCGCGCTCGCCATTACCTCGGTGCTCGTCGCCCCGGTGCTGACTCGCCGGCTCGGCCTGCGCCCCGTGCTCTTCTCGATGCTCACCGCGCTCACCATCTGCCTGGCGCTGCTCGGTTTCTTCGTCGACTCGCTCACCGGGCTTGTCACCGTCGTGATCATCAGCGGCCTGCTGCTCGGCGTCATGAACACCGCGCTGACCGAGGCGGTCATGGAGGCGACGGATCTGCCGCGCAACGTCGCCTCGTCTACCTACTCGGGTGTGCGCTTCATGGGCGGCGCGATCGCTCCCGCTGTTGCGGGGCCGATCTCGGAGGCGCTCGGCGCAGGCATGCCGTACTGGGTCGGTGCCGCGTCGATCATCGTCTCCATGGTGGTGCTGGCGGTCGCCGGGCGTCACCTGGCCCACATCGGTCAGCCGCACGAGAGCGCCGTTGAAGAGGCGGGCGACATCTCGGTCGGCGACGCGTAGGCGGCCGTCTGCGTTCAGCACCCGATCTGCAGTCAGCAGACTCCGTTCAGGGGTTTTCGATCCTCTGAGTGCAGATCGGGTGCTGAGTGCCGGGTGCCGGTAGGGGAGCGGGTGGCTGGCACCGTCTGCCGGGCCGCGCCAGTGTCGGTGGCGTCCGTCACAATAGAGGCATGGCCAAGAACTCCATCCCGCTCTTCCTCGACTGCGACCCCGGCATCGACGATGCGATCGCGATCGCGTACCTGCTCTGCCAGCCCGATGTCGAGCTGATCGGGCTTGCGGCGAGTGGCGGCAACGTGTCCACCGCGCAGGTCGTCGAGAACACCCTGGGCTGGCTCGAACTCGCAGGCCGCAGTGATCTGCCGGTGCATCGCGGTGTCGAGCTGCCGCTCGGTGGGGTGCACGTGCTCGACGCCCTGGCCGCCGAAGCCGGCACGGGCGGTGGAGCTCCGACAGATGGCGCGACCGGAGCGGCATCGTCGGTGGATCCCGAGTATGCCGAAGTCACTCACGGCGATACGGGTGCCGGGTACGCGGAGCTGCCGGAGCCGCGCGCCGGCGTGCGCGAATCGTCCGCGGCTGAGGCTTGGGTTGCCGCCGCGCGTGCGCACCCGGGTGAGCTCGTCGGTGTGGTGATCGGCCCGAGCACCAACCTGGCGTTGGCGCTCGAGATCGAGCCTGATCTGCCCCGCCTGCTCAAGCGACTCTTCGTGATGGGCGGCGCCTTCAACTATCGGGGCAACACCCGGCCCACCACCGAGTGGAACGTGACTTTCGACCCCGAGGCCGCCGCGCGCGTGTTCCGGGCGTTCGGCGATGCCCACGTCGTCGGTGAGGCTCCATTCGCGCCCGTGATCGGGCCGATCGAGGCGACCGAGATGGTCGAAATGACCCCCGACCGACTGCAGCGAATATTGGAAGGCGCAGATGCCGGGGCCGGCCTCGAATGGCACGCGACCCTGCACCAGCTCGGCGAAGCGCTGCGCTTCTACTTCGAGTTCCACGAGGCCGATGGGCACGGCTACCTCGCGCACATTCACGATCCGTTCGTCGTCGCCGTTGCCGTCACCTGGGCGCGAGAGCAGCGCGCCGCGCCGCCAGAGTCGCGCGAAACGGCCGAGCCTGGCAGACTTCCCTGGGCCGAGAGCGCGTTCGCGCCCGTCGACGTCGAACTCACGGGCACACTTACGCGCGGCGAAACCGTCGCCGACTGGCTGGGCCGATGGAACCGACCGGCGAACGCCGAGATCATCCGTCGCGTCGACGCCGCACGCTTTCTCGACCACCTCACGGAAACCCTGATGAAAGGACCACATCATGAACGCACGCGATAGCGTGTCTGGGCAGGGGCTCGTCAGCACGACGAGTCCCGGAGAAGCTCGCCATCACGCCCCGAAGTGGGCGTACCTGCTCACCGCAGCGGGGTCGCTCGTCATCATCGCGACCTACCTCACGGTGCTCTTCACCCAACCGCCCACACTCGGGCAAGATCTGGGCAACACCACTCTCTGGGTGATGCTCGGATACCTCGCCGGCGCAGTGCTCATCGCTGCCGGTACGCTGCCGCTCATTCCGCGCAGCATCTTCGCGCTCATGCCGATCGCCATCGCCCTGAACATCACGATCGGGCAGATCGTCGGCACGCTGACGCCCATTCCGCTCTACCTCGACTCCTTCGGCTCCGTGCTGGTCGGCGTGCTCGCCGGCCCCGCGGCCGGTGCGCTCACCGGGGTGCTCAGCAACGTGATCTGGGGCGTCGCCATCAACCCCACCGTCATCGCTTTCACCGCGGGGGCCGCCTTCGTCGGGGCAGCCGCCGGCTGGGCCGCACGCCTCGGCGCGTTCCGAGCGATCTGGTCGGCCGTCATCGCGGGCGCGATCGTCGGTGTGCCCAGCGGTGCACTCGGTGCGCCGGTCGCCGCGTTCCTCTTCGGAGGCGGGCTCGGCGTCGGCACCGGCAGCATCGTTGCGACACTCCAGGCCGCGGGTCTCGAGATGCTCAATGCCACCACCGTGCAGAGCCTCACCTCTGACACCGTCGACAAGGCGATCATCTTCCTGCTCGCCTTCCTGGTGCTGCGCACGCTGCCGAAGCGCATCGTGCGTCGATACCCGCTCGCGATGCGCTCGCTGACGCGGCGCCCCGCGGCCGTATCGCCCGCACCGGCAGCGGCTGAATCGCCCGCCACAGTCTGAGTACTCGCGTGCACGGTCGCCCGGCTTCGCACCCCGCACCCGCGTCAACGCCCGCAACGGCGGAGGCTGACGCAGGTGCGGGGTACCGGGCGACCCCCCACCCCGGCGGCGCGGAATCGACGCGCTCGGTGATCCCGCACCCCGGTGCTCAGCACCCAGTGCCCCCGCGCCGCGCCTCGCTCCTCCACCCCGCGACCGAACTGGTGCTGCTCGCCAGCGCCCTGCTCATCATCATGGGCGTTCCGTCACCGCTCGTTCCGGCGGCGGTGCTCCTCGGGTCGATCGCGACCGCGGCGGTATCCCCGCGCATCCGTTTCGTGCGTTGGCTCCTCACCTTCGCCGCGCTCGCGGTACCGATGCTCATCATGGTCGGGGTGATTCAAGGGCTGTTCTACCCCGGCGACGACCTCGAGGTGCTGTGGCGGTGGGGTGCCGCTGCACTCACCGTCGAGGGGCTCTCGGTCGCGCTGCAGCTGTGGCTGCGCGTCGCCGCCATGATCGCCGTCTGCGCACTCTTCGCGTTCGGCTCCGATTCGGCGCGCACCTTCGACGGCATGATCGCGCTGCGCGCACCGCTCGGTATCGCCTACGTATGCGCCACGGCCCTCAGCCTCGTCCCGCTGCTCCGCGCACAGGTGTCGCACGCGCTCGAAGCCCGCGCCGCCCGCGGGTGGAACACGACTCGCCTGCGCACCCGCCTGCGCCTGCTCCCCGGAATCCTCGCCGGCCTCGTCACCGCGGCGCTCGTGCAGCTCGACCAGCGCCACGACACGCTCGAGCAACGCGGATTCGGCCGTGTGCAGCGGCCCGCCGCGCTGCAAGATCACTCGGACGGGAAGACGCAGCGCGCGATTCGGTGGATCGCGCCCGCGATGAGCGTCGTGCTCGTCGTGCTCTCGGTGACCGGCGTCGTGCACCTCCCGGCCGCATCCGAACTCCTGGGGGTGCTCCGTGGGTGACCCGACTGCGCCCCGCCTTTCCGCGCGTGCGGGTGAGCCTGCGCTCGTGCTCGGTCACGCAGGGTTCCACTACACCGACGAGCCCGCACCCGCTCTCAGCGACATCGACCTGGTGCTGCACCCCGGCGAGATGCTCGCCGTGCTCGGCCCGCAGGGCGCCGGTACGTCGACGCTCTCCCGGCTGGCCGCCGGGCTGCTGGCCGACCGCGGTGCGGCGAGCGGCACCGTCGCGCTGAGCGGATCCGCCGCCATGCTGGGCGATGACCCCGAGGCCCAGCTCACTGGCATGACCAGCTTCGTCGACGACGAGGTACGCCTTCCCGTGCGACTGTCAGGCAGCACGCGCCCGGTTGACGTCGGCGCCGCGCTCGAGGCCTTCGGCATGGCGCGGCTTTCCGGCCGCCGCCTCGATGCGCTGTCGGGGGGAGAGCGCCAGCTCGTCGCGCTCGCGAGTTTGATGACACTCGACCCCGCGGTGCTCGTACTCGACCAGCCCGCACTGTCGCTCGACCCGAGCGCGCGGCTGCTGTTGCGGCAGGCGCTCGCCCGCTTCTGCGCGCGCGGCGGCGCCGTGCTGCTCGCGGGGCACCAATACGACGAGCTCGCAGCGGCGGCGGATCGCGTCGACTTTCTGCGCGCGGGGCGTCTCGTGAGCGGCGCCGCGCCCGCTGAGGTCGACAGTGCGATGTTGACCTCGCACGGGGTGTGGAACGCGCTGGGGGCGGATGATCCTGCACCGGAACGCATGTCGAAACCTGCCGAGGTAATCGTCTCGGAACCCGCCTCGGTGCGCACCGCGCTGCGGGTGCACGATCTCACGGTCGAGCGCGACGGGACCCAGGTGCTCGACGGGGTCGACCTCGACGTCGCTGCCGGTCACGTGCTGGCGGTCGTCGGGGCGAACGGCGCGGGCAAATCGACGCTGCTGCGTGCGGTTGCCGGGCTGCTGGAGCGATTCGCGCGCGTGACCGGGCTGCTGAGCGTGGAGTGTGCCGTCGCTGGCGGTATCGGCACTTCGGTCGACGGTACGTCGGTCGCCGGCACGGTGCACGAACTCGGGGATGCGCCTGCATCACAGCGCGCTGGATTCGTGGGTTGGGTGGGGCAGGATCCGGGGGCGCAGCTCTCAGCGGCGACGGTGAGTGCGGAACTCGAGCGCGCGGCGCCGTTGCCGCGACACCGCCGACGTGATCGCGCCGGTCTGCGTGCTGAGCGTGCCGAACGATCCGCCGCGCTGCTTGAACGTGTGGGTCTTGCGTCACAGGCGGCAGAACACCCGTACGATCTCACGCCCGATCAGCGCAAAGACCTCGTCATCGCCTCCGCGCTGCTGCTCGAACCGGGTGTGCTGCTGCTCGATGAGCCGACGCTCGGGCGCGACCTCGCAGGGATGCGCCGACTCGAACGCATCATCACCGACGTCACCGCAGCAGGCGGTGCGGTCGTACTGACGACGCACGACCTGCGGTGGGCGACGCAAGTGGCGACCAGGGTTCAGCAGTTGCCGATTCGGTGAGAGATTCGGCTTCGGTCAGAGTGCTGGGCCGAAAGTCACTCACCGAAGCCGAATCTCCGACCTAGGCCGCACCACCCCGCCCCGGCCGCCCCGCTGATACGATGGCCCTCCCGAAAGGCGGGATCATGCACTTCACTGCCACGCACACCATCGACGCGAGCGTTACCGAGCGCGCGTTCACGCTCGGCGAGTTCTCCGGACTGCTCTGGACACCGACGACCGCGACGCCTGCTGCTCCAGCACCGCTCATTCTCATGGGGCAGCCGGGCGGACTCGGCATTCGCCGCATGTACCCGCGCCTCGCGGCTCGTGCGCGAGCGGCCGCCGAGCACGGCTTCGCTTCGGCGGCGATCGAACTGCCGGGTGCCGGAGAACGCACGCCTCTCCCCGATGCTGACCAGGCGCGCAACGACCTGCGCGCAGTACTCGCTGCGGGGAGTGCGCCGAGCGCCGACGTGATCGACCGGCTGATTCTGCCGCTCGTCGATCAGGCAGTTCCCGAGTGGCAGCGCACGCTCGACACGGTGCTTGAGCTGCCGGAGATCGGCGATCGTGTGGGCTTTTCGGGTGGCGTCATCGCGGTCGGGGTGCGACTCGCTGCCATCGACCCGCGCATCACCGCTGCGGGCCTGTTTGCCGGCAGCTACGTGCCCCGGCACACGATGGAAGAGGCGCGCGGGGTGACGATCCCGCTCCACGTGCTGCTGCAGTGGGACGACGCGGGCAACGATCGCGGCATGGCACTCGAACTCTTCGACGCGTTCGGATCGACGGAGAAAACGCTCGCTGCCAACATGGGCGGGCACACGGGGGTGCCGGCGCATGCGGGCGACGATGCGATGCGATTCTTCGTGCGGCACGTGAGCGCTGAGTCGCACGAGTCACGGTTGCGCGAGTGAGCGCGACGCACCGGAGGCTGGCGACCTGCAGCTAGGGTGGTGCGGTGCGCACGTGCGTGCGCGATCGGAGGTCGCCCATGTCGATGCAGGAGCGCGGAGCGTCACGTCTCGCGAAGGGCGCGCACGCCGCGACGCGGGCACGCATCGCATCGGGGCGACCGTCCGAACCCGAGGCCGGCGCGCCCCAGATTCTCGTGCACTCGGTCGCCGACGGAGACGTGGGCCCAGTCACGGTCAGCGAGACGTTTGCACACGCGCTGCAGCAGGCACCGAGCGGGTCGATCGCTCGGGCGATCCTCACCCACCCCGACGCTGACGCGATCGCCGAGATCGCGTCGCTCTGGCAGCTGCACCCGGTGCTCGTCGAAGACCTGCTGCACGCCGGCCAGCGCCCCAAGGTCGAGCGCTACGGCGACGTGCTGTTCATCGTGCTGAAAGCAGCGCACTACATCGACGAGCGGGAGGACGTCGAATTCTCTGAATTCCACCTGCTGGTGCGCCACGATGCCCTCGTGATCATCTGCCAAGACGGGCGATCGATTGACGGCTCGCCGATCCCGAATCCCCTCGACATCTCCGCAGGATCTCCCCTTATCACCCGCGAGTACCTCGATGCGGATCGCCAACTGCTGCGACTCGGAGCCGAAGCCATGGCATATCGGCTGCTCGACGAGGTCGTCGACCAGTACTTCCCGGTGCTCGACGGATTGCAGATCGACCAGGAGCAAATCGAACGCCAGGTGTTCAGCGGGGACGCCGCCGCGGCCGAGCGCATCTACCACCTGAGCCAAGAAGTGATCGACGTGCTGCACGCCTCCGCAGCGCTCACGCGCCTCACCCAGCGTCTGCGTCGCGGCGCCGACCAGTACGCGATTCCTGAAGAGCTCCAGTCGTATCTGCAAGACGTGTCGGATCACCTCACGCGCGTCAGCTCCGAGGCCACTGAGCTGCGAGACGCACTCTCACAGATCCTCACCGTCAACTCGACCCTGGTCGCCCAACGGCAGAACGACGACATGAAGAAGATCTCGGGGTGGGCGGCGATCCTGTTCGCCCCGACCCTCATCGCCGCGGTCTACGGCATGAACTTCGATCAGATGCCCGAACTGCACTGGGCATTCGGATACCCGCTCGCCGTCGGCGGCATGGTGGGGTTCGCGGCGCTGCTCTACGGGGTGTTCCGCTGGAAGAAGTGGATGTAGAGCTGCCGCTGTGGCGGCACCGGGCGCGGACGCCCAACGCGATGCGTTGGTCGTCAGCGCCCGCCAGTCGCCAAGCGCATGAGGTCGCTGTCGAGGTCGATGCCGAGCTCCGTGCCGCCCGCGCTGCCGTACGAGTGCTGGTAGGCGCCCCACGACTCACCGCGCACCGACTCGCGGAACCCGCCGGCGACCAGCGCCACGAGCTCAGCGGCGGCGCGCTCGATGCGTGAGCCGAACTCCCGACTGTTCCAGTCGTCGGGCGCCGCGAAGAGCCCGGTCGGCACGGTGATGGTGCGCAGATACGAGAACAGGCCGCGCAGCTGATCATCGACGACGAGTGCGTGGCGCGCACTCCCGGCGGTCGCGCCGAGCACCACGGGGGTGCCGATGAGCAGGTCGTTGTCGAGCACTTGGAAGAACGCGGTGAAGAGTCCGCTCGCCCCCGCCTTGTAGACCGGTGTGGAGGCGACGATCGCGTCGGCGTCGCGCATAATGTCGCTTGCCGCCTGCAGTGCGGGGGAGACGTGCTGCGTCACGAGGGCGGTCGTCACGTCTTCGGCGAGTGCGCGCAGGTCGACGAAGCGAATGCGCAGCTCGATGCCGCGCTGCGCCGCGATCTCGGCGGCCTTGTCGGCGACGCGGTTGGCGAGCATCGTCGTGGTCGACGGGTCGCTGGTGCCGGCGCTCACGACGGCGAGGGTGCGGGGCTGCGTGGCGGCCGGCTCGGTGACGGTGCCGTCGAAGGGGGTGGTCATGGGGTGCTCCTCGAGCGTGTTGCAGTGAAGATTACGGGGGAGGGCGGATCAGGCCGCGTCACCGTGACCGGTGAGTTTGCCGGCGAGGCGACGCAGATCCTGCATCTCATCTGGAGTGAGTGCGGCGCCGAGCTGGCGGGCGACGCTCTTCGCGTGGGCCCGACCGACCTGCTGCTGCAGGGTCGCTCCTGCCTCGGTGAGGCCGAGCAGCACGGCGCGGCCGTCTTGCGGATCGGGCTCGCGGGCGATGAAGCCCCGGGTCGCGAGCCGATCCACCATGCGCGACAGGGCGGGCTGGCTGAGCAGCACCCCGCTCTGCACGTCGCACATGCGCATCGGCTCGCGCCGCTTGGCCAGCGTGTACAGCACGTCGTATTCGCGCATGCTCACTTCCGACCACATCTGCTCGGCGGCGAAGACCTGCATGAGTGCCGAGTGCGCAGACATCACGGATTCCCACGCCTCGTTGGCGAGGCGTACGTCGATGCGAGCTGGCTGTTCCATCTCGAGTGCTCCTTCGTGCGTGGTCATGCGGTTCGCCCAGTCGGTGCGGCGGGGTGCCGCGGGCGGCGGATCAGCTGATGCCGAATGCCGCGCCCTGCTTGGCCGGGGAGTCCTGGTAGGGCGATCCTCCGGTTACATTGTCGCCCCGATTGGCGTTCGGCCGCGGCTGACGCGGCGCCTGGTCGCCGTATTTGGCGGTGACGAGGCTTGCGTGCGACGGTGATTCGGGCACCTCGGGATCGCGATCCTTCGCCATCTCGGCGCGCAGCACGGGCAGCACCTCTGACCCGAAGAGATCGAGCTGCTCGAGCACGGTCTTCGTCGGCAGGCCGGCGTGGTCGATGAGGAACATCTGGCGCTGGTAGTCGCCGAACACCTCGCGGAAGCCGAGGGTCTTGTCGATGACCTCCTGCGGGCTGCCGACGGTCAGCGGGGTCTGGCTCGTGAAATCTTCCATGCGCGGGCCGTGACCGTACACCGGCGCCTCGTTGAAGTAGGGGCGGAACTGCGCGACCGCATCTTGCGAGTTCTTTGCCATGAATGCCTGGCCGCCGAGGCCGACGATCGCCTGCTTCTGCGTGCCGTGGCCGTAGTGCTCGAAGCGCTCGCGGTAGAAGCGCACGAGACGCAGGAAGTGCTCTGAGGGTGCGAAGAGGTGGTTCGCGAAGAAGCCGTCGCCGTAGAAGGCGGCCTGCTCGGCGATCTCGGGGGTGCGGATCGAGCCGTGCCACACGAACGGGGGCACGTCGTCGAGGGGTCGCGGCGTGCTCGTGAACCCCTGCAGCGGGGTGCGGAAGTTACCGTCGTAGTCGACGACGTCTTCGCGCCACAGGCGGTGCAGCAGGTTGTAGCTGTCGAGTGCGAGCGGCAGCGCCGAGCGGATGTCTTTGCCGAACCAGGGGTACACGGGCGCCGTGTTGCCGCGGCCGAGCATGAGGTCCATGCGCCCGCCGGCGAGGTGCTGCAGCATCGCGTACTCTTCGGCGATGCGCACCGGGTCGTTCGTGGTGATGAGCGTGGTACTCGTCGAGAGCTTCAGCGTCTTCGTCATCGCCGCGATGTAGGCGAGGAAGGTGGTCGGGCTCGAGGAGAAGAAGGGGGCGTTGTGGTGCTCGCCGACGGCGAAGACGTCGAAGCCGACCTCTTCGGCGTGCACCGCGATTTGCGCGAGGCCCTGAATGCGCTCGGCCTCGCTCGGCGTCTCGCCGGATACCGGGTCGCGGGTGACGTCGCTGACCGAGAAGATCCCGAATTCCATGATGTGACTCCTGTGTATCGTCGGGTGCCGTGCGGGTGACGGAACCTCGTGTGCGTCATTTGTATGCGCTTGCATGTAAATGTAACACGGGTCACGCGGTTTCATTCCCGATACCCTGAAATCAATGTCTGAATTCCCTCGAAGTGCGCGCGATCGCGCCGGATCGCCCGGCCGTCGCACCCTCTGGTACGCCGTGGGCGGTGCCTCGCTCGCCGGGGTGCTCGCCGTCGGTGCTGCGGCGATCCTGTTCGCAACGGGGGCGTTCGCCGGCGCCGATATGCCTGCGACCGCGCCCGATGCCGGCGGAAACCGCGACGCGTCGCAGTCCGAGGAGTCTTCCGGTGCGGGAGACTCCGCCGCACCGTCAGCACCGGCGACTGGCCTCCCGGTTGCCGACCCTGCCTGGGTGACCCGCATGTCTGCCGCGAGCGGGGTGCCCGAACGCGCCCTCAGTGCCTACGCGATGGCCGAGCTGACGCTCGTGCAGGAGCAGCCCGGGTGTCGACTCGGCTGGAACATGCTCGCCGGCATCGGCACGGTCGAGTCAGACCACGGCCGCATCAACGGCTCGCGCATGCTCGCCGACGGCACCACCACGCCGCGCATCATCGGGGTGCCCCTCGACGGCACCAAATTCTTGGCGACCCCCGACACCGA
This sequence comes from Leucobacter japonicus, assembly GCF_001273855.1. Taxonomy (NCBI): domain Bacteria; kingdom Bacillati; phylum Actinomycetota; class Actinomycetes; order Micrococcales; family Microbacteriaceae; genus Leucobacter; species Leucobacter japonicus. The sequence goes on along the minus strand of NZ_JHBX01000108.1, from coordinate 28,582 downwards.
CGGCGGTGCGATCGACGGCGACCCCGAGTGGGATCGCGCGGTAGGGCCCATGCAGTTCATTCCGAGCACCTGGGCGATGTTCGGTCGCGATGGCAACGGCGACGGCCGCATCGACATCGATCAGATCGACGACGCGGCGCTGTCGGCCGCAACACTGCTGTGCGACCCCGGTCTCGACCTCACGGTCGGTGAGAACTGGATCGCCGCTCTTGACGGCTACAACCCGAGCGCCTCGTACAACAACGATGTGGCGGACGCTGCGGAGTTCTACGCACAGCTCGGGTCTGGCTGAGGGAGCGCGGCCCGGCGCGGGCCGGCGTTCACCCGGTGTCGACCGGGTCTCGACCCGGTCTCGACCCCAACGCTTGAGGGCGGTGCCAGATCAGGTGATCCGGCACCGCCCTCAAGTGTTGGCGCGGCGAGTGCGTGTGCTTACGCCTCGCTCAGCAGCGACTGGATGCGGCGCACGCCCTCGAGGATCGCGTCGTCTCCGAGCGCGTAGCTGAAGCGCAGGTAGCCGCTGGGGCCGAAGGCTTCGCCGGGTACCGCTGCGACCTCGGCCTCAGACAAGATGAGGTCTGCGAGCTCGAGCGACGTCGTCGGGGTGACTCCGCGATAGGTCTTGCCGAGCGCGGCGGTGACGTCGACGTAGGCGTAGAAGGCGCCCTCGGGCGTCGGGCAGTTGAAGCCGGGCACCGCGTTGAGCTCCGCGACGATCAGCTTGCGGCGGCGATCGAACGCGAGGCGCATGTCTTCGATCGGCTGCTGCGGGCCGGTGAGCGCCGCGATGGCCGCGCGCTGCGCGATGTTGTTGACGTTCGAGGTCAGGTGCGACTGCAGGTTCGAGGCGCCCTTGACGATGTCGGCGGGGGCGATGAGCCAGCCCAGACGCCACCCCGTCATGGCGTAGGTCTTCGCCACGCCGTTGACCAGGATCGTGCGGTCTTGCAGCGCCGGCACGGCCTCGACGATCGAGACCGCGCGCACGCCGTCGTAGGTGAGGTTCTGGTAGATCTCATCCGCGATGATCCACAGGCCGTTCGCGTCGGCCCATTCGCCGATCGCCCGGGTCTCTTCGGGGGAGTAGACCGCGCCGGTCGGGTTCGACGGCGACACGAAGAGCAGCACCTTGGTGCGCTCGGTGCGTGCGGCCTCGAGCTGCTCGACGGTGACCTTGTAGTGCTGCTCGGCGCCCGCGAATACCTCGACGGGCACGCCGTCGGCGAGCTGAATCGCCTCGGGGTACGTGGTCCAGTACGGCGCGGGCAGCAGCACCTCGTCGCCCGGATCGAGCAGCGCCTGGAACGCCTGGTAGACCGCCTGCTTGCCGCCGTTAGTGACGACCACCTGCGACGGCTCGATGGCCCAGCCCGAGTCGCGCGCCGTCTTCTCGGCGATCGCCTGCTTCAGCTCGGGCAGGCCGGCGGCCGCGGTGTAGCGGAAGTTCTTCGGGTCATCGAGTGCTGCGCGGGCGGCAGCCACGATGTGGTCGGGCGTTGCGAAATCAGGCTCGCCTGCGGCGTAGCTGATCACAGGGCGACCCTCGGCCTGGAGGGCCTTCGCCTTGGCGTCGACCTTGAGCGTCGCGGACTCGGCGATGGCGGAAATCTTCTTCGACAAACGGGAGATGTGGCTCACGGTTCGATCCTACTCGGGGGTGCCGACATTGGGGGCATGCGTGGCGGGGCGATCGGTGGAGGGTCAGGGGTCAGTAGTACTCGCCGTGGCGGTAGTCCCAGCTGGGGAAGACGTCGGAGAGATTCATCATGATGCGGTCGATGTCGAGGCCCTTTCGAATCATGACGGGTGCCGGTGTCACCGAGCGCTCGCCGTGCTGCTCGGGAACCAGTGCACCCTCGGCATCGACGAAGGAGACCATGACGCCCTGTTCGTACCGCGTTTCAAGCGTGGCGTCGGGCTGAATCGAGCGCACGTAGTCGTCGGCCTCAATGATGAGGTCGGCCTCGGTGGCAATGGCGTCGCCGATTCCGGCGACCACCCCGCGGTTGCCCTTGCCCGAGGGATTCGCCGAACTCGCGAACGTGAGTCCATTGCCGTCGGCCCACCGAGCCGCGACGATCCGCTCGCCGGGAATCCCGAAGCGAATGACGAAGCAGCTCGTTCCTCGGCCGTCCATCACGCGGTCTGCGGTGCCGTCATCGGGAAGGATCGCGCGGCCCTCCTCGCGCCAGGGCAGAATGCAGCCCATCAAGATGTCCTGGTCCCAGTGCCGCTGATAGAACTCCTCGATCTCGGGGGTGATCTCGGCGAGTGCGCGCAACTGATCCATCGAGCCGCACAGCACGACGCCGGGCTTGTTCAGCGCGCGCTGCTTGACGGCGAACTTGCGATCGAGACTCGCTCGATCAGAGGTGAGGATGATGTAGCCGACCTTGGTCGGGCAGACGACGATGTTGCCTCCCGCGCCCAGCAGGTCGATGGCTTCGGGCTGCACATCACCATTCCATTGCACTCGCGTCACTGCTGCGTTCTCCTTCTGCTGGGGCGCTGTTGCGCCGGGAATCAATCTAATGGTGGATCACCTTATCTTCATCCGATGATACGCATCGGTGTCCGCGACGCGCCCGGGGAGGGGGTGCCCGGTTCGACACTGGAGGAGGGATCGCGTAGAGTGATCCGTGGTAGTTGACTTCTGCCAAAATTTCCTGTGCCTGCGAGGTGCGGGTGAGGTCGGAAGTTTCTCCCATAGGGCAGTGGCGCAATTGGTAGCGCAGCGGTCTCCAAAACCGCAGGTTGCAGGTTCGAGTCCTGTCTGCCCTGCCACATCCGTCCGGCGCGAGAGCGCCGGACGGTGGCAATGGAAAGGACGAATGCGATGAGCAGCACAGAAGTCGAGGAGAGCGGCGGCCTCGTCGAGCGCGCCAAGGCTGATCGCGCCGCGAAGCGCAATTGGTTCAGCCGAATCGCTCTCTTCATCCAGCAGGTCATCGCCGAGCTGAAGAAGGTCGTCACCCCGACCCGCAAGGAGCTCGTCAACTTCACCATCGTCGTGATCGTCTTCGTGATCGTGATGATGGCGCTGGTGTGGGCGCTCGACCAGGTCTTCGGGTTCGTCACGGTCTTCATATTCGGAACGACGCTCGGCTGATTAGCCGTACGCCGAACCGTCCGTAGAACAAGGAAAGCAGCATGACGAGCGAGAACAACAACCCCGAGGCAGACCTCGACGCGGCACTCGACGCACTGGTGCAGTCGACCGACCCCGTCGCCGACGCCGCGGTTGAGGATGCGCTCGATATCGACAACGCCGAAGAGGCTGAAGCCGCTGCATCGGCGATCGTCGATGAGGAGTCGGAAGACGGTGTCGACGGCGAATCCTCCGAAGATCCCTACAAGGCCTTCAAGAAAGACCTGCGCCGCCGTCCCGGCAAGTGGTTCGTCATCCACACCTACGCCGGCTACGAGCGCAAGGTGAAGTCGAACCTCTGGAACCGTCGCGAGACGATGGGTGCGGTCGACGACATCTTCGAGATCCAGGTCCCCATGGAAGAGGTCATGGAGGTCAAGAACGGCCAGCGCAAGATGGTGACGCGTGTGCGCATCCCCGGTTACGTGCTCGTTCGCATGCACCTCAATGAGACCACCTGGTCTGTCGTGCGTCACACGCCCGGCGTGACCGGCTTCGTGGGCAACGCGCACAATCCGGTTCCGCTGCGCATCAACGAGGCGTTCGAGATGCTCAAGAGCACGGTCGAGCTCGAGCCTGCGGAAACCGCCAAGGGCAAGGCCGCCGCAAATGCCGCGGCTCAGGGCAACGTCGAGATCGACTTCGAGGTCGGCGAGACGATCACGATCAAGTCGGGCTCGTTCGAGGGTCTGCCGGGCACGATCAGCGAGATCAACCCCGCAGCCGGCAAGCTCACGGTGCTCGTGTCGCTCTTCGAGCGCGAGACCCCGGTCGAGCTCAGCTTCGACCAGGTCACCAAGATGGTCTGAGGTTTTCTTTCGCACGAACGCCCTGCTCTTCGGAGCGGGGCGTTCGTCGTTTCTGGGGTGCTTTGTGGCGGTTTGCTTTGCGGAGGGGCGCTGTGCAGAGTTGACGCGTTACCGCCGGGGGCGTGGCCGTGGTGGTGCCGAGCGAGGCCCGTGTCCGCGCGCGAGAAACGTGCGGGTCGCCCGACCCCCTGCTTCGTCCTATTTGCGGAGATTTACGAGATCGCGGAGGGATTCGGCGGTTTTGGGCCGCGATCACGTAAATCTCCGCGGTTTGGGGTGACGCAGGGGAGCGCGCCTGGCATTTCTTGCTGACCTTGGCCGCGTCGGCCAACGCAATGCATGCGGTTCACGACGCGGATGGTTCACGGTTCGGATGGTGCGTCACGCGGGTACTTCACGACGCGCGTGTTCGGGACGGCGCCAGATGGCGTCCGCGCGCAATGACTTCGAGAATCAATCCCTGCACTTCGTGAAAGCGGTAGACGATCTGCTCGTATGAAATGCGAATAGTGGTGTATCCCCGCGCGGCCATGAACGCATCGAACCTAATGTCTTCAGTGCGCTGCGCGCCGGTGTGACTCGCTCCGTCGACCTGAATAATGAGACGGTCACCGATCAAGAAGTCGATGCGGTGTCCGTGAAGCGTGATTTGGCTGCGTATCGGCACACGGAGCCATCGCAGGCCGTCGCGCAACAGCGTCTCGATGCCCGAATCTGAGAACGGGGTGCACAGTGTCAGCAGCGTCTTCGCGCGCCCTCGCCAGGGGATTTCGGCGAGAGCTGGGTAGTCGGTCTTACGCTGCTGCAGTGCCGAATCCCACACCGCAAGCGCAGGACCAACCGGTTGGCATGCCGCTACGCAGTCCAGCGTGTTCATGAGGTGGTCGGTCAGTTGATCTGGGTGTCGGGGAACGATGGGACGTCGCCAGTGGACCACGGCTGCGCTGTGATCGGCATGGTGCCCCGGAGTGCGTGCGGAGACATGGAGCTGACCGTGATTCAGCACCCACAATCCCAACCGCTTGGCCTCGGTGATGCAGCTGAGGACCACCCCGTGTTCGGCCGCAAAAGCGAGGTCGGCGTCTGCATCGGGCAGCGCGACCCAGCCGCGTCCCAAGCGCACGATGTCGCCGCTGCGGGCTGCAAGTCGAACGCGGTACTGCGAAATTCCGAGGTGCTCTAAGCGAGAGGTTCGGGCGACGCCTCCGAGTCGATGAATAACGCTACTGATGCTCACGACAGGAAGCTTGGTGGCGGCATGAGCGGGCTGGGCGCCGAACTCCTGCGAATGTGGATAACTGAGGCGTCACCACGCTTCATTCATGCGCTGTGGAGAATGGGCGCGTCTGGCTCGGCTTTGCGTCGCGAGTTCGCGTCGATGCGCCGACCTGTTTCACCCCACACTGCGGAGATCTGAGATATCGCGGGCCAAATTAGACGTAAAGGTCCGCGAATTCCCAAATCTCCGCGGTTGGGGGCGAGAGGAGGCGCCGCCGGGATGGGGTGGGATGGGATGGGGTGGGATGGGACGGGCCCGAGGAAGGGGAGTGACCTGGAGCAGGGGCGGCGCGACGCCGCAGCGGCAGGCGCGGTGAGGGCCGCGAGCCCCGCACACCACGAGTGGTCGCGCAGTGCGCGATTCCGGGGTAGACTTACATGGTTTGCGTCCGCGAACGCCTCTGGCGTGTGCGGGGGGAGACAAGTACCGCATCCGGATCGGCCGGAATCGCGGGAGAGCACGCGCATCAGCGCGAGTTCGACGGAAAGGAAACAATCATGGCAAAGGCCAAGAAGGTTACCGGTCTGATCAAGCTTCAGATCGCAGCCGGCGCCGCCAACCCCGCACCCCCCGTGGGTCCTGCGCTGGGTCAGCACGGCGTCAACATCATGGAATTCTGCAAGGCGTACAACGCTGCGACGGAATCCCAGCGTGGCAACATCATTCCGGTTGAGATCACGGTGTACGAGGATCGCTCGTTCACGTTCGTGCTCAAGACCCCGCCGGCAGCTGAGCTGCTGAAGAAGGCGGCTGGCGTGCAGAAGGGCTCCGGCACTCCGCACACCGTCAAGGTCGCCAAGGTCACCGCTGAGCAGGTTCGCCAGATCGCCGAGCAGAAGCAGGCTGATCTCAATGCGAACGACATCGACGCTGCAGCGAAGATCATCGCGGGCACCGCTCGCTCCATGGGCATCACGGTCGAGTAAGGGCAACGGATATGGCACAGAAGTCGAAGGCGTACCGCGCCGCTGCCGAGAAGATTCAGGCAGACAAGTTCTACACTCCCGCCGAGGCAGTCGCCCTGGCGAAGGAGACCGGTTCCACCAAGACCGACGCAACCGTTGAGGTCGCTGTCAAGCTCGGTGTGGATCCCCGCAAGGCTGACCAGATGGTCCGCGGCACCGTGAGCCTGCCTCACGGCACCGGTAAGACCGCTCGCGTCATCGTGTTCGCGACGGGTGCTGCCGCTGAGGCCGCCATCGCAGCCGGTGCCGACGAGGTCGGTGGCGACGAGCTGATCGAGAAGGTGGCCGCTGGCTACACCGATTTCGATTCGGCTGTTTCGACCCCCGAGCTCATGGGCAAGGTCGGTCGTCTGGGTAAGGTGCTCGGCCCCCGCGGTCTGATGCCGAACCCCAAGACCGGCACCGTGACCCCGGATGCAGCCAAGGCTGTTTCTGAGATCAAGGGCGGCAAGATCGAGTTCCGCGTCGACAAGCACGCCAACGTGCACTTCATCGTTGGCAAGGCCTCGTTCTCGGCTGATCAGCTCACCGACAACATCAACTCGGTGCTCGACGAGATCTCGCGTCTGAAGCCGTCGTCGGCAAAGGGCAAGTACGTGCAGAAGGGCGCCGTTTCGACGACCTTCGGCCCGGGCATCCCGCTCGACGTCTCGGGTCTGTAAACAGCTCGAACAACAACAACCCCCGATCGCACCTGCGGTCGGGGGTTGTTGCGTATATGGGTGCGGGATCATCGAGCCTGCACGTCCCGGCGTGCGTCGATGCCGCAACTTGCGCACTGATCGTTGCACTTCGCGCAAGGCCCTGTGGATAACGTCCGCCCCGATGCCATGCCTCGATTAGGATAATCACGTGACACACCCTTCTCGATTCGCAACCTTCGGCGTGCCTGTGCGCTGGGGCACGTCGAGCGAAACGGTGATGCGCATGATGCCGAAGTCTGCAAGGGGGAACGATGCCTAACCGTGCTCCCGTTGGCGCGCCGGCGATCCCGGGCTTCAGTTATGTGCGACCGCTCGGTTCGGGTGGTTTCGCTCAGGTGTTTCTGTACGAACAAGATATGCCGCGGCGTCTGGTCGCGGTGAAGGTGCTCAACGGTGCGGCGAAGGGGCCGGCAGCGGTTGAGGAGCTGCGGGAGGTCTTCGAGAGCGAAGCCGATGTGATGGCTCGCCTCAGCAGTCACCCGTCGGTCGTCTCGATTTACCAGGCGAGTATCTCGCTTGAGGGGCATCCGTATCTGGCGATGGAATTCTGCCCGGCATCGATGGGCGCGCTGACGAAGGGTCAGCCTGCGCGGCTGCAAGACGTGCTCGACGCCGGTGTGCGTATTGCCGGCGCACTCGAGACGGCGCACCGCGCGGGGGTGCTGCATCGCGATATCAAGCCGTCGAATGTGCTGCTCACGACATTGGGCAAGCCGGCGCTCTCTGATTTCGGTATCGCTCAAGTGCTCGGGCGACGCGAGCTCGACGGCGAGATGGCGATGTCGATTCCCTGGTCGGCTCCCGAGGTGGTCGGGCTGCAGAGCACGGGGAGCGTCGCGACCGAAGTCTGGTCGCTGGGGGCGACGCTGTACTCGTTCGCGGCAGGACGGTCGCCGTTCGAGCTCGCCGATCGCGCGCAGAACTCGCGCGCGAAGCTGACGGAGCGAATCTCGAAGGCGATCTATCAGGCGATCCCGGGTGCGCAGGGGTACGAGCACTTTGACGAGGTCGTCTCGACGGCTCTGCGGAAGCAGCCTCATGAGCGCTACCAGTCGATGGCGCAGTTCGGCGAGGCGCTGCAAGGGTTGCAGCGCGCGTACGGGTTCGACGTCACTCCGCTTGAGATCGTCGCCGAGGCCTGGCTGCCGCGTGCCGAGTCGGTTCCCGCCGGCACCCGAGGTCCGGTAGTCAGCACCGTCGGGCGAGTGACCCGCGCCGAGGCTCGCGCTGAGATGCTGGCGCAGCGCCGGGGCACCGACACCGACGGGCTCATCCTTGATCGGCCGGCGTCGCCGTGGCGTGCCGGACTCATCGGCGCAGCGATCACCCTCGCGGTGATTGCCGGTGCGGCGAGCCTTATCTGGGCCTTCAGCGGAGCCGGCGGGTGAGCGCGAACACCGGGTCGGAGCGCACCGGCATTCGACGGCTGCAGTGGTGGATCGCCGGTGCAGTGTCGTGCGCGCTGATCGCCACGGTCGCGGTGATTGCGAACGGATACGACGCACGCGAGACTCTGCGTCAAGAGCCCGGGGTCTGGGTCGCCCGCGAGGCCGGGCAATACGCGCGAGTCAACACCGACACCGGTGAGCTTGACCTCGTGCGCAAGGTCTCCGACCCGAGCGGCGTGCTGCAGGCGGGTGATCGCGCGGCAGTGCTGTCGAACGGCAACGGTCGGGCGTGGCCGCTCGATGCAGCTGATCCGATCGATCTCGGCGACCGATCTGAGGCCGCGGCCGGTGACGGCGAGGCCTCCGATCCTGCCGCCGCTGACACGGTAGCGCAGACCGACAGCGCTGACGCTCAGAGCGATGACGCAACGGCGACCGATGACGATGCCGCAGCGGCGGTGCGCCTGCCCGATGGCACCCGCGATGTCGTGAGCGCCGGCCGATTCGTTGCCGTGCGCACCGAATCGGGCGCGGTGTATGCCGGTGAACTCGCCGCCGATGCAGCGGCGACGCAGTTGACCGCCGGCGGCGACGACGATGCGGCGATTGCCGATCTCGAATCGCGCCTGGGCTCGCTGCAGCGCGTCGACCCGCTCGCGGGTGATGCGGCCGACGCGGAAGGCGCTGAGAACGGATCGACGGACGGCGCTGCAGCGGGCGGCGGATCCGGCGAGAACGATGGCGGATCGGGATACCGTGCAGCGGCAATCGCGCTGACCACCGCCGGTCGCCTGGCGATCTTCTCGAGCGCGGAAGACGCCGTTCGCGAGTATGACGCGGCGCGACACGAGTTCGTGGGTGGAGCAGCCGAGACTCCGGCAGCGGCCGGCGACGCCGCGACCCCGCAGCTCGCACTCGTCGCAGGCGACTGGGTGTTGCTCGACGCCGAGAACGGTGATCTGTGGCGTGAGGACGGCACGACGGCATCGCTCGAACTCGACGGTTCAGCCACACTCCAGGCGAGCGGTGGTGACGGAACACGCGACGGACGTCGGGTGCTCATTGCTGACACCAGCGGTCTGCTCACGGTCGATGCCGATGGCACGGTGCAGCGCGAGGTCGAGACGACAGGAACCCCCGCGCAGCCCGCGTATATCGGCAATGTCGCATATGCGGCCTGGCTGGGTCAGAACTCCGGCGCCATGTGGACGTCGGCCGAGGGTGAGAAGCCGCTCGCGATCGATGACGCGGCGCGCGAATCGGGCGATCTGCTGCCGGTGATCCGTTCGAATGGCACTCGAGGCGTGCTCAATGAGATGCGCACGGGCATGCTGTGGACGCTGCCGAGCGGCGACTTGATTCCGCTGTCGCAGTGGACGATCTCGGACCCGCCGAAAGAAGATCGCGGCACCGTCGTCGTCGAAGACGTGACGGAGCAGGTAGCGCCGACGGCGATCGACGACGCGTTTGGTGTGCGGGCGGGCGAAGCCGCTCCGCTGCCCGTGATGCTCAACGACTACGACGCGAACAAACGCGATGTGTTGACGATCGTGCCGGAGTCGTTGAGCGACAGTGGCATCCCCGAATCATTCGGCACGCTGCAGCTCATGCCTGACGGCCAGTCGCTGACGGTGCAGCCGGCGTCGGGCGCGACCGGATCGGCGACCTTTACCTATCGCATCACCGACGGTGCGCTCGTCTCTGAGCCGGCTACCGTGACGCTGACCGTGGTCGGCGATGAGATCAATACGGCGCCGGCCTGGTGCCCGGTCGAGGGCTGCCAGCGCGAGTGGCGAGTGCCGTCGATCGCCCCCGGCGGCACGCTCGTGTACCCGATTCTTGAGGGCTGGGTCGATCCTGAGGGCGATGTCATGACCCTTGCCGGGGTCGAGCCGGCACGCTCAGAAGACCCGGTGCGCGCCATCGTCACTGCCGACGGGCGCCTCGCGGTGCGCCACACGGACCCGAACTCCGGGACATCAGACATTGCGCTACGCGTCTCGGTACGCGACGGCCGCGGCGAAACGGCCGAGCGCGAACTGACGCTCGTCGTCGACCCTGGCGCAACTCCCGAGTTCACCGCGACCGCGACGACGGTGCAAGCCGGGCGTACGGCGACGGTGTACCCGCTCGAGCGGGTTGCCGGGGGCTCCGGATCGTATGCGCTGCTCGATGCCACCGAACCGAGCGGAACCGTACGCGTGACGCCGAAAACGGCGAGCGGGGCGGTGGAGGTCGAGGCCGACCAGCCGGGCACCGCCACGGCGACGGTCACCGTGCGCGACACGGTCACTGGAGGAGAAGTCACGGGTCAGTTGCGCGTAACTGCGACACCCGCGGGCCCACCGCTCGCGCTGCCTGCACTGCGAGCGTTCGTGCGGCCGCTGACGGACACGACGGTGGAGATTCTCGACGCGATTCCCGGAGCAGCCTCGCGATCGCTGTCGGTCGCTGACGCGCAGGTCGCCGACGGGGAGCTGCAGGCGGACGTCATCGACCATGCCCAGGTGCGGGTCGCGGGCAGCACTGCCGACGGTGCCGCCGGGCGCATCGGGTCTGCCGACGTCACCGTCGCGGAAGGCGAGGCGCGCGCGACCGGCAAGCTCACCGTCTTCCAGGTACCTGAGACCGGGTCGACCGGGGCGATCGCCGTCGCCGATACCGCCACCGTGCGGGCCGGTTCGGTCGTCGACATCCGTGTGCTCGACAATGACGTCGCGGCACCCGGCGAACGTCTCATGCTCGACCCCGACATCGTGGGTTCGGGTACGAAGGGCGAGCTCGCTTTCGCCTCGGGCAATGTCTTGCGGTACCTGGCGCCACAGCAAGCGGGCACGTACCGATTGAGCTACACCGCGTTTGGCGCCAGTGACCCCGCCGCCGGCGACGTGGGTTCGGTCATCGTCACCGTGCTGCCCGAGGGGGCCAACCGCGATCCCCAGCCGACCGCAGTGACCGCCCGTGTCAGCCCCGGTGTCTCTGCACAGGTGCGTGTGCCGCTCTCCGGAGTCGACCCAGACGGCGACCGGGTGCGGCTCGTCAGCGTTGAGGGCAACCCCGATGCCGGTATCTCGGCGACGATCAATGCCGCGGGCAACGGCTTCCAAGTGTCGGCGACGGCCGCTGCCGCTGCCGGCACGGTGCAGCTCGAGTACACGGTTCGCGATCCCGCAGGCGGCACCGGCACCGGAACACTGAACGTCATCGTTGTGCCGGCGTCCGAATCCAGTGCGATCATCGCATCGACCGATTATGTGCGACTCACACCGAAGAGCGAACCCGCCACTGTGCAGCCGCTCGACAACGACATTGACCCTGCCGGCGGGGCGCTCTCGATCGAATCGATCGTGCCGAACGTCGTCGGGGGAGCGAACAGCAGCGAAGCCAAGAAGCTCGCGGCCAGACTCGATGTGTCGAAGTTGAAGCAGGGGCGCATTACGGTGAAGCCGGGTGAGGATCTCGGCACCGTGTCGTACCGGTATACCATTCGTTCGGCGGCGACGAAGAGCACGGCTGACGGGCTCATCGTCGTGCAGACGTCGGAGCGCGTCGGCGCCCAGGCGCCGACCGTGACCGATACGGTGCTGAACGTGCGCGATCGCGCCGAGCTCGCCGGTGATGGTGTCGATGTCGTCACAGACAAGGTGCGCTGGACGACCGGTGACGTTTCGTCGCTCAAGCTCTCGTTGTGGTCGGGATCGGGCGATGACTACCGGGTGTCTGGCTCCAAGATCACGGGCGCGTACCAGCCGAGTGGTGACACAGTGGTGTTCAAACTCACGGGCACAGACATCTCCGGTGAACAGGTGACGTCGTATGGGCTACTCATCGTGCCACCCCTTGACGAGCTGCGCCTGACACTAAAGCCCAACGCGCCGCCCATCACGGTGGATGAAGATGCGCAGGAGGAGATCGCGGTCACCGATCTCGTCGATGTGGGTTCCGGGGACAGCGTCGAGCTGCGCCGAGAATCGTTCACCACAGGCCGCGCACAGGCTGTCTGCGAAGCTGTATCTGGTGAGACGCTGCGCTACACCGCGGGCAAGGAAGCCCCGTGGAACGACACGTGCCTGATGCAGGCGCGGCTGGTCGGGCAGAAGGCGTGGACCACGCTGCCCGTGAGCGTCGTCATCGTTCCCAAGCAGCCATCTGCGCAGGCTGCTGCGCTGACGCGCACAATCGATCCGGGCACGACCTCCGAGGTTGAGCTCGCCGACATGGTGACGTGGCAGGGCGGTCGTGAAGGCGATCTGTCGAAGCTTTCGTTCGACGTGTCGGGTGCGACGTCGCTCTTCGAAGTTACGAAAGACGGCGCTGCGCTGAGCGTTGCAGCGCGTGCTGACGCAGTGCCCGGAAGCCAGGAGTCGGTCTCTGTCTCCATCACGGGTGCCGGCGATTCACGTGCTCCGCTGACGCTGCGAGTCGGGCAAGCGCCACGCGACCTGCCACAGGGAGCGACCGTCGCACTGCAGTGCACGGTCGGAAGCCAGTGCCAGACGCAGCTCGTCGGCGTCGCAGGGGAGCACGACCCGTTCGCCGGAAAGAGTGGCGGCGGTCTGAAACTTCTCGACGTCAGTGGCGCCGGCTGCTCTTACGGATCGTTCACGCGCGTCGGTGACAGCGGGGTGTCAGTGAGCTGGCCGGGAGGACCCGAGGTCGGCGGCACCTGCCGGGTCGGCTTCACCGTGATCGATGCTCAGGGGCGCACGGGAGCCGGAACCATCGAGTTCGATGCGCAGGGCATTCCGAGTACGCCGAACATTCAGCAGACCGGGTACACCGCCGACAGCGCGAGCTTCACGGTGACGCTCGGCGGTCGCGCCGCGCACCCCGATGTGTCGGGCGTGACACTGTCGGGCGGTGGCTCATCGAGCTGTGCCGCGGTCGGTACCTCGACCTTCCAGTGCGTTGCCAGCGGCCTCGCCAATGGCGAAAAACACCAGTTCACCGCGCAAGCGGTCAACGCCGTGGGTACTTCGGCATCGTCGACCGCCGTGACCGCCTGGGCGTATGCCGCGCCGACGGCGCCGACGGTGACGGTGGAGTCGAAGAAGGCGCCGGACAATACCAACCCGAGTCTGGGCGGTGTCAGTTTGCGTGTCGCTGGGTCGGCAGACACCAAGCAGTTCACGGTGTCATATCGGGATCAGCAGGAGACGATCGACGGATCAAGTCTCGAGAAAGACTACGACAATCTCCCCGTCGGTCAGATCTCGTTCATCGTCACTCCGGTGACGAAGTTCGAAGTCCCAGAAATCGGTGGTGGCAGCAATACCGGAGCCTCTGCCCAGGCCGATGGGAACGTGATCGGCGCCCCCACCCTCAGTAGCGCGACGCTTACGAGCCTGAGCGACAACTCGGCTTCCGTCAGTTACGAGGGCACGCAAGACGGGGTAACGAAGCGATACTCCATTAGTAGCCCGTACGGGACCCCCGGCGGATGTAACGTGGAGAGCTCGACCTTTAACGGTCTCAAGAAGTACCGTATCTACACGGCCCGGGTTTGCTTGAGCAATGAATTTGGCCGTCAGGAGCTCACTACGAACCCGCAGGTGATCGGCGGATCTCTGCCTGCGCCGGAATCGTCCTACACGATTAAGACGCAAGCGGAAGCGACGGCGGATGGATTTGCCTACTCCCTTCAAGAGGCAAGCATTGCATCGGCGCCTGAAATGACCGGTCAGTGGAATGTAAATGGCACAGTCGTGGATGCGAACGCACTGGGAAGCGCTCTCGCCCCTGATGCAACTCTTCCAGTTTCAGCCCGCCAATGTGTTGATGTCAGCAATGAGAGCACTTGCTCGCCTTGGCGGGATTCGAATGCCGTCACTGCTCCTGCGCCTGTAACTATCTCTGCCGAAGGCGCATGTTGGATTGCAGCCAACCCGCCAGGAAATCTGGAAGCGAAGCTCGCGCTCCTCAACATCTCTGGATCGGCGCAGGGCTCGGTTTCGGGCATTGTAGAGGGAGCGCCTGCCCCAACAGCTGCTCCGACGACGATCCCAGTGACCGTCACGTGGAAGGGCAAGTTTGCTGCGCTGCAGCCGGTCACATTGACACTGTGCTACACACCGGCAGCATCTAACCCTGACCCCGGAACGGGCGGCACCGATCCGGGTACCGGAACCCCGTAGCCCGCACGCAGCACACCGACGATGACCACCACCGCACAAGGAGCCGCATGACCTCCCAGCCGCAGACCGCACCGCACGCCATCAGCCCCGATCAGGCGCAGTGGGTGGCTCAGCTTTTCTCCACGACGGCCGACGCCGTGGAACAGGCGATCCACGGCAAGCGTCGCGTCGTCGAACTGGTGATCGCGTGCGCTCTCGCCGGTGGTCACGTGCTGCTCGAAGACGTGCCCGGCACCGGCAAGACGGCACTCGCGCGCGCGCTCGGCCAGGTCATTCAGGGGTCGTCATCGCGCGTGCAGTTCACCCCCGACCTGCTGCCGGGCGACATCACCGGCATCACCGTGTTCGATCAGCGCGTCGGCGCGTTCGAATTCCACCCGGGCCCGATCTTCGCGAACGTCGTGCTCGCCGACGAGATCAACCGCGCCAGCCCGAAGACCCAGTCGGCGCTCCTCGAAGTCATGGAGGAGGGGCGCGTGACGGTCGACGGCACCTCGCACGAGGTCGGCAGCCCGTTCATGGTGATTGCGACGCAGAACCCCGTCGAGCAGGCCGGCACCTACCGGCTCCCCGAAGCCCAGCTCGACCGCTTCATGGTGAAGACCTCCATCGGCTACCCCGACCAGGCCGCGATGACGCGCATCTTGCAGGGCGACCGCTCGGCGCACGCGCCACTGTCGCCCGTCGTCAGCACCGGCATGGTGACGCAGGCGCAAGAGCTGATCAGTCGCGTGCACGTCAGCCCCCTGGTCGCCGACTACGCAGTGCGCCTCGTCGAAGCCACTCGTCGCGCAAGCGAAGTGCGGCTCGGCGCCAGCGTGCGCGGAGCCCTCGCGCTCGTGCGCCTCGCATCGGCATGGGCCGCCGCGAACGGCCGACACTATGTCACTCCCGACGACATTCGCGACCTCGCGATGCCCGTGCTCACCCACCGTCTCGTGCTCGAGCCCGAGGCCGAGTTCGATGGAGTCACCGCGGCCCAGATCCTCGGCCAGATCCTGCTCGACATCTCGGCACCGCAGGAGAACGGCACCGCGTGAGTCTCGATACCTCGCGCGCCCCGGTATCGAATACTGGGACGGGAACGCGTGGCAGCACCACCACGCGGTTCGGCGAAACTGTACAGGGCACGGGGCGTGTCAGCACGCGCCGTCGTCGTGCTGCGCGACGCTGGTGGCGCCGCAACCGACGTCGCCTGCGTCGTCAGTGGCGCCGCGTTCGTGAAACCATCACGCCGACCGGCTACTTCGTCATCGCAGTCGCCGTCGTATCGGCAATCCTCGGCGCCACACTCGGATGGGTCGAAGCCTGGTTCGTCGCCATCGGATTCGCGGTGCTGCTGCTCATCGGCCTGCCGTTCCTCATCGGATCGCGCACCTACCTCATTCGCATCGCCGTCGACCGGCTCCGAGTGATGGCGGGCGGCGAAGTCGCTCTGCACGTCGAGGTCGAGAACTCAAGTGCGCGCCCCGCACTCCCGGCGACCGCCGAACTTCCGGTGGGCGAAGCACTCCGCGAGATCCCGATCCCGTTCATCGGACCCCGAGGCACCGCGGTCGTGCCGGTCGGCATTCCAGCCGTCTCCCGAGGTGTCATCGAAGTCGGCCCGCTCACGCTCGCGCGCCGCGACCCGCTCGGTCTGGTGCGCCGCGAAATCACCTGGCGCGACCGACACCTGGTGCACGTACACCCGGTGACGGCAATGCTGCCTCCCGGGTCCGCGGGCCTGGTGCGCGATCTCGAAGGCGCTGCGAGTCGACGCCTCACCGACTCCGATCTGTCGTTCCACGCGGTGCGCGAATACGTGCGCGGCGATGCGATGCGTCACGTCCACTGGAAATCGACGGCGAAGACCGGCACGCTCATGGTGCGTCAGTACGAGGAATCGCAGACGGCGCGCGCCGCGATCCTCTTCGACGCCGTGCGTTCGGAGTACGCGAGCGATGACGAGTTCGAACTTGGCGTGAGCATTGCGGCCTCGCTCGGGCTGCAAGCCGTGCGCGAGGGCCGTGAACGATTCATTGCTTCGCAGTGGGCTCCGGGTCGCGTGCGGCCGAGCATCGATGGTCTCGAGGAGCTGCCCGCAGAGACTCCCGCGCAGTTGCTCGACGCCTGGGCAGAACTCGAAGCAGCTGAAGACGCGCTGCCGATCGAGCGCCTCACCCGCAACCTCGCCGAGTCGCGGCGCCCCCTGTCGATCGTGGCCGTAGTCACCGGGTCGGTGCCGGATCCGGCCCGGCTGCGCCGGGCCGCCGCCGCGTTCACCGAAGACGTGCGGGTCATCGTGGTGCGCGCCGAGGTGCTCGCCGACCCGGCCGCCCGCCTCGTCGATTCGTGCACGATGTTCACCGTCGGTGCGATCGGCGACCTGCCGCAGCTGATGGTGCGCGGGGGCCTCGTATGAGTGTTCCGCAGTCGGAAGCCGAACGCTCCGCCGCTCGTCGCCGCGCGCGACGGCAACGCAATCGAGTCAACCCGTCTCTGCTCGTCGGAGCAGCATTGCTCAGCGCGATCGCGGTCTCCGCGGGCGCGTTCTCGGCGATGCCGATCTATCGCACGCCCTGGGTGTGGCTGGTCGCCGGTGTCGCCTGGGCGCTCGCGCTCGGCATCGTGTGGCTCGGTCAACGCATGCGCTGGGGCGTCGCAACCGTCGCACTGCTCGTGATCGTCTTCATCATCGCGGTCGTGCCGCTCGGTGTGCCGAGCGCGCTCGGAAACGGCCCGTTGGGTCTTGTCGACGGACTCGTCGACGGGCTCGCGACCGTCTCGCTCGGGTGGAAGCAGCTGCTCACGCTCACGCTCCCGGTCGGCACCTATCAGGCCATCATGGTGCCCTGGCTGCTGGTCGCCATGCTCGCAACGGCGCTCATCGCCGCACTCGCGCTTCGCGGAGGCAGACTCGCACCCTGGGCGGCGGTGCCGGCGCTCCTCCCCGTCGCGTTCGGCGTGATCTTCGGAGCATCCGCCGTCAGCGCCCCGATCGCCATCGGCCCACTCAGCATCGCGGCGCCTCGTGAACTCGCGCTCTGGGGAATCGTCTGCGTCGCAGGCGCATCGTGGGTGGCCTGGTCGTCAGGCATCGGCCGCCGAGCCGCGCTGCGCCTCGGCCGTCGGGCACAGGCAGCCGAAGGGGCCGCGGGCGTGCGCCGCAACGCCGCAGTGCGCGGTCTGAGCGCGGTGCTCACCGCGGTGGTTGCGCTCGGAATCGGCGCTGCCGCGGCACCGCTCGTCTCAAGTGACCGGCAAGTGCCCCGTGATCGTGTCGACCCGCAGCTCGTCGTGCGCGAGCAGACGAGCCCCCTCGCCGGATATCGGGCAGCGAAGCGCGACGATGCCTTCGACCAGGCGATGTTCTCCGTGCAATCCGACGGTGAGGCCCCGCACCGTCTCCGCATGGCCGTGCTCGACGGCTATGACGGTGTCGACTTCTTCGTCGCAGACGGTGCCGACGGGCGTTTCACGCGCTTTCCGAGCGGTGAAGCGGTGCAGGATCCCGTCGACGTCACCATCGAGATCGCCGACGGGTACACCGGTATCTGGCTGCCGATCGCCCCGCCGCTCGCGGCACCGCCGACGTTCGACGGCTCTCGGGCCGCAGCCCTCGGAGATGCCTTCTATGTGAACCGCTCGAGCTGGGCGGCGATCGCGGTGCCGAGCGGTCGAGGCGTGCGTTCGGGCGATGCGTATTCCGCGCCCATGAGTCGTGTCTCAGACGCGGAGCTCAACGCCGACCCCGCGCAGGATTCGCCGCTCGTCGACCTCGACACGATGCCGCAGCTGGCGCTCTGGCTGAACACGCAGGATCTGCCATCGACGAGTGCGGGGCTGCTCGAGGCGATCCAGCGCCTGCGTGACCGGGGGTACCTGAGTCACTCGCTCACCGACGGTGAGGGCGAACGCGCTTGGCTCGAGCGCGCTGCAGACGAGTACGGCACGAAGTTCATCGCCAGCGCCGGCGGTCACTCCGTCGCGCGCATCGAGGCGCTTTTCACCCAGCTCAACGAACAAGAGCGTGCGGCGGGCAGCGGAGCCGACGACCGAGCACTCGTATCGGGCATCGGCGACGACGAGCAGTTCGCGGCCGCGGCTGCGCTCATCGCCCGCGCGATGGGATTCGACTCGCGCGTGGTGCTCGGGGTGCGACTCGGGGACGAGCAGGCGGGCGTTCCCGGCGTTCCGGCCTGCAGCGAGACCTGCACCGGCGAAAACCTCGCCGCCTGGGTCGAGGTGCGCGGCGACACCGGCGATTGGGCGCCCATCGACGCGAGCCCGCAGCTGCAGGTGCCGCCGAGCACGCTCGAACGCGGTGAGCAGCTGCCCGAATTCCCGACCGTGCCCGAGGAACGAGACGCCAGCCAGGCCGACCCACCGACGGGCACGAGCGGAGACTCGGGCGATCCCTCCGAGACGCCCGAGCGCGATTCGTTCGCAGCGCTGTGGCCGATCTTGAAAGCGATCGGCCTCTCGATACTCGCGCTCGTGCTGCTCGCCCTGCCGGTGCTGTTCCTGCCGGTCGCCAAGCGCATCCGCGCGCAGCGACGCCGGCGCGCGGGCACGGCCGAAGAGCGGGCACTCGGCGCCTGGGACGAACTGATCGACGGGTACGCAGATACCGGGCGTACGGCCCCCGCCAACCTGGGGCGCCGCGACACCCTCGAAGTGCTGCAGGTGCCATCGGCCCAATGGATCTCGTGGACGGTTGATCGTGCGGTGTACGCCCGCGAAGGCATCAGCGACCTCGACGCCGATCAGCTCTGGGCGCTCGTAGACGACGAACTGGCCGCGCGCCGCGCGAGCCTCGGATTCTGGCGCAGACTCAGCGCGCGCTATTCGCTGCGTTCACTGCTGCCCAAGACACGCATACGACAGCGACTGCGTCTTCCTCGACGCTTCGCCGCAGGAGGACGATGATGCACACCGACACCCGACCCGAAGTCTCAGCGGCGGTGCGCACCGACGTCGGCATGCTGCGATCGATCAACGAAGACGCGGCGCTCGCCGAGTTTCCGAGCTTCATCGTTGCCGACGGCATGGGTGGACACGAAGCCGGTGACGAGGCCAGCCGGTCTGCGATCGAAGCCTTCGCCGAACACATCCACGCCGGCGACCCGTCCACGGTGCGCGAGGTCGGTGCGGCGCTCGAAGCCGCCCGCGAAGCCGTAGCCCGGGTGGCGGCGGATCGCGCGCGCGGGGCCGGCTGCACCTTCACGGGCGCCGTGCTCGTCGAACACGAGGGCCGTATCTGCTGGCTGGTGCTCAACATCGGCGACTCCCGTGTCTACCTGCACCGCGGAGCCGAGCTGCACCAGGTGACCATCGATCACTCGCTGCGCGACGAGATGATCGCGGGCGGTGCACACGATCCGGCAACGCTTCCCGGCCGCAACGTCATCACGCGCGCGCTCGGCTCGGCCGACACGACCGCCGACAGCTGGCTGCTTCCGGTCGAAGACGGCGCACGCCTGCTCATCTGCTCCGACGGCCTCACCACGGAGGTCGACGATCAGCAATTGCGCGCCGCCCTCACCATGGGCGGGCCAGCTGAGACGGTTGCCGAAGAGCTCGTGCGCCGCGCCAACGCTGCGGGCGGGCGCGACAACATCACCGTGATCGTCGTCGATGTGGTCGCGGGTGGCTCGGCCTGGCACGTCGGCTCGACGGGCACCGAGAGCGCCACCGCCGACGATGACCTCACGCTCACCGCGACCGTGCCGAGGCGAGCTCGATGACGGGGGATCGCGACGCGTCTGCGCCCGACTCCGAGCCAACGCCGTCACCCGAAGAACCAGACCGCACCGTGATCGTGCCGAGCACCGATGACACGGAGGCTACGGTGGTGACGCCCCGACGACCAGCCGGCCCGCGCCGCCCATCTGCGCCGCTCGACGAGACGGTGGTGACCCCGAAGCCGAGTGAGACCTCCACCCCGCTCGATCGCACCGTGGTGACGCCTCGCCCCAACACCCCAGAGGCGCCGGCGCCGTTCGATCACACCGTCGTCACGCCTCGCCGGGTCGAATCGCCGGCAGCGCCAGCAGCAGCGCCCGCAGCGCCGGCGCCGATCGATGAGACGGTCGTGACGCCGCGCCGCGCCGCGCAACGTGATCAGCAGACCCCCACGGCTGCGCCGCCACTCGACCCCACTGCCGCGGTGCTTCCTGAACGGCCGCGTGGCGCATCGTTCAACCCGGCACCGCCTGTCGCCGACCCGGCGCCGGCCGAATTGCCGCCCGAAATCGCCGCGCGCATGTTCAAGTCTCCGCTCGACGCGAAGTACCGCATCCCCGATGCCCCGACCGAAGCACCGTCGCATGCGTTGCCTCGCCGTGGTGTGTCGCCGGCGCTCCCCGTCATCACCTCGAGCCGCGCCGGCAGGCGCAACGTCGCGACGTCCGCGACCGACGCGCGCATCGGTGCGCCGCCGGAGTCGCGCGCTGCACCCCCGGAAGCCGAACGCCAGGGCCTGCGATCCACCGAACGGGCGAACCGCCGCTTCGGTACGGGAACCGTGATCGGCTTCGGCGCGAGCCTCGTCGTCGCAGTCGGCGGCTTGTGGATCGTCGCGATGCTCGCGTTCGGCTGAGTCGGGGGCCGGCTGAGTTGGCTGCCGAGCAGGTCGACGACCGGCTAAGTGAGCGGCCGGCTGCATCAGCGACCGGTTGATCGATCAGCCGGCTGGACCGCAGCGAGCCTGCCCGAGATTCAGTCGCCCGCAGACTCTGATTGCCTACGTCGCCGCAGCAGCGCACCGAGCCCGAACAGCGCGACGAGCCCGGCGGCGACCACGGCAATCGCTGTGACGAACGCCTCGTTGCCCGCCTCCGCCGGATGCGTGGTGACGCGCGTGGGCGACGACGAGAACGCGGCATCGCTCGTGTCGGCAAATGGGCTCACCGGTCCGCGCGTGGTCGCGCTGGGACGCAGGTCGAGCGCGGCAGCAGGGCGAATCACGCCCCACCCGACCTGGTCGTCTCGCGCATCCGGGTTCGACCGGGCAGCGGTCGCTTCGAGTCGGTACTTCCACCCCGCGGGCCCCTCATCGGGGTATCGCTCGGCGAGCAGTGCGGCTGCGCCCGCGACGTAGGCGGTCGAGTAGCTAGACTGCGGTGCTTCGCCGTAGATGCAATCGCCGCCGCCGGTCGCGAGCGTGAGCACGTTCTGGCCGGGCGCCGCGACGTCGACGTGATCGCCGTGAATAGAGTCGCTCGTCGGCAACCCGGCCGCGTTCACCGCCGTCACCGCGATTGCTTCCGGGTATGCCCCCGGGTAGCGCGGTGAATCTTCGGTGTTCTGCGTGGTGCCTCGGTTTCCGGCGCTGCCGACGACGAGCGACCCGCGATCCGACGCATATGTCGTCGCTTCGCGCACCGCGGATTCGTCGACATCGTCGCTGAGCGACACCGAGATGATTTGGGCACCGAGGTCGGTGGCCGTGCGGATGGCCTGGGCGACGCGCTCAGGAGTGGCGTCGAACCCCTGATCTTGACTGGCCTGATCGTCATCGCGGAACACGCGCAGCGAGATCAGCTTCGCCCCGGGCGCGATGCCAACGACCCCGGAGGCGTCGGACGGGCGGGCGGCGATGATGCCGGCGAGCGCGGTGCCGTGGCCCTGCGGATCACCGAGCCCGTCGGAGCGCTCGCCATCAGCGATGAGCGAGGCGCTGCCGGAGGCGAACGCATCGGCGAGTTGGGGTCTGGTCACGTCGATGCCCGAATCGATGACTGCGACGGTGACACCGGCACCCGTTGGTGCGTCGATGAGCGTGCTGGGAGACCACCCGATCTCGGTGAACGCCGGGGGAGGGCCAGCGATCCGATTGAGCACCCCGACGGGGCACCCATCGCCCTCGGCGGCCTGCGAGGTCTCCGCGAATGCCGCGGGTGCCGCAACGGACATGGGCAGTGCCGACAAGGCACCAGCTGCGCAGGTCGCCGCGAGCACGAGTGATGCCGTGCGCCCGAACCGCCGCGTCATGAGGCCTCGGGGCTCGCAGATGCCGCTTCTGCGGTGAGCGCGGGGCCGGCAGTGAGCAGCTGGATCCACGTGGCCGGCACGACGGCGACATCGGTGTCGGCGTAGCCGAGTCGGGTGACGCCCGTCGCCACATCGCCGGGCACGGCGTAGGCGGTGCCGCTTGCGTCGATGAGGGTGAGGGGGCCGGCTGATCCTCCACGCACCAACGCCCCGCCGTCGGCGGCGACACTCACGCGCACGGTGCCGCTGCCGGCTGCGTCGGATTCTGTGGTCTCGTCGGTCGCCGACGTCACCGCACTCCCCGGAGCCGCAAGCACCGTCTGCTGGTCGCTCGGAGCACCCGTGAGTGTTGCGCACGGCCCAGCCGCCGATGCAGCGGATGTGAGCGGACGCTGCGGCCAATCAGCGGGGCCCGCCGGGTCTGCGGTCGCGAGTGCAGCGATCTGCGCGGGGCTAACTTCGACCTCGTCGCCGAGGGCGCCAGACCCGCCGCCGAGCAGATAGAGGCGATATGCCAGGTCGCTGAGTCGCGCGAGGGATCCGTCACCCGTGAGCAGGTATCGCTCGTCGTCTCCGCCGCCGGTCGGTCGAATGACGGACCCGGCAGGCAGATCGACCCCGCGAACGGTGCCGCCATCGACCGCGCCGATCGGTCGCAGATCAGCGCCCTGGGTGAACAGCGCGAGCCATTCGCTCCCGACCTCTGCGGGCGCAGCACCGTCGAGGCCGATCGCGCGGAGCACGGCGGTGCGATCGCTCTCGGCGACGGCGTAGCTCGTGCCGCCCGTGATGACGTACGTGCCGCCCTCGCTCGTGACGACGACGCCCGAGTCGGTGGGGGCGGCATCGGGCCGATCCCCGCCGAGCTGCACCCGAGTCGAATCAGGGGTCGCGCAGGCGGCCCATCCGCTGCCGTCGAGGTGCTCCGCCTCGGGCAGCGTGTCTGGTGCGCCGAGGATGCCGAGGGTTCCGCCGATCGGAATCCCTTCGAGTGCGCCCTGCTTGACCGTCACGACCTTGAACTCTCCGGCAGGGATGGCCATGCGGGCGCTCACCGTGTTGATCACCGGGTGCAGCGTGCCGTCGACGCTGATGTAGCGGGCGCCGGTATCGCTCGCGACGATGAGGCGGTTGTTCTCCCACCCGCCCGGCAGCTTGGGTTGGATCAGCCCGATGAACACTCCGGCGAGCACCACCATTGCGGTGAGGGCGATGCCCGCGAATACCGCGCGCAACGGCTTCGCGGGTTCCAGCTCTTTGCCTCCGGGGGCGCCGCCGACGAACGCGGAGAGCAATCGCGCCTTGCTGAAATTCTGCGCCTCGAGCAGATCCTTCTTGCTCGCCACGGCCTACGCGAGCCCCGCGGTGATGGCCCCGAGCGGCAGCAGCAGCGCCAGCAGAATGACCTCGATCGTGTCTCCGAGTGTCGCCACACGCATGCGCGCGCGGGCGCTGAGCAGGGTCAGACCCGAAACGAGGCCGGTGGCGATGAGCAGTACGGCGAGCAGCAGCGGCGCATGGTCGCGATGCGTCAGGATCGCCACGAGCCCGGCGACCGCGAGAATTGCGGTGCCGCTCGCGAGTAGAACGATCACCGAGGCGCGTCGGGCTGATTGCCGCGACTGGAACATGAGCACGGCGCCGCAGATCAGCGCGAGCGCCGTGCCGATCCAGCTCGTGGCGGCGACCACGGGCGTCGCCACGAGCACGGCGAGAGCGAAGGCTATGCGCAGGGCAACCAGCAGCCGGTGGCCGGAATCAATGCGTGCGGCGACGCGCTCGGGGTCGACGGGTGGAGGCGGATCGAACATCTCGGCCTCGGTCATCGGCGAGATGACCCGGATGCGGGTGCTGCTGAGCGTGAGCCAGGGGAGCGCGCCGGCGAGCAGGCCCGCACACGCGATCATGACCGCGTAGGGCCCTGCGGGGTCGACTCCGGTGATGCCGACCACCGCGGCCGGCAGTGCGATCGCCGTGCCGAGCGCGACCGGGAGCAGCAGAAGCTCAGCCGGTCGGGTGGCGACGAGCAGGGCTGCGCCGCCGGCCACGATCAACCCGAGCCCCGCGGCAGCGAGGGCGAAGCCCCAGAGGGGGTGCTGATGCGCAATGAGGTAGCCCGTGAGCCCGCCGAACGTTGCGGCTGCGAGGCCGAATCCGAGACCTGCCTCGTGCTGGGCGATGCGGCAGAGCGTCGCCGTCAGGGCGAGCAGCACCAGTGTGCCGACGCCGGCGATGACGGCGGGAAGGTACGACGATGCCGGCTGCAGTGCGAGCAGGATCGCGCTCAGTGCGATGAGCGTGAGGCTCACGGCGGTGGCGGTGCGCGCGGCATCTTCCGGGCGCCACGCGGTGTGGTGCGCGGACGTCGCATCGATGACGGCCTCGACTACATCGTCGTAGCGGCGGGGGACGGCGATGAGCTGGCCGCGCGACAGCGTCAGAATCTCGCCCTGGTCGATGCCCTGGGCCACGGCCCCGCGCGTCGGGTCGAGCTCGGCGCCATCGGCGCGCGTCAACCGGTAGCCGCCGTGCAGCAGCGTGGCATCGAGCACACCGAGGCCGCGCGCGATGCCCGGAAGCACTTCGAGCAGCGGTAGGCGCCCCGGAATGACCAGGTCGACACGACGCTCGCCGTGCACCACCGACACGCGTACGACGACGCTCGCGTCGGTCGTTTCTGCACTCACGCACTGCCTCCCCGTGCGATCAACGGATGTTCCCCAGGTACCAGCAGCATCCTAGTGCGGATCGCGGCGCCGCGTCCGCCCCCGCCCCGGGTGCGAGCGCGACGCTACACTGTGTGGCGTGAGTCAGCCTGCGCCGCGTCTGCGCCGGATCGCGCTCGAAGCGGCGGGGAACCGGCACGACCTTGTCGTGCCTCAGAACGAGGCACTCGCCGGCGCGCTCGCCGCAGTGGGGGTGCATCTCTCTGCGACAGATCGCGTGCTCGGACCCGACGGCGCAGCCGTCGATGCGGCGACGTCCGCTGCTGAGCTGCGCGAAGGCGGGCTGTACGCCGTGGCAGGCCCGTTGCACGTGTCGACGTCTGACCGCGCCGAAGCGGATGCGCTCCGACGCGCGAGCGCGGCGCCCTGGGCGCTCCTCGGATTCGGTGCGACGGCCGCGGTGCTGGCAGCCGTCGTGCCCGAGTGGCGCTGGGTGACCGTCGCTGTGCTCGCGCTCGCCGCGGTGGTGACCGCTGTCGCTGCGGCAAGCCGGCGCCGCGCACGGGGAAGCCTCGTCGCTGCGGCCGTCGGGCTCGGCGGCGCCGCCGCCGCATCAGCCGTGCTGCCGGCGGTCGGGGCGTCACCGGGCCTGGCGATTGCTGTGGCCGCGGCGGCGATCTCGGTGCTGGCGTCGCTGCTGGGGTTCATGGCGGTGTCGCCTCGCTTGCAGGCTGCTGCGACCCCGCTCGTCGTGATCAGTGCGACGGTCGCGGTGCTCGCGCTGGTGAGCCCGGCGCTGGGCTGGTCGCCGGCGCAACTGTTGATCATGTGCGCCGCACTGGCAACGGTCGGAGTGCGTGCCGCGCCGAGTCTGCTCGTCGGTGTCGACCCCGGCCACCACATCGACTACGGCCGATTCATGTCGCTGCGATGGACGGTGCGGGGGCGCGTGCCCGAGTTCATCGAGAGTGTCGATCGGGATCGCGTCACCGGAGTCGTGGCGCTCGCCGAGGCGCGGCTCGACGCCACCGTGCTCATGCTCTCGGTGGTTGCCGCCCTCGGTATTCCTGCCGCCATCGTGCCACTGACGAGCGGTGATCTCGTGCAGATCATCGCCGGCTCGGCGTTCGTCGCCTGGGCGGTGCTGGGGCTGCTGCTCACTTCGCGGCGCACGGCGGCGCGAAGCCTGCGCACGCCGCCTCGGGTCGCGGTGATCGCCGGACTCGTCATGCTCGTACTGCTCAGTGCACCGCACCTCACACTCTCGGTCAGCCTGCTGATCGCCGGCGGCGCACTGCTGGCGGGGTTGGTCGCGGCCGCCGCGATCCTGCCACTGGCCCGCGGGGACCGGTCACTCGGATGGTCGCGCACGGGCGATATCGTGGACAGCATCGCCGTCGCCCTCGTGCTGCCCGCAGGAGTGCTCGCGGCCGGAACGCTGAATCTACTGCAGGGGGTGCTTGCCGCATGAGCGCAGACGCACGCGGGCGTGCGCGCCGAGCACGCGGTGCCGGATCACCCCCCGCCCCAGTCGCACCGCAGTACGCACGAGGCGTGCCGCAGCAACCGCACCAGGCTCAATCGGCTCCCCAATCGACGCAGCCGCCGCTCGGCACCGCTCCGGCGGTGCGCATGCGACCGGGAGCCCCGGTACCCCAGGGAGCTGCTGCTCCGGCAGGTCAGCGTGCGGGACAGCGACCGCAGCCCTCGGGTGGACCGGTGCGGCCACCGAAGCCGACGCGCCCACCGGCTCGCACCGCCGCAGATGCTCGCCTCGCCGTTGCCCTCGCGCGCTCGCGAGCCTGGGCACGGCCCTCTGGAGTGGGTGCGCGTCTGGCGGCCTACTCGATCGATGCCTTCGTGTGCCTGGCCGTCGCGGCAGGCGTCGGGATCGCGACGCGCAGCGTGCTCATCGGCGTGATCGTCGTCATCGAACTCGCAGTGATCCTGCTCATTATCGAAGCGCGTACCGGTGCGACCGTCGGCAACCTGCTCCTGCGTCAGCGCACCGCGCGTGACGATGCGCCATTCTCCCCAGGCGTCGGTCGCGGCTTCGTGCGCGGAGTCGTGCAGGGCGCGGGAAGTCTGATCGCGCTCATCGGGGGATGGGGTGTGGTCGCCACCAGTGCTGCTGATCCCGCGCGCATGGGGCGCAGCTGGGCGGATCGCGCCGGTCGCACGCTCGTCGTGAAGGTGCCCACACCCGCCGAGCGCCAGGCCTGGTCGAACAGTGCGGCCGCGTGGGCGCAGCAGACGCCGGTCGAAGCAGTGCCCACGAACACGGGTGCGGGCGCGCCGGTACCGGGTGCGCTGACGACCACGCCCGCACCGCCACTCATCGCGAGTGCATCGGTCGCGCCTGCAGGAGCTGTTCGGGGAGTTGGCGGAGCGCCGCAGGTCGTGCACCAGCCCACGACGGCGCCGCGCGTGGCCGCCGCGCCAGTCGCCGCCTCGGCAGCGCAGGCTCCGGCACCCGCACTGCCTCCGGGCGTCGTCACGGTCGATGCTCCGATCGCCGCCGCGCCTCCGCCACGCGAGATCGGAGCGCTGCTGCTGCTCACGTTCGACACCGGGCAGCGTGCCCAGCTGCGCATCCCCGCCGAGGCGAACCTGGGGCGTCGACCCGACGCAGCGTCGGCGGAAGATCAGCTCGTGGCCGTCGACGACCCTGCCGGTTCCGTCTCGAAGACCCATCTGCGACTCGAGTATCGCGGCGACAGCGTGTGGGTCACCGATCTCGGTTCGACGAACGGATCGCAGATGATCGACGACACCGGGGCATCAAGCCCGCTGGCCCCTGGTGCGCGCACGCGACTCGACGACGGTGCGAGCGTGCGCATCGGGGAGCGAAGCTTCACCGTGGCGACGATCACGGGGGAGTTGTAACCACTCGAGGGCTCGGAAATAGATCGCGAGCAGGCTCGATCAGTGCGCTCAGAACGGTGGTAATGCATGACTCACTCCTCCTCGGCGGCGAAGAGCGCGCGGCGCAGGCCCCGGACGCGATCTGTCGTGATGGGTGCCCTGATCGTCGTCGTGCTCTCGGTTGCGGCGGTGAGTCTGGGCGTCTGGAGTATTCGCAATGCAGCGGTCGATGGACCCGAGAAATTGAAGGTCGAGCTCACCGCGAGAGCGGAAGGCGCGTTCTCGGTGAACTTTACCGAGCCCTTCGAACAAGGTGACGTGAAGGCTTCAATGGCTCAGGTCAACGCGACGGATACCTTCGACTTTGAATTCACTGGTCAGAATAGTGAAATCCAATTTGAAGCGAGCATCGCGCAGAGCAATATTGGGCCGCAGCAGATCATCTGCCAGATCAAGATCAATGACCAGATCGTGCTCAAACGACAGGGCGATCAGCGCTACGTTGACTGCTCAGCGAACCTGCAAGACCTCTTTCGCGAACACATAAAGCCTGGTGAGAGTGAGTGAAGCGGACGATATTGAATGAGGCACACTGCGAATGTCTCATCGTTGTTCACCTGAAAAACTGGTTGGTGTAACTATTTGCC